>CAZLZE010000146.1:0-12341 GCA_964563935.1 uncultured Phycisphaerae bacterium | reverse complement strand
GGCCGCCGAAGGTATCCTTACCGGGAGCGGTGGTATGACCTCGCACGCCGCTCTCGGAGCGCGCGGCTGGGGCAAGTGCTGCATCGTCGGTGCCGGCGAACTGCACATCAACGTCCACGCCAAGGAAATGAAGGTTGAAGGCAGCGACGTCGTCATCCGCGAAGGCGACTACATCAGCCTCAACGGATCCAAGGGCTACATCTACAACGGAAAAATGAACATGGTCAAGTCCGTGGAAGAAAACCCCTACTTCCAAGCCTTCATGAAAATCTGCAACGCCGTCCGCAAAATGAACGTTCGAACCAACGCCGACACACCCGAAGACGCCGCCAAGGCCCGCTCGTTCGGCGCCGAAGGTATTGGCCTCTTCCGGACCGAACACATGTTCTACGGCGCCGGCTCAGATGAGCCACTCTTCAAGCTCCGCAAGATGATCCTCTCCAGCTCGCTCGAAGAGCGAAAAGCCGCCCTCGCGGAACTCTTCCCGCACGTCAAGGGCGATATCAAGGCCACCCTCGAGGCAATGGACGGACTGCCCGTCACCATCCGCCTCCTCGATCCCCCGCTCCACGAGTTCGTCCCCCAGAGCGATGAAAAGCTCCAGGAACTCGCCCGTGCTCTGAACATCAGCTTGGAAGACATCAAAAAACGCGGTGAAGCCCTCCATGAAAACAACCCCATGATGGGTCATCGCGGATGCCGTCTCGGAGTCACCTATCCCGAAGTCACGGAAATGCAGGTCCGGGCCATCTTCGAAGCCGCCGCGGAACTCACCAAGGCCGGCAGGAAGGTCATGCCGGAAATCATGGTCCCCGTCGTCGCCCACAGCAACGAACTGGCCAACCAGATCGACCTGATCAAGAAGGTCCACGCCGATGTGTGCAACACCATGGGCGTTAAGAAAATCTCCCACATGGTCGGTACCATGATCGAAATCCCCCGGGCCGCCCTCCGGGCCGGAACGATCGCCGAATTCGCCGAGTTCTTCAGCTTCGGAACCAACGACCTGACGCAGATGGGATTCGGCTTCAGCCGTGACGATATCGGCGGATTCCTCCCCGATTATCTCGAAAAGGAAATCCTCCCCGCCGACCCGTTCCAGACCATCGATCAGGAAGGTATCGGCGAACTGATCAAGATCGGTATCGAACGCGGCCGTGCGACCCGACCGAACCTGAAGGTCGGTATCTGCGGCGAACACGGCGGCGATGCCAAGAGCGTCGAGTTCTGCTACAAAGTCGGAATGAACTACGTGTCCTGCTCGCCATTCCGCGTCCCCATCGCAATCCTCGCCGCCGCCCAGGCCGCGGTAAAGGAAGCCAAGGCCGCCAAGGCAGCTCCGACAAAGAACGCCGCCAAGGCAAAAAAGCCTGCCGCCAGGAAACCCGCGAAGAAAGGCAAAAAATAGCCGGATCGTCAGAAGTCGAAAATACGTCAAACAGACGTAACAATAACCGGGCTGGTGAGCGAACCCTCACCAGCCCTTTCTTTCTGCATGATTCATGGGTATAATCACGCCTATGGGAAAACTTCCACAGGAATGGCTTCGCCAGGCGGATTACGATCTGGATACGGCGGATTTCATGTTTTCCGGCGGACGGTACTTCTACGCCGTCTTCCTGTGCCACCTGGCCATCGAGAAAGCTCTCAAGGCCGTCTATCTGGAACGCCTGAAGAAAGAACCACCCAAGACGCACAATCTCCTTTACCTGGTCGAAACGGTCAAAATCGAAGTCCCTGAAGATATCAGTTCGGTCATCTTCCTCTTGAACCGAGTCAGCGTTCCAACGCGCTATCCGGACGACCTGGCCAAGATGCTCCATGAATACAATCGAGTCGAAACGAGAAGACTTCTCGACCAAACCCACGAGGTGCTTGTATGGATCAAGAAACAGTTTTGAAGGCTATTCAACATCTTGGTCTTCGTCTCAAAGAGTCCGGGCTGACGGTATCTCGGATCATCCTGTTTGGGTCTCACGCTCACGAGACCGCCACGGAAGAGAGCGACATCGATATTGCCATCATCTCCGACGATTTCGAAGGTAAAACGATTTTCGAACGCGCCTTGATGACCAAAGACGCGGAAATCGACACGATGCGGAGGTTCGTGGTTCCTCTGGACATCATCACATTGACCAATCGCGAACTGGCGTCGGAGACATCCCCAATAGCCGGCTATGCCCAGCAAGGGAGAGTCATTCATGGCTGCTTCTAACCAATTGAGTATTCTTGCAGATTCGGCTATCGTCGGCCAGATAATTGGGGCGATAACAGCGATCTTCAGCTTGCTCCTGGGCATTATAGCCACTCCACTGGTGGAACGTCTTCGTTTCAAATGGACTCAGAAAGCAAGATACCATGAGTTTCTGACCGGACGCCGCGTGGAAGCTTGCGACAAGCTTCTGCAGATGCTCCTTGAGCTTTGCGGAGATATCTCGCCTCTTCAGTATGGTGTTACCGCCCTGAAATGCTATAGGACTTCTGGGACAAAAGAGCTTCCGTCAGAAGATGTGGCGTATGCCAAAAAAGTAAGGCAGAAGCTGGACAACTTCTGGAATTTTGTCACCCTCAATCAGATTGTCCTTGGGCCAGAGGTCATTGACACCTGCGACAATTACCTGGCTAGTATCTACTCGATAAGGAATGAGGTTGACACTGAGAGCGAGTATGAGACCTTCCTGAGCGAGGCACTGGAGAAGATACTTTCTGCTTTCGTTAACGCTCTGTCCGAGGCCATTAAGAAGGAACTTGCCGGAGCTGAGATTGAGTTCAGATCAACCGAAGAACGCGCAGAGCAACGTAAGGATGGACAGAAGAAGGCGGGTATGCTGATAGAAGAATTGAAGGCGCGTTATCATCAGAAAAAGGATCAGTGATCTTGCAGAACGCGTTTCTGAACCCTTCTAATTGGACTTACCTGAAGATTATCTCTGGAGGAAGGCATGGCTCAACCATTCAGACATTCCGCAAGTTTTGGAAAACGTATCGAGTACTGGATCATTGGAAGGATGCTCAAAGAGGGTCTTGATGTTTACGTGCCTCTCGTGGATGACGATGCAATAGACGCCGTTATTCGAAAACCCGATGGTTCATTCATAACTGTGCAGATCAAAGCCCGATCCAACGATGTCATTCGCCCTGTTTGCAGCTATTCCCCATGAATTGCGGGATAATTACTGGTTCGTATTTTACTCGGAGCGAATGGACACAACCTGGATCATGTCCTCTGATGAGTTCATCCGAGAGTCCAATCAGAACAAGAACGGCAAGAACAAGGGAAAGCGAAGCATTTGGTTCAACGGCAAAACAAAAGACAAGGAAACTGGCCGAACTGTTGAATACTGCAAGTTGCGTTTTGAAAAATACGTTGCCTCGGACTTCAGGCGGCTGATCAACTGACCATATGCGACGGGTGATCCCAGCGGTTTGAGGGATCAATCAAATGGTGGGTTGAGAAACCCGCCCCACGGGGGAAGATCACACGTCAAAGCGTACGCCACAAAGAAGACGCAAGAGGGCAGGTCTCAGACCCGCCCCTGCATTCGCGGGCAATTATGCGTAGAGGCAGAGGTAGGCGGATTCCTCGCTCACGCGGACGCCGAACTTCTTGTTGGCGGGGACGACGAAGGATTGACCTGCACCGTAGGTGGTCCATTGGTCCTGGCCGGGAAGCTTGATCGCCAGGCTGCCGCTGATGATCCGCATGGTTTCCTGAGTGGAGGTCCCGAACTCATATTCGCCGGGGGCCATGACGCCGATGGTGGCGGGACCTTCGACGCTTTTGAACGCGATGGATTTCACCTTGCCGTCAAAGTATTCGTTGGTTTTGAACATGGTTGTCTTCCTTTCTATTTCGTCCCTGCCGGTTGAGTGGCTGGGGCTTGGACGTTGTTTCGATTCCACGGCCCGGCGTCGGTAAAGTTGTCCTGGACGATTGTTTCCGGCGTGAACTCGGCGGAGGACCTCAGAGGGATGACGTAGTTTCCCGCGATGCGGTTGACGCCCTTGCCCGCGACCTCGAGGCCGCAGGAGATCTCGCCGTCGGTGATGTTGATGCCCTTGCAGTCCTCCAGACGGATCGCGCCGCAGAAGAAGCAGCAGTTGTCCAGGAGCATGCCGTTGTCGACTTTTCGGCAGTAGAGGGCGTATCGTTCGTTGTGGTTGAAGAGGCAATTGCTGATCGAGCCGTGTGAACCGTTGTCCTTGTCTTCGATGAAGAACCCGTCGATATTGCATGTGAAGTTGCAGGTGGAGAATTTGACGTTTCCGGCGTGGAGGATGCACCCGACGACGTTGTTTCGGCAGGTGATTCGCGTGGCGTCGAGGTATTCGGCGCGAATATCGAACCGCAGGCCGGCGTAGTTTTCGCTGCAGATCAGCAATTCAAGGCTGCCTTGAGATCCCCATCCGCCGGAGACACGCGAGAGTTGGATTCCGGGCCCGTTGAAATTTCGAACGGTCAGGCTGCGGACTTGAAAATCGGTCGATTCGTGGATGAGGATTCCGCTATGACCTTCGTCCTTGCGGCTCTTCCACTCGCCCTTTGCTTCGCCGTCGAGCACGAGGTCCTGGATTCGCCAGTCTTTGACGCCCTTTTGCATGAAGATGACCTTCGGCCCGCTGGATCGGATGACGGTGGACGACCCGGCTCCGACAACGCTGACGCCCGAGGGAACGGTGACCTCGCCCCATCGGTAGAATCCGGGAGGGATGTAGACGATTCCCGGTCCTGCGGCAAGGGCTTTGCGAATGGCAATGGTATCATCGGCGGCAGAGTCCTTGCCGGTCGGCGGTTTGCCGTCGGCGTTGGTAAAGTCCGTGAGCTTTCGTCCGAGGGCGCTGGCGGCGTCGGCGCCCCAGGCTAGGGGAAGAGACATCGCAAATCCGATCAGCACACACACGAGCATCCATTTTTCGAGCATGTTTCGTTCTCCAAGATGCAAGACGACAGCCGAGGGCGGCTGTCCTACACCGACGGGTGCAGGAAGGTATATTCTATCGTTTCAGTTTCTCCAGGCAACGCTGAAGTTTCTGGAGCATCAGGTCGATGTCTTCGAGGGTCACGTCGAGCATTGGCCGCAGGCGGATGCTCTGCACGCCCGCGCCGAGGATGAGCAGTTGCTCCTGCTGGAGGGCGATTTCTCGCAGGCGTTTTCGGTCAGCAGGATCGCGGAGGGAAAAGCCCTGATAGAGGCCCATCCCGCGGACGTTGAAGATGATCCGGTGATAGGTCGCGGCGAGTTCGCTGAGGCCACGGACCAGTCGCTCGGTTTTTTCGGGGACCTGCTCGATGAGGCGTTCGCGGCGAACGATTTGCATCTCCTGGACGAATCGCACCATGTCGGCTAGATTGCCGCCCCAGGTGGAATCGAGAACGCCCTGGTCCTCCATGGAGCGGAGCATGTAGACGACGCCATTGGCGAATTTCTTGGCGACGGCGACGGCCTGGGGCGGATAAGGAAGGTCGAATTGATCGATGGCGAACATGGTTCCTGTCTGTCCGCCGGCGGTCTGGACCTCATCGATTCCGAGGAAGACGTCGTACTGGTGAGCGAGGCGGCTTAGTTCTCGGAAGAACTCGGGCCTGGTGACGCGCTGACCTCCGGCGCCCTGGAGCGGTTCGACGACAATGCCGACGACATCGCCGCGATAGCGTTTGAGGCTGTCTTCGACGGCGGCGAGGCTTTGGGCGATCCGATTGGCGTTCCACTCCTCCGGCTGGGTGGAATCCTGGGACGGAAACGGGACCTGGATGTTTCCGGGAACAAAGCCGCGGAAATCCTTGGTCACGATCGGATCGTGCTCGAGCTGGGTAATGTTGAGGGCGAAGACGGTCCGCCCGTGGAAGGCGCGATCGAAGTAGATGAACCGGCGTGTGCCGGGAAGCTCACCTTTGGCGAGGAGTTTTTTGTCGTGGAGGTTGATCATGTACTTCATCATGTTCTCGACGGCTTCGGCGCCGGAGTTGACGACGTAGACTTCGAGTTTTTCGCTGGCGGCCATGCATCGCGGGGCGATTTCGCGGAGCAGGCGATAGTAGGCAAGGCATTCCGGGGTGAGAAAATCCGGGTTGGCGACCTTGTTATTGGCGGCCACCGAGAGCCGCTGGAGATAGTCCGGTTCGTAGAGTCCGGGATGGTTGTGGCCCAGGAGCTTTGCGCCATAGTACCCGGCCCAGTCGAAGATTTTCTGGTCGTCGACGGTAACGAGCCACATGCCCTTGCACCTGGCGAGATCGAGGACGAACGGCTGGGCGCCGACGATTACGTAGCGCCCGAGTTCGTTGAGCATTTCGCAGCTTCGGGGTCCTGGAAACGAACTGTTATCTGATTGCGTCATGGGTATCCTTCTCTTTCTCCATCTGATTTTATGCAGCGATCGGCGGGAAGGCACGTATGTTCCCGGATTTTGTCAGTCGGGTGCGATGAGAGAAGGCGGCGATGCTGCCGATGACGGACGGTCGCGGCGACCGCGAGGTTGCGAGAGCGGCAGGTTGAAAGCCGGTTGGCCTGCGCGTGAATTCTTTTGACGAACCAAAGGACGCTGGTCGTTTCGGGGCGCTGCCCCGGGCCCGTCGTTGTTCCCCTACGGGAAAGGCCGGACAGGACGCAACACATGAGACGCAAATTACGCCAAGTCAACGATTGACAGGGCAGGCCTTGTCATGGATACTTTGATCGTATGGGAATCTTGATAAACTTGCCACTTCCAACTTGCGTTCCAGAGGGTATAATCTTTGTCATGACACCGTAATAACAAGGAGGCGTCCGTGAGTAATTCGGAGATTCGCATAGCGATGCTGGGGATGGTGGACGGTAACGGCCATCCGTATTCGTGGTCGGCGATTGTCAATGGTCAGTTCGACGAGAAGACGATGGCGGACTGCGGTTTTCCGGTGATTCCGCAATACCTGGCGGCCAACAAGGAGAAGCTGGGGATTCCGGGCGTGCGGGTGACGCACGTATGGACGGACGATCCGGAGGACGCGAAGAAGGTGTCCAAGGCCAGTTTTGTCCCGAACATTGTGGCCCGTCCGGAAGACGTGATCGGGAAGGTGGACGCGGTGTGCATCGCGACGGACAAGGGTCATGAGCATATCGCGCGGGCCAAGCCGTTCATCGAGGCGGGGATTCCGACGTTCATCGACAAGCCGTTGGCAGATAACAGGAACGATCTGCTGCAGTTCATCAAGTGGTACCGGGAAGGCAAACCGATTATGTCGACATCGTGCATGCGGTACGCGGTTGAAATCGAGGAGATGAAGAAGGCTCAGATCGGCAAGCTCTGCCTGGCGACGGGGATGATGTGCAAATCGTGGGCGAGGTACGGGATTCACGGGCTTGAGGGTCTGTATCAACTGACGGGTCCCGGATTCATCGGCGTGCGGGACGTGGGAGTGATGGACAAGCACACGGTGTTGCTGAAACACGTGTCGGGTGCGGAAGGCGTGCTGTGGAACCACTACGAATGCTACGGCGGGTTCGGAACGTATCAGATGATCGGCGACAAGGGCGTGGCGTTCGATAAATTCGCCGATACGTTTACGGCATTCAAGCGGCAACTCGAGTCGTTTGTCGAGTTCATCAGGACCGGCCAGCACCCGTTCCCCGTTGAAGAGACGTTCGAACTGATCGCCATCGTCGTGGCGGCGCAGATTTCGCTGCAGGAAGGCGGGCGTGAGGTGTTGCTGACTGAAATCATTCCGGAAGATGATCTACCCTAGTTTTTTGCAGAGAAAAGGAAACGCATCAATGAACGTTATGGACATGTTTTCGCTGAAAGGCAAAGTGGCCGTGTGTACGGGCGGGGCGGGACTTTATGGTCGACAGATTGTGATGGCTTTGGCGGAGGCGGGCGCGACGACGATTATGGCATCGCGCGACGTTGAGAAGTTGCAGGCCTTTGCCGACGAATGCGGCAAGAACAAGCTGAAGGTCAACGCGCACTCGCTGGACCTGTCGAGCGAGGATTCGATCCGCAAGCTTCGCGACGAGGTGATCGCCAAGTACGGCAAGGTGGATGTGTTGGTCAACAACGCCGTACTGCGGCCGTTCAAGGGCAACACGTACGATCCCGAGGGATTCCGCAAATCGATGGAGGTGAACGCCACGGGTTTGTACATCATTACGGAGCTGTTTGGCGAGCCGATGAAGGCGCAGAAGAGCGGGTCGGTCATTAACATCGGATCGATCCAGGGCATGGTGGGCGTGGATCCGACGCTGTACAAGGATTTGAATTTCTCCGGCTTTTATCCGGATTATTTTTTTCATAAGGGCGGGATGATCAACTTCACGCGATATTTCGCGTCGGCCTGGGGCGAGTATAACATCCGCATGAACTGCATTTCGCCCGGCGGGTTCTTCAGCAACCAGCCGGAGGAGTTCGTGAAGCGTTACAGTGCCCGGACGTTTCTGGGACGGATGGCGAACGATGAGGACTTGAAAGGCGTGATCGTATTTTTGGCATCGGACGCCTCGGCGTACATTACGGGCGCGAATATTCCGGTTGACGCGGGATATACGCAGAAATAGGCGAGTCCCGTCCGGGGAATCCCCGCAGCAGGCCAGGCAGACTCAACGGCGACACTGTCCTGAAGTTTTTCGCAGGATGTTGTTGCCGTTTTCTATCCGGGCGTATCAATGCTTCCGCCGGTCATACATTGCCCGCAGCAGTAGTTGATTCCTTGCGTCCAGAGCGGACAAGGGCATCCGTTGCTCCAGTCGCCGTGGTACACCATTTGACTCTGGTATGGCGTCATTCCGGGCAGGCTTTCACCCTGCTGCAGTTCGGTGTCGAAGCTGTATGGATCCGGGTCGGGACAGCATCGGACCTGCACTGCACGGGATTGACCTCCATCGGGGCAACATGCCGCTTCGGCGTTGGCGACGGTCAGCAAGAGAACACAAAGAGCCGGATAAAGGATTTTCATGGTTCTACCCCCCTTCCAAACGGCTGAGTCGCGAACTGCGCACACCCATATTCCTATTGTTCACCCTAATTCATACTAAATCGAATCGGAAAAGTTGCAATGGAAAAGTGAGATAGCGTAAGGGCAAGGGGTTCAGAAGGATGCGTTTTAGGAACTGAAGACGTTAAGCCACAGATCGCAAGATGGGCACAGATGCTGAAGCTCACCCCAAGGAAGAGAATACCGATCTCACGCAGGAGCGTGTGCGTCATATGTCATCGGGAGGAGAGGGACTCTCAGCGTCGCAGGGATCAGGTTCGGATTTTTTGGAGGTCCTGGTAGATTTCATCCCAGGAGCGGTATTCGGCGTCGAGGACTTTGGGGACATTCAGTTTTTTGAGGGGCGAGAGGTCGAGGGTGCTTTGGTGAATAGGGACGTGGGCGTCGTAGGATTGGCCGAAGGCGTCGGTTGTCGAGGCGGAGAGGAGGACGAGTCCGAGGTGATCGCCGGCGAGTTTGATCGCGTCCTGGAGCCGTTCGTCGGTCATGGCGAGGTGGGCGGTGTTCAGGGCGAGCCGCAGATTGTCCTCGTTGAGCTTCCTGATGAACTCCACCATCTCCGACGTTTTGCGATACCACTTGTGCGGATGGGACTGGATGTACAAGGTGACTCCGCGTTCGCGGGCGCGTTTGCACAGGTCGCGTACGCCGGCGAGGAAGCGGTCGTTGGCGCGGGCTTCGTCGCAGTGGTTCTCGGGCATACGGTGGAGGCTGATGACGGCATCGGGGGCGCCGATGATCTTCATTTTGTTCAGCACGTCGTCCATGGCAGCGACGGTCTCTTCGTAACGGAACATCAGCGTATCGAGCAGGGTCAAGTCGGGATAGAAATTCAGGCCCGAGCTGAAATCGACGATGAGGCGGAGTTTCTGACGCGAGAGCCAACCGTGTTCGTACTCGATCCGCGCGGGGTCGCGATCGCGGATATACGTCCAGTCGATTTTCGCGCCGTCGAAGTGCTGGAAGAAGGTCGGCTTGGCGAGGATGGACTCTTTGAGGTCTGACATTCCCCGGAGCGTCAGGAAACGATCCTTGGCCGGGACGGGCGCGGTCAGGGGGGCGAGGATCTGAACATCTTCTTCTTTCAGGGATACACTGAACAGGCGGACATCGCCGCCGGCGATGGTGGTTTTGCTGCTTTCGCCGCCGTTGTTTTTCTCCATGCCCGCGGGCCAGTATCCCAGGGCGGTTTTGGCGCGTTGATCGATGGTGAGTTCGGTGATTTTTTGAATCTTGCCGCAGTGGGAGACGATTTTAAACGGGCGCAGGAAGAGGTCCGGGTTGAAGATTCCCAGCGTGTACTCGCCGGGTCCTTTCCGGCAGGTGATATATCCGAGGCCCTGCCCCACGGAGAAGAGCGATTGCTCAGCCAGGACGCCATCGAGGACTTTGTGCACGTGGGGCAGAAGCGGATACGGGTTGGCGAGTTTTTTCTCCACGTCGTTTTGGACGGGTCCGGTCACGGTTGATCGTTCACTCAGGCCGAACGGGGTGAGGAAGAGCGTGATCTGCCCTTTGCCTTTGGCGATGCGAGCGACGAGGGGCATGTCCTTGCACTTTGCGAGCACGTTGGCTCCGGGCGGAAGCGAGGCGGGGCAGGCGGGGATTTTGTATTTTTCGTTCGTCCTGGACCCGTCGGACCAGACGACCGTCGTTCCCGTGGGTCGCACCGTGGGCTCGGCGATCTGCCACTTTGGCCAAAGGTGTCGCGCGTTTTCAGCGGTGACGACCAGATGCCCCCCCTGCTCGACGAAGGCGTCGAGTTTGTCACAGAGTTCGGCGTCGATGGAGAGTTTGCCAGCCAGGATCAGGACGTTGTACTGCTTGATGACCCAGTCCGGCGCATCGGAAAGCAGTACGTCCGTGACGTCGCCATAGGGCGTGGGTGAGAGGAATCCGCGTTCGTCGCGGAAGTAGCTGGCGTCTTCATAGCCGGGATAGAGCATGGAGAGCACGCCGTGGGTGAGGTAATCGCCAGGCTCGTAGGGCATCGAGCCCCAGACCTGGTAGATTTTGGAGGTGTAGAGATGTCTGGGCATGGTCCATCCGCTGAGATGATCGAGCATAATCGCCACGGGGGTGTACATGGTTCCCGGCTGACCGTTCTGAGCGACGAATTCATTGGCGGCAGTCTGGATTTCTCCGACGGGCGAGAGGACGGCGAGGGTGCGATCGTCTTCCATGGGTACGGGCTGGCCGAGGAGACGTTTTTCGACGTTGTCGCCTACAAGCCAGGACTGTTCGAATCCGATGGCAACGCAGTTGTAGAGGTAGTGGGTGTAGAGAAGTCGTCGGAGCAAGTTCAGGCTCGTGCCGCAGGTGGGTCCGAACTTGCAGTTTCCGGTGTCGCAGGAGGACTCATAGGATTTGTAGCCCCAGCGATTGAAGATGGAGGCATTTCCGAACCAGTGGACGCCGTATTGTTTTCCTGCTCCGCGAATGAACGCGTAGTAGATTTGCGAGTTCGGCAAGGCCTGGGCGGTCTCGGCCCCGATGAGCATGTGATTGCCTTCCTTCAGGAAGTAATGCCCGAAGCACAGGGATACGAGGGTGGTCATCCTGTTGCCAAGATCATTTCCCATCCGCTCAAAGTGACGTTGGAAGTTCAGGTATTGTTTGAAGCGGTCGGGGAAGGCGGGGCACTGCTGATTGGCAAAACCGCTGATATACCGCCCGTCCTGCTCACCGTTGTCGAAGCCGAGGAATCGCTCTCCGAGTTCTCGCTGGAGGTATTCGACCATGCCTTTGGGCGGTCTGACGTGCGACCACATGCCTTCCATCCCCGAGCCTGGAACGTGGCCCCAGATATCGAAGAGAAAGAGGTTACGCTGTTTGATTTCTTCGACGAGTTCGTTGAAGTTGCGAGCGAAGACGGTTTGGAAGACGGGCCAGATGATGCGTCCGAGGTTCAGTCGCTGGTAGAGGTCCAAGTCTTCGCGGAAATTGACGAGCAGATTGTCGTGGATCGTAAACGCGCGAAGCGTTGTGAACTGCGTGGTGTTTTCGAAGGTCTGCCAGGTGGGAACGCGGTTGGGCCGTCGGTTAAAGTCGGGATAGACCGAGGGATCGAGAAGACATGGGTACAGTCGCTTCGCCATTGCGGTAAACTCCTTTGCATAGGGGTCGGAGGGTCATTATACCCCCCCTGCCGGGTTCGTCAAATTGAATGTGAGGCAGAGGCAGGCAGATAGGCGAGTGACATGTGGGGTTAACAGAGTCCTTCGCGGTTGACTTCGGATCGTTGATTTTGTTCAGGATGACATTTGCGGGACGGTGGAACGTTCAGGGAATCTAAAGAAACGTTAAAAAAGGGTAAGGGGTGTCTGACTAATTTTACTGGCGCGATGCTGTTATAGAGGTTACTCTTTGTGTT
>CAZLZE010000145.1:0-12531 GCA_964563935.1 uncultured Phycisphaerae bacterium | reverse complement strand
CTGCGCCCCGCCCACCGCCACCCCGAGCTCCGCCGCAGGCTTCTTCCCCTCAATGCTCCGATTCAATTCCTCCACAGCCTTTCGAAGCTCCACCACCGCCGCCTTCCGATCGGCACCAACGCCGACCCGCCCCTCCGCGTCCCGGCAGAACCCCTCATGATACCCCGCCGCGTTATTAAGCTCCCTCGCCGCCGTCAGAACCTTGTCCTCCTCCGCCCATGTCCACGAACACATGGACAGCACGATCACACCCGTCAATAATATCTGCCGAATTCGCTTGTCGTCTAGCATCTGTTTTTCCTTCCTGACCGTCATTCACGCTCGCAAAGAACCGTCCTTTTTTGTTCACGGAATTCCTTTTTCGAGCAATTTTGCGCAATCAATGTAGATGTCGTGGAACCTTGCTATTGTGTATCTCGCCAGAGAACCTTGAATCCCCAGGCGCCCTCATCCGTCGGACCGGCATCAAAATTGGCCGGAATGCGGGTCCGATCCCCTTCATCAAGGTGCTGATATTCAACATGGCCGTCCACACAGAGGACGTTCGTGGTCAACGCCCCATTAATAAAGTGATTGTAGGTTCTCTCGTTCCATATTTCACGGCAGACATCGGTCATCAGGACCCACCACGATTCACATCGGCCGAGTTGGCAAGGACTCTGATAGCCATTGTGGAAGTACTTGTTGGGCTTATGGGGTAAGTAGGTATAGCCGGACTGAAGATACCAGCCGTTTATTACCCAGGAGTCGGCGAACGTGAAAGGACGAAACGGACAGAAGAACATCGATTCCGATGTCTTATATCTTCTCATCAGGAAATCACTGAAAACCGGATGAATGACCTCGGGGCACTTGAGGTCGCCGGAATCAGTAAAGCAGAATTGTTCATTATTCTCACCGGCATACATCAGATGAATGGTACCCCACTGACGAAGATTGTTTGCGCAGACCGTAACCTTGGCCGCCGTGCGTGCCCCTTGCAGGGCCGGAAGCAAGATAGCAATCAGCACCGCGATTATCGCCACCACCACCAACAATTCGATCAGCGTGAACCCTTTTCTCTTCATGGCTTTCTCCTATTGCCTATCTGCCTCTCTTCCCCCCGTCGATTCTCTCGTCACCAGCTCAAACGGCAATCGTTCGACCACCGGTTCCGCGATCTGCCCACGAATCTCCCCGATCAGTATCTGCATCGCCCGCCGACCCATCTGGCCCAGCGACTGGCGCATCGTCGTCAGCGGCGGATTGCACACCCGCGACTGATACAAATCGTCAAATCCCGCCACCGCCCAATCCTGCGGTATGCGAAGACCCCGCTCCGCCGACCGCCTGATCACATTAATCGCAATCAGGTCGTGTACGCAGATAATCGCGTCCGGTGGCTCGACCATCGCCTTGAATACGTCCACTTCCTGGATTCCCTGCTGCTCCACGTCCCGCGCCGCCACCTGCAGGGAATATTCCGGCCGAATCGCCAACCCTGCCTCCTCCATCGCCCGAACAAACCCGCTGTAGCGAAGATCCCCCGACGGAAAATGCGGACCCCGCAAAAAAGCGATCCGCCGGTAGCCTCGAGAAATCACAAACCGCGTCAGCGCCAGACTCCCCTCAAAATTCTGGCTCGTCACGCAACTGAACTTGTCCTTGTACGGTCCGTCCACTTCTGAGTCGATCAGAACCACCTTCTGATTCCCCCCCACCAGCGCCGTCAATACGTCCGTATTAATCTGATCGCTCAAAGGCCCTTGCGCGGGAACCAACAGCGTACCCACCGTCTTGGTATGGTTCAGCTGCGCCGCTAATTCCACCATCCGCTTCGGATCGTCCATCGTGTTCACCGGGACCAGTTGATATCCCTGCTGGTCAGCCAACTCTTGAGCGCCCCGCACAACCTCATCATATGCGCTAGGCGATCCCGTACTCAGCGGGCACATCACCCCGATCAGATTCTTCTGCCCCGTCGACCGCTGAAAATTGACAAACGTACCCTTGCCTCGCCGACGCGTCAGAAAGCCCTCTTCCACCAAATCCAGAATCGCACGCTGCACCGTGTTCCGCGACAACCTGTACTTCTTACACAAGTACAGTTCCGTCGGAATCTGCCGATCATGCGGCAGCCGTCCGGTCAGGATCTGCTTTTTGAGGAAGTTCTTCAACGAAAGATACCGAGGCTCCCCTTCCGAGGACGTTAACGCATGTATCATCGACGACTGTGTCTGAATTCGCACCATATTCGATCTTTGTCTCATTGATGGGTCATTTGACCTGAGTATAATCGCCGCCACATCACATGTCAATGGCCAACACGGCACAAATTACAACACATTTGCAGGTGGCGCTATTACAAGACTTTACAGCACAACCATGCCAGGAATGTCGGAAAGGATGTCTCTGGCTGGAATACAAAATCGACCCCTGCACCCATAAATGTCCCATCGATAGAGCCATAAAGGCCCATGTCGACGATCATTTCCCCGACGGCCCCGTGGCCGGTCTTGTCGTCGTAGGAACGACAAACGTCGTCTCATCAGGCCGCCAGCCAAAATCGTACGATTCCATCGTCACCCGTCGAACGAATTTCCCCTGCTTCGTGTAGTGTTCGCTCACCAGCTTCTTCTCAAGCCACAATCCATCGATTTGAACATATTCGGAAATTGCTTGCTCGTTCTTAACCGTCCGGTCTGCCGTATATGTCGACAACCCAGCCACTTTGTCCGGATTGTCCCGCGGGAATCTCACTCGCACGATTTCCACCGGACTCACCCCTTCCAAAACACCAACCGCCTTCCCATCCTCACCGACGGCAAATTCAAACGATGTCCATTTGATCGCGTCGTTATACCACGGCGCCAGCGCAAGCCGTTCAGCCGACAGCGCACTGCGATTGGCCGGAACAGAGACAGGAGGTTGCTTATCCCTCAGCGTCACCTGCGATTTCCCATCATTGATGACCGTGTACCGCTCGCTACCCCGCTCCATCTCCAATCGAAACCGCCGGCCTTGCACGTAAAGCACTATCCTCGCCGGCGTCTCATCATGCCGACCCTGAGATTCCCGCGTCACCCCGACGGCCTTGAACCCCTTGGCCTGCTTTGCCTTCATAAGTCGAATCGTCCGCTCCAGCGACTTGACAAATGGCGCCGACTCCGGAAACTTCTCAAAAAATGCCCGGTTTTCCGCTTCCTGCCCCGCCGCAATTCCCTGACCCGTGTCCATCTGGTACCCCTTCGCCGTCGGCGTGAACACTCGCAGCAGGCCAAACGCAAGAACCAGCATCCCCCCAGCCAATATGGAAACCACAGCAACACGCTTCACAATGAATCCTCCAACAGGAAGGATTCATAATACGATCATCGCATTGTCGTTTCAAGCAGCAGCACTCCCGCCGAAGGCAGCGGGAACGACTCCGCCGTCGTCAGCGAGATTAAATCCCGGATCTCTGCCGGCGACCGGCTGCCCCCTTCAATCTTCAGATTCACAGACATCGCTTCCTCCGACCGATTCAGCACAAACGTCAAGTACTTCTTCGGCCCGAGCACAACCGTTCGCGATTCCACATTCGGATTGCCCACACCGTCCTTGCCAACCACCCGCACCGGCCGAAACACCTTCGCCTCCGTCAGCAAACGATCAAATGACTCCGCATGTCTGATATCCGCCGGATTGAATCCCGCCGCATACACCTTCGCCCCGGGAATCCCAGCCGTCCGTTTTCGACCATACTCGTCAAACTCAAGCGACGGCGAACTCACCAGCACCGTACCCCCCTTGCGGGCAAATTCCCTGATCTTCTCCACCACATTCTCCGGCAGGAAATTGACCTTGGGAATAACAAGCACCCGCGCATCGTTCAACCCGTCGCCGAGAATCTGCTTTTCCGTAATAAACCCCAGCCCTTCATCCAGGCCCGCCAGCCCGACGTACCAGTCGAACAGCGACTGCTCCGTCTCGTCCGACCACGTCAGCGACGTCTGCGAATATAGAATCTTCACATCGCGTGGCATCTGATGGAACTTGACAATCTCCGGCGCCAGCCGCCGAATATCCAGCGACGCACGTCCCAACCCGTCCATCATCTCAGGCCGAGAGTCATACTGCGAATTCGGCGACCACGTCATATTATCCGACCACAGCCAAACGTCCGTCATCGCCTGGCCATGAAGCACCTCATCCCAGATCGCCATCCGGTACGCCTCGGGAGAAAGATAGCTGAAGTTGTAGTCCGCGCACAGATTCTCCGCGTTCATCACCGGCTTGCCCGGCGTCATGCACTTCAGCAAATCGCAGAACAACGCCCCCATATACGCCTTGTCCATTCGCTTGCCCAGAACGTTCGGATAATAGATGTACAACGGCGCACCGTCCATCCCGTTGATCTCCAGAACCTCCGCCAAACCCTCACGATCCACTCCGCACCCAGCCAGTTGATGTTCCTTGTACGGCACAGCGATCATCATCAACTTGATGAACGTGGGCGTCTTGTCATCCAACGAACGCACCGTCTTGTGGAAATAGTCGAACCAGTCGCGAAAACGCACTTGCCCGAAACGCGTGTAATCGTACCGCGCCGCCGGATGTTCCTGGTAAAATGGCGTGAACACGGCAGTCCCGTATTCATTCGTCTCAAAATTCACCCGATAGGCAGCGGGAATCTCCTCCAGCGACCTCAGATTCGTTCCCCACACCGCATTGACCTTCTCCACGCCCCCGTACATTTGCATCAGCCACGCGCGGAACAGCTTCATTCGCTCCGCGCAGCTGCACGTAAACCTCGACTCGTTTCCCAGATCGTAGCTGAACAGCGACGGATTGTCTCGCACGGTCGGAAGCAGCACGCTCAGCCATCGGCGGAGAATCTCCCGCGTATGAGCGCTATCCAGACACTTCGACCCGTAGATCCCATGACACCCGACCTTGCACCCCTTGCCGTCGTACACATCCGGAAATTCCTTCGACAGTGCTCCCTCATAGTAATGATCGCTCAGATGCAGATCGACCGCCAGATTCCTCTCCCGGGCCTTCTCCAACTGCTTGCGTATCATCTCCAGGTTGCCCTTGTTGATATTGCCCTCCGCGTCGAGAATCCGGCTCGGTCCAACCGGTTCGTGAATGTTGAAAAAGTTAAACCCCATCTCCGGCGACTTTTCAATTACCTTCAGCATGTTCTCCAACCGTCCGCCCGCCATCATGCCGATCAGAATAATTGGATTCTCACCGTTATAGATCACACCGTCCCTAATCGAAAAACCTTTCGCCAGGTCCAACTCCGGAACCTTTGGTTTCGCGGCCGAAGGATTCGCCAGCAAACCCTCAAGTTCCTCACGCGTCCGCTTCTCCAAACCTTCCACAAAACTCACCATCCGCTCGGCAATATCCGGACGCTTTCGGCCTTGGTCGCTCGCCATGAATTCCCAATTGTCGCACGTCTCGCGGATCGTCCCCACCGACACCTGAGGGTACTGCGTGTTAATGCCCTTCTTCTTCGCCTCCGCAACCATCGCCTCCAGCGATTTGACCTTCTCCCGCAAAACCTCGCTCCGCTTCCGCAGGTACGTCAGGCTCTCCTTCTGAAAACTCACCCGGCAAACGCTATTCGATGATTTTAGCACCCCAACCACCCTGTACTGTCCCCGCGGATGCTCCCCCGTAGACCACGAGTTCTCAAAAACGTTCAGCCCGCTCTTCAGATCCACCTTCTTATCGAACGAAGCAAGCAGCTGCGACCCCGGCGCCAAAATCCGACACGCCCGCGAGACATCCCTCGCCTCGCCCGGGCTGTTGACAAATAAGCGGACGCCAACGTTCTCGTTGTCTTTGTACAGCAATCCCAACGTCGATCCGAACAGCTCCAGATCCGATCTCCCCGCAAACACGAGGTCACCGAACGGTCCCGTTCCGGCATCTTCCCCGATCCCCGGCGTCCATGCGATCCAGCCCTTTCGGCCGTTGCCGTCGTTGTCGTTGACAATCACATCAAACGCGCACGGCGTTCCCTGGATCGGGACCAGCGGGTTCAGCTCCGCCCACGGAATAGCGATCTCAAGCACATACCCCTTCTCGTTCGTCTTGCCCGCTGCCCTGACTGTCGTCACCTCGCCCGGCGGACGCTGCGTCGCGTGATCCAACCGGTACAACACGGGCCGAAGTACATCCGACCCCGTCACCTTCAAATCCATGAACTTCTGCATCTCGCGAACGAACCCGAGCGTGTAGCTGTAGTCGTCGCCGCCCCATCCGCCCTTCGTCCCGTTCACATCCAACGTAAACTGCAGCGAGTCGCACATCCACATCGTATAGGTGTCCTGCGCGAAGTGCAGACGATCGTCACACACATTCGCCGCCATATACAGATTCTCATGATCCCACTGAAGATACACTTGCCCGCTCAGGTCCTCAGGCCCCCGCCACTCGCTGTTCACAACTTGATCTTTGGCCTTCAGAACGATCGGTTTGACGTCCTTCCACTCCAACAGGCTCCCGTCAATCACAACAGGCGTCTGCACCCGTAAACACCGATACTCCGGAGCACCAGCCAGACAAATGGAGACAGATATCGCCAACATCAGACAGGGAATCTTCGAACTGATCACAAACTACTCCTTAGATGTAATGCCGCACGAACCTGGCATCCCGAAAGAGACGCGACCGTAAGAGAGCGTGTCCTCTCTTCCCGCCTTAATCCTTATATCGGCCATGATAAAAAACCGTACAAACACGTTCCCATTGTCCGGCTTCGATCATCTTCTGAATATTCAACTTCTGCACATGCCCGTCGGCCATCGCCGCCTCGCATCCCCCGCTGTGTCGTTGACTGGGACGTTGATAAAGCGGGTTATATTGCCAGCAACATGCCCAGCAGGAAACTGCCTTCCATGTGGTATCCCCGGCCCCTACGGCTGTATCCCCGATAAGCCAGTATTCCGCCGGCCTTGCAAGTTTCGACAACTGCATCGTTCCGGCATATCCGTTGGTGTTCACATAACTCAGCAGATGCGTCTCATTCACTCCGTATCCCCCGCCCTCGCCAATGCTGGCCACGGAGGGACACAACCAGATCCCGTCTGCCACCAACCCCCACACCTGCCGATGATAATTCGTCCCCCAATCCGAAGTCGACCAATACTGCGGATACGGCAGATAATGACCGCCAATCAGCAGGTTCGTGTACCACTTGAATGCATAATGGTCCCCAGGCGGACTCGGCATCCAGCAGGCATTATTCAGCGGAGGAAGATACTCCTGGTTATCGTTGGCATATTGAAACATCGCTATAGCGATCTGCCTGAGGTTGCTCGCGCACGCAGCCGACTTCGCGCTCTCCCTCGCCTGCTGAATCGCTGGCAACAGCATCGCGATCAACACCGCGATAATCGCCACCACCACCAGGAGTTCAATCAGCGTAAACCCCCGCCCGTCATCGCGAGGCTCAAAGGGCCGTGGCGATCTGGCGTCCGACACCATCGATTCATAATTTCGAATTGATGATCTACGATTGAAGAGCTTCGCCGATCGCAATGTTCTTTCCATGGCCTTCTCTTTCTTCTACTCAGAATCTCTTTTCTTTATTCGTGCTATTCGTGCCTCTTTCTCCTCTCATGCCGATTCCCTTTCTATCAACTTCAGCGGCAGCCGCACGTTGATCGGCGATTTCGCTTTTCCAGTAATGAGCCTGTGCAGCAGCTTGGCGCCTTCGAAACCAATCTCCTCGATCGACGCGTGCAGCGTGGTCAGCGGCTTGGCGAGCATCGTCGCCAACGGAAGATCGTCCATCCCCACCACGCACACATCCTTCCCGACCACCAGCCCCCGCTCCTCCGCAGCCTTATACACGCCCAGCGCACCGTAGTCGTTCACCGCGAAAATACTGACCGGCGCCTTGACTCTCTCCAACAGTCTCTGCGCCGCGTGGAACCCCGGCTGCCATTTCTTATCCATCGGCCAATACGCCGGATCCGCACTGCTCGTATCCATCCGCCAGGTATGAGACTCGATAAAGTCGCCGAATCCGTTATCTTCCATTGCACTTCGATATGCGGCATACCGGTCCGGACTGCAGTCCAGTTCCGCCGTCTCGCCGACGAAATGCACCGGACGACGATACTTTAATATCAGGTACTGCACGGCGGTGTATACCCCCACCGGATCCTCCGAGCCTACCGTACTGATCGGCAAACTTGAGCCGCACCGGAACGACACCATAGGGAATCTCCGCCCAATCAACCGCGTCAGAACCGCGTTATATCGCGGCTCATTGTAGTGAAAAACAAAAATCCCATCGACGCCGAAATCCTCAATTCGCTCCAGCGAATCAAGCGTCTCCTCGTTGCTCGACGAAAGGTAGTTCTGAAAACGGATACCTTGAGTCTCGTTGTATCTCCGAATGCCCTCCAGCCGCTGAGTGGTACTGTAATCCGCTACCCCCGCCCAAAAGGCTGCCACCGATAGCTGACGACAAGTTCCCGCCCCGCCCGACAATCCAACCCCACCGCCTACCGTTTCCTCAGCCGAAGGAACAATGATTCCCCTCTGCGGCAATTTGACCAGCACGCCCGCCTCCACCAGTTCCGCCAACGCCTTGCGAAGCGTCATTCGGGAAACTCCGTACTTCCTCGCCAGCAGCATCTCCGGCGGAAGAAGCTCCCCCGACCGAAATCGCCCCGCCTGAACATGCTCCCGGATCAACCGGACAACTTTCGGCGCCTTACGATATGAGGACTCCATTACAGGCTGTTTCATACCCACAAATATACCATATACTAGATACAATGTCAACCTATTGTCTATCTTTTGTCTACTTCATCACTTTTCCAGTCCTGCCCGACTTTGTTTTATGATAACTTGACAAAATCAATAAGGGACGTAAAGTTATATGATACGCGATTCTACGGCATGACTTGTTGTCTGTGGAAACGGGACCAAATTATGGCAAAAAAACAGGCGTTATTATTTGAACTGATACGAGACGAGGAGACCCCGGCGGCAGTGAAGAGGGGTTTCTGGGACCAGTTGTTCCGCAAGGCGACTCCGGAAGTTAAGGCCGACCAGAGGGTCCAGGAACCCGTTAAGTACCCGGAAAATGAACCCACCCAAGACAGTGTTCTGTCCGTACTGGAGCCGGTGCGAACGGAGACCGGCGAGGACGATGCGAGGCGTGCACGGCTGTACATCAAAGTGAACAATTACAGCCTCGCGCTGGGCATCACGGCCATTCTGATCATCGCCTTCTGCGGATATATTCTCGGACGCCAGATGGGCTTCCAGGCGGGCGTCAAGCAGCGAAGCACGGAGCAATTAGGCGCCGTCGCGGCCCAGGAGCCCGATGAGGGCGTCCTGAAGGTCGGCCGGGAAGCCCGAACGACGCCAGCCGAGGCACCCATCTTCGACGAGCGCCCCCGCCCCGCCCTCGTCAAAGATAGTTCGAAAAATGAGGGGAAAATTACTAGGAAAAATGGCCCGATTTACCGTATAATACAGGTTTTCACGGAACTACCGGATGCGGAACGGGCTCAGGCGTTCCTCGCGGGAAAAGGGATTGAGACGACGATCGAGCAGAAGGATCGGCCCAACGGAAAGGGCAAGTGGAATATCCTGATGAGCGTGGTCGGATTTGCGAACCTGAAAGACGCGAAGCAGCGGCAGGAATCCGACGCCTTCCGCGACCAGATCAAGGCCCTGGGCCAGCAGTACCGGATGGACAAGGCGGCCAAGAGCGTGGACTTCAAGACATGCTTGTACGCCAAGTGGCCGCTACGGTAGACGATAGGTAAGTAAGACAAGACGTCATTTACGAGAGAATTGGAGAAAAATCATGTCGTTGGATCGATCACTGAAGACGCAGTTGGGATTGACCAGATCCCGTAACGTGCTGACCCGCGCGGAACGGCTTAAAACACTGAAGGACGAGGAACGCTGGGAAGAAGGCAAGAGCGTATTCGGTCTGCCCAAGGTTCGCCAGAAAAAGAGCCTGATGGGCAAGAAGGCGAAGGCTGAAGCTGCTCCGGGTGCCGAAGGCGCCGCTGCTGAAGGCGCAGCCGCACCGACCGCCAGTGCTCCCGCCGCCAAGGGCGCCGCTCCCGCCAAGGGTGCTGCCCCCGCTGCCGCACCGGCCAAGGGCGCTGCTCCCGCCAAGGGCGCCGCTCCTGCCAAGGGCAAGAAATAGTTACTAGGCAGCAGGCAATAGCCACTAAAAGAAACGAACCAGGGCGATCCGTCGGGTCGCCCTGCATCTTAAACGGAAGGTGAGAACATGACCTGGGAAGTACCCATAGCGGATCGTTGTAAGAAGATCGATGCGTCCGGAATTCGCAAGGTGTTCGACCTGGCTGCCAAACGCCGAGCCCAGGGCGCGGACCTGGTGGACTTCTCCATCGGTCAGCCGGATTTTCCCGTCCCCGAACCCATCAAGGCGGCCGCCATCGACGCCATCAAGACCGACAAGAACAGCTACACCGTCACCCAGGGAATTGAACCCCTGCGTCAGAAGATCGCCGGCCAGTATAAGGCGCGGTTCGGATTCGAGCCCGAAGGTGTGGTCATTACCAGCGGCGTCAGCGGCGGACTGGTCCTCATGTTCCTCGCCACATGCCAGCCCGGCGACGAAGTCATCATTATCGATCCCTACTTCGTCATGTACAAGCACCTGGTCACCCTGACCAGCGCGACGAGCGTCATCGTCGACAGCTATCCGGATTTCAAGCTGCCGATTGAGAAGATCAAGCAGGCCATCACGCCCCGCAGCAAGGTCATCCTGCTCAACTCCCCCGCCAATCCCACCGGATGCACCTACGGCGAGGATGAACTCAAGCAAGTCGCGGAACTGGCAAGAAAGCACAATCTGCTGCTGATCTCGGACGAGATCTACAGCTCACTCTCGTATGACGGCGTCGTTCCCAGCGTCGTTAAGTATGCCCCGGAACGCACGCTCCTTTTGGACGGTTATTCAAAGAACCTGGCCCTCACGGGCTGGCGACTCGGGTACGCAGCGGGTCCCAAGGCCCTTACCGAGCAGATGGCCAAGCTCCAGCAATACACTTTCGTCTGCGCCCCGTCGTTCGCCCAATACGCAGCCATGGAAATGGACGCCTGCAACGTGCAGGAAAAGGTGAACGACTACCGCGAGCGCCGAAACCTGATCTACAACGGTCTGAAGGACAATTTCGAGATCGTCAAACCCTCCGGCGGATTCTACATCTTCCCCAAGGCGCCCGGGGGAGACGCCAAGGCGTTCTGCGACAAGGCCCTCGAAAAGGACGTCCTGATCATCCCGGGCAACGTCTTCAGCGAGAAGAACACTCACTTCCGCATCAGCTACGCCCGCGACGAAGCGACGATCCGCAAAGGCATCGAGCGTCTGAACGCCCTGGCCAAGCAGTTCTAAGTCGCTGCTTCACGCCGGACTCGGGACAATGGCACGCGTGGTGAGTATCATAGAGGATGCTGATATGGCAAAGACGCCGGTTTCTCAAACGCCGCTGAAACAGGATCGCCCGCTTGACTGGTTTCGAAAGTGCCGGATCGGGCTCGGGCTTCATTGGACGGCTATGTCCCAGCCGCTTACCGGTCAGGCAGTGGATTTCAATACAGCTGTTGCGAGGTTCGACATTCAACGTGTCATGGATGCCGTCAACGAGGTCCATGCCGACTATATCCTTCTGACCACGACCCATGCGCTGCAGTGTTTCCCGGCGCCACATCCGGTCATCGAGCGCATCCTCCCCGGCCGAACGGCAGCACGCGACTTGATCGGCGAATTGGGCGAGACACTGAACAAGTCGGGCAAACATCTGATTCTCTACTACAACCACTCCTGCAACAGCGGAGAAGACGCAGCTTGGGAGACCGCCGTCGGCTACAAAAGCACTCCGCTCCATCGCTTCACGGACAATTTCCTGAGCATCGTCCGCTATGCTGGAGAGCGGTATGGCAAGCTCGTATCCGCATGGTGGTTTGACAGCTGCTATTCCCTGGACGCCAGCGGCCCGCACAATTCCGTCACATGCGATCTATCCAATTACCAATTCCCGTGGAACGATCTGGTCGCCGCCGCCCGCGCGGGCCACCCGGACCGGCTTGTCGCTCTGAATTCCGGAGTAAATGAGGATTATCTGTACAGCGATTCGACCGACTACTGGGCAGGCGAACAAAACACGCTGGAATATCCCCCCACCGCCCCTGCCCGGCCGAATGGGCTGCTCTGGCATACCTGGGTGACCTTCGATAACCTGGCCTGGGTCCATGCCAAACCCAATACGCCCCTGGCAGAGCCAATGTTTTCCGCTGAAGCGGTCGCCGACTATTTGAAACAGGCGGCCCGGCACGAGGTGCCCGTCACATTCAACGTCGATATCAGTCAGGAAGGAATCATTTCGCCCGCGAGCTTAAACTTGCTGGCGGCAGTGAGCAGGATCTAGGCCGTTCGACCCAGCCAGTAGGTCGCGTTGGTTGAACTCGACCGCATGTCTGATGTCTGGATTGGAATACCTGACTCATCCCCAGTTTTCCTCCACCAATTCCTCGGTTAGGGCGGCTCGG
>CAZLZE010000144.1:0-12794 GCA_964563935.1 uncultured Phycisphaerae bacterium | reverse complement strand
ATTCCGTTCCTCGGGATATGTATTTTTCTCGGCGGCTGTTCGACGAAGAGTGATGCCAACATGACTGTTCCCCGTTATACGGAACCAGGGACTATTGTGACCAGAGTCGATGAACAGTTTATGATCGCTCTGCCGGCGAATCGGACGACGGGCTACAGTTGGCAGCTCGCGGAACCGCTGAATGACACGGTGGTTCGGCTGATGAGCGACAGCTACTGGGTTCCCATGGCACCGCGTCCGGGTGAGGGCGGAGAGCAACGGCTGACGTTCCGCGGAATGGGAGCAGGTCAGGCGACGATCAAGCTGGTGTACGTGCGCCCGTGGGAACCGACACGGGTGGAAAAGCGGGCGGATTTTACCGTGAGCGTGAAGTAGGGTGCGGGGGCAGTCTTTCTGACGGCGTCAGCAGATTCGTGGAACTTCATCCAACGTCCTGTGGGGCGGTCAAGTCATATCCAATATCACTCCATATGCACGAAAAAAGTAGGGAAAAACACTTCTCGCGGAGAGGGAAAGTCGGTATAAGGAGAGAAAATTAAAGGAGTATCTGTCATGACAGCTCAGCCGGACGTGACGTGTGCGAAAGGGTGGCAGAGGCATTGGATTCGACGGATCGAGGGGGATCGGTATGTGGATATTCCCGCGGTGCGGCAGATTCCGACGGAAGGTTGGAATCGAGTGGTGGGCATGCCGTACATCGTGTACATGCCGGAGAGGGATCGGGTGCTCATGCTGGTGTATCTGGACTACCGGCCGTGCAAGCCGGCGGTGATGTACAGCGACGATCATGGGACGACGTGGAGCGAACCGATGCTCGTCCACACCAACCCTGCACCAAATCCGGAATATGGGCCTGACTATGGCGACACGGGTGTATCGCTGACTTACCTGGGGGGTGGGAAAGTGATGTTTGGTGGAGTGGAGAAACGATGGGTTAGCACGGACTTCGGCCAGACATGGGAAGGCATGGCGATTCCGCCGGGTCGGAATGGAAAACCGTGGGCGGGTTGGCAGTGGGAACCATATCTGGTGGACCGTGATCCAAAGACAGGAAAAGTGACTCTGATTGCGGAGACGGCGTACAGCCATGAAGGGGACAAGTATCCCACGATGGGATATTTCAGCCAATCGTATATCCGGTTCAGCACGGATGAGGGAAAGACCTGGAGCGAGGAGATTGCGGTACCGGAATGGAAAGGGATTAACGAAGTAACATTGTTCCGGGCGAAGAACGGAGATATGATTGCGGGCTGTCGAACGGATTTATCGTTATGGTATCGGGATCCCGCGCATCGGCCGGAGGGCCTGCACGAGCCGGATCTGTATTCGGGATTCGGCATCTCGATTTCGAAAGACAATGGGAGAACGTGGTCGAAGGTGAACGTGCTTTTCGATTTTGGACGGCACTTCACGAGCATGGTGCTCATGCCGAACGGCGACATCGTGATGACGTACGTGGTGCGGATCGGATACGGATACAACATCGATGGATTCCCGATGTATGGTATCGAGGCGGTGGTCAGCCGGGATAATGGGGTGACGTGGGATCTGGAACACCGCATCATACTGGATGAATGGACGGGAAATCTGCGAGGAAAGAACTCGTGGTGGCCCAGCCCGCAATCGACGTCGACGGTGCTGCTGCCGGATGGATGGCTGTTGACGGCGTACGGACGGGCATATCATTGCCTGCCGACGGCGGATGGACAGATCGGTCCGCCGCGGGATATCGGATTGGTTCGCTGGCGATTGGATGCAAAGGGAAACCGATAATGACTCCAGAGCGACAGGAAGTGATTTTTCACCATCCGTTGGACAAGGTAGAGATACAGGGAAGTTGGATCTGGGACAGCAGGGAAGGCGCGTGGGAAAACGGGGTGACGTGCCTGTTTCGCCGGACGTTTTCGGCCAAGGACGTCGGAGCAGAACCGGTGCTGAGGGTCTCCGCGGATAGTCGGTATCGGGCGTATTTGAATGGCAAGCTCATCAGTCGGGGTCCGTGTCGCGGGATGGTGGAGTTTTACCACTATGAGACGGTGGAATTGGCGGGGTTGCTGAACGATGGTGAGAATGTATTGGCGGTGGAGGTGCGTTGGTATGGCCGGCGGTTTGAGCCTCGGGCAGAGGCGCATCTGACGCCCGGGCTGTGGGCCATGATGGGTTCGAAGGATAAGCCGGATGCGGTGGTGACGGACGCATCGTGGCGGGTGTGGCGGAGCGATGCGCATGCGATGCATCCGGTACCGAGGAATCATCCCGTGACGGGCTGGTATCACGTGGTGGACCCGATCGAGGACGTTGATTTTTCGAAGTTGGATCCGAATTGGTCGCAGCTGGGATTCGATGACAGCGGGTGGCAGACGGCGACGGTGACGACTGTGGCGTTGGGGCGATATCAGGCGAAGTCGTGGTTTTTTTCGGGGCATGAGTTGATCCCCCGGGCGATACCCATGATGGAAGAGACGCCAGTCTCGGTCAAATGCGTACAGCAGATGGGAACGATGCAGCCGGTGCAATCGCCGGAGGAGGCGAGGCAGATTGATGGTCCGCTCTGCCGAGGCGAGGTGAGATGGGATGATGTCACTCAGCCACTCACGCTTGATGGAGCGGGAACGCATTACCTGGTGGTGAATATGGGGCATATCGTAACGGGGTATCCTCGCCTGACGATAACTGCCCCGGCTGGGACGATGGTTGAGCTGCGCTACGCTGAATCGCTGAGCCACAACCATAAGAAGGGGGTTCGTGACGATTCGGAGGGGGCGGTTGAGGGCTATTACGATGTTTTCACGTGTCGAGAGGGATCGACGGTGGTCGAGCCTTTCGTCTGGCGGACGTTCTGGTTCTTGCGGATCGCGATTCACCATCCGAAGGGTGGCGTGAGGCTGGAGGGGCTCGAGACGATCTTCACGGCGTACCCGTTCCGGCAGCAGGCGACGTTCGAGTCGCCGGACCCGCTCCACAAGGAATTGTGGAACGTCAGTTGGCGGACGTTCCGGCTGTGCGCTCACGAGCATTTTGAGGATTGCCCGTATTACGAGCAGATTCAGTACATCTACGACACGTGGCTTGAGGCGAAGGTGAGCTTTCTGGTGGCGGGCGATTTTCGATTGGCGAGGCAGGCGTTGTATCAGTTTGCCCAAGCGCGACGGAATGACGGGATTATTCCCGGCCGATCGCCGGCGGTGAGTTGGGAGCCGGTGATTTTGCCCACGCTTTCCCTGATTTGGGTTGAGTTTCTGGAGGACTTTTACCGTCACACGGGCGACCGGCAGATCGTTCTGGACTTGTGGGAATGTTTGGAGGGGGTGTTGAAATGGTTTGAGCGGTTCGAGCGGAACGGCATTGTGGACGACATGCCGTATTGGGTTTTTTCTGATTGGACATTACCTCATGGTCGGCACATCGCGGGCTCGACGGGTGATTTGAACATGCGTCGGATCGGGGCGTTGCAGGCGGCGGCCCGGCTGGCGAAGGCGGTGTGGAAGGCCGATCGCGCGGCGCATTTCCTGCTTTCCGCCGAGACTGCGGCGCAAGGCGTGCTCAAGCGTATGTGGAGCGAGAAGGATGGATTGTTTCTCGACGAGCCGGACGGCCGATTGGTGGCGGAGCACGCGAGCATTCTGGGCATTTTGTATGATGTGGTGGATGTGGAGCAGGGTCGGCGGATGATTCATCGGCTGGAGGAGCGAAACGACCTTGCCCGGATGAGTATCTCATATGCGTATTACGCGTTTCGGGCTTATGAGAAGGTAGGACT
Organism: uncultured Phycisphaerae bacterium; assembly: GCA_964563935.1. Lineage (GTDB taxonomy): Bacteria > Planctomycetota > Phycisphaerae > JAAYCJ01 > JAAYCJ01 > JBAZZQ01. The sequence continues at coordinate 9,034 of CAZLZE010000144.1, read as the reverse complement.
ATACGGCAAGGCGTTTGAGAGCCGCCTTTCGCTCTGGACGGACCCGCTGAAGCTTCACGCGAGCACATGGTTTGAGATGCCCGAGCCTTCGCGCAGTGACTGTCACGGGTGGGGGAGTTGGATCATGTGCGAACTGCTGACGCACGTATTGGGAATAACGCCAGCCGAGCCTGGATTCTCATCGGTCCGAATTTCCCCGCATCCGCTGCACCTGGAATGGGCGAGGGGATCGGTTCCAACCGCCCGGGGGCCCATCTTTGTCGGGTGGGAACGGAAGGGAGGCAAGGTGCGGTGCGAGGTGAGGCTTCCGGACGACATGACGGGAGTCTTTGTCACACCGGACGGGGGGCGTCTGTCGCTGGTGGGTGGGCGACGGACGGTGGACTTTGACGAGCTCAAGGAAAATTTCTGAACGGTTGTCTACCTAAGCGGTTCTACGTAGACAATGTGGCGTGATGGCGAAGACATGGCTTAGCCTGCGGCGAAGCCATGTCGCCCAACAAGAGAAAATACCCGCTCCCTCACGGTCGCGTCTCTTTGACGAAAGATCGGATAAGGTTTTAGTGTCGGCCTGAGTTTTGGCTGTTGCCTCGGAATTTTGGCCAGGGGGTATTGGCGAGTCCGGCTGAGGCGCCGAAGTGGATGTAGAGCCTCATATCGTTTGATCCGAAGTAAATGGTCCCGTTAGTTCCAATGGCGGGCGAAGACTTGATTGAACCGGAGGTGGCGTAATTCCACTTCTTGGTTCCACTTGAGTTCAGTGCGTAGAGATTCATATCATCTGAGCCGAAGTAGACGGTGCCGTCGGAGCCGATAGCTGGAGAGGATGCGATAGCGCCGCCCGTTTTGTAGGTCCATTGCACCGATCCGTTCGGGTCCAGGACGTAGAGGTTCTTGCTATTCGATCCGAAGTAGGATTTTTCCTTTATATAAGTCGCTGAAGATATACGGAAAAGACAGACAATATCATTGCGACAATAGATACCAAGAACAAACCCTGATATCAACTCAAATAGCGTCACCGTTGGGGGCTTGAGGACCGATGGACGCATTGTGTATCAAGGCGTAGAATTGAAAAACGGGAGGTGGGGAATATGAAAACGTTAATGATTCTTTTCCCGAATCTGGTATTGGCATTTGGGCTGTTCCTGACTCCATCCGTCATGGGGTTTATTGATATCGATGTCAATATTGGCACCAGTAAGGAACCCGCACGCGAGATCGATGTCTTTGAAGGGCAGGAATTCACTATCGACCTTCCAACGGTTCAGCGTGAAGGATATATATGGCAACTCGAGAAGTCGCCCGGCGACAACGTTCGGTTGATGTCAGTGAATCGCTGTGACCCCAAGGCACAGGGGCAATGCCCTGAAGAGCGGTGGCATTTCCAGGCGATAGATGAGGGGAAGGAGACATTACGGTTCCGATTGGCCAAGCCGGGAGATCCGGATCACCCGCTTGACCGGGTTGTGTACCGGATTGATGTTCATGATTAAGCAGTGGGGCCAGTCATTGGTGGCGATGGATCAAAGGGCGTGCTGAACGGTTCGTTGAATGATCATGTCCTGCCAGTCCTTGTTGAGGGTGGTGAACCGGGCGGACCAGCCGGAGATTCGAACCGACAAATTTGGGTATCGCTCCGGATGGATTTGCGCATCGCGGAGGGTGTCGGAGTCGACGGTATCAACTTGAAGGTACCAGCCGCCTAGTTTGATGAACGTCTTTAGAAGAGTGATCAAGCAGTTTAGTCCGGTTTCGTTGTTGAGGGACGTGGGCAGGAACTTGAGTTCCAAGGGCACGCCGTTGGGAAGCTTCTCGAAGTCCATCGAGCAGTATGATTTGATGACAGCAGTGGCACCGTGCCGATCCGTGCCAGGCGTTGGACTGAGATTTGTGGCCAGAATATCGCCTCGGAGCCTTCCAAAAGGCGTGGCTGTCCGATGATTTCGCCACTCGATCTCTCGGCCGAATGTGCTGATGCCCGGAGGACGAAGGACGCCGTTCCGTTCCCGGAGCTTGCCGGCCAGCTCGACATAATCATTGAAGACTCGAACAGCCATGGCGTCGGCTTCGGGATTATCATTTCCATACAGGTCACAGGCAGACTGAACTTCCCGTCGAAGTGCTTCCTGGCCGGCCCAGTTGTTCCGAAGAATACCGATGAATTCGGAGAGGGAGAGCCTTTTATCGTCAAAGACGAACTTCTTCAGAACGATCAGGCTGTTGATCGTGTCAGGCAACCCTCCGGCATGAGGCGCAATGACGGTGTAGCGGGGACCGCGGTCGTGATATCCTCGTGCGTTTTCAATACAGTCATCGACGAAGAGCGAGAGCAGGGGGGCGGGGATGCCATCGATGAACTGCCCGTCGATCTGGCGATGGATATCTTCGAGCGTATCGGCCAGACGGGCGAGGAAGGCCTCGTAGAGCGACTCAAAATCGGGATAGGTCGGGGTGCTTGCACCGTCGGCGTCCAAGCCCAAGGCGGCCTGGAGGATCTGCAGTGTGTCGAACGGCCAGTAGCCAAACGCGGTTTTCCCGGGAATCAAGACTTCCCAGCAACCGTCATTGGTGAAGTCGCGAGCTTCCTCTACAGGGTATCCGAATCGCACAAGGGCGCGGATGACGAGGTCCTCGTTGTAGATTGAGACAATGCCGCCGCCCAGCCGCTGTACTTCGGCGATTCGCCGGAAGAGGGTGTCCGGGGTCCTGGAACTCACTCGGACGGCGATGGGGAAATCGCTGATGTGAAGTTCTTCGACGATATCCAGAATGAGATAAGTTACGGAGTTGGTGACGTCGTTTCCGTCGCGATCGACGCCGGCAAGAATGATATTTTGATAATATTGAGCGTCGCCGGAACCAGGCGGCAGTTCCGTGTCGGGGACGATCCATTCGCAGCCCTTGATCCAGAAATGGGCGAGCAGTTCCCTGGCTTCGTCCAGCGTGATCGAACCGTCGGCCAGATCTTTCTCCAGGTAAGGACCGAGCATCTTGTCGATACGGCCGATTCCGGACCAGTTCCCGCACAAACGCTGGAATGACCACATCATCCATAGCGACTGGACGGCTTCGCGAAATGTGGCGGGGGGATTTTCCGGGACATTGATCAGTGAGGCAAGGACCTGCTGATAGTTCTCACGCTGGGGTCCAGCGGAATTGGCGATTCGCTCTTCCAGCTCCGCGACATATCGCCGGTGCCAGATTGCGGCGGCATCCAGACAAGTGATCATGGCTTGGAGGAGGTCCGTCGCTTTTGCATCAAGCTTACCTTGCTCCAGTCGTCTCGTGATCTTGTCACGAAGTCCTCGATAACCTGTATTCAGCACGGACTCAAAACCGATGGTGGTGTGGCTGGTGCTGCCGAAGCCGGTCAGGGGAGTTGTATGGAGGGTTGCCTCCAGGAGCGTGGCGGCGCCAGCGAGTTTTTCACCTTCAATGATACGAAGCGGGGCGTGCTCGGCGATGGCGAGGAGTGCCAACGCGTAATGGCGGTTGGGGGTGATGCTCTCCAGGTCGGTTTTCTCCAGCTCGAATGATGCTTTCTTCATCGATCGGCCGATTTCGCCCGAGAGATATCGAGCCGCAAGGGACCGTGTGGACGAGGATAGCCGACGGACCTGATTTTCGGCGGTTACCATGCCGAAGTTCTGAGAAATATATCTAATTCTATCTTGTATCGTATACGTCATTGTCTGTCACCTCGCTCGTATTGGTTGCATCTTAAACTTAATACGGATCCTTGTGAATAACTGGGAATGTTGATAATATATCTGTAACTCCTGCATGTGACGGGAGGGGTGAGGATCGGCGATGGTTGGCTTATTGGATTCCATTCCAGACAATGCTCTGAATGTAGGGCTTATTCAGCCAGGATATGGCCACGCGTTTCCCGACGGCCTGGTACACCGTAAGTTGGCGCCGTGCATCATCATTGCCCAGGCGTTGCGGGGGAGCTATGAGGTGGAGTGTCGAGGTCGGACGATTGTGGCCAGGGAAGAGGAGGCATTTCTGGCCGCCACGAATGATCCGCTTACGATCACGCACCATTGGGACCGCAAGCGTGGGGGAAGGATGGATTCACGGTGGCTTCACGTTCATTTCACGTTGTTCGAGACGGTGGATTTTTCCTCGCTGCTCAATATTCCGATGAAATGCGACCGACGGTATGGACGGCGGTTCGGCGAGATCATCGGTGAGCTGCTTGAGATGCAGGGCGCTGAGGCGAAGCGCCCATTTCTGGAGTTGGTCAGAAGGCGGGAGTTGGTGTACAAGGCCCTTCGCATTTTGTGTGAGTTATCGCCAGCCAAGGCGGAAAGTTCGCAGTTCATTCATGCCAGTCAGCGTCTGGCTTCGGTGTTTTCCTTCATCAACGAGAACATTCGAAGGCCTGTATCGGTTCAGGACCTGGCTGACACGATACATATGTCGCTATCGCGGTTTCACGCGTTTTTTGTGCGTCAGATGCGTGTCACCCCGATGGATTATGTGAAGACGATTCGTCTGACCAAAGCATCTCACAAACTGATGGCCACGGAGCTTTCCATCGGCGAGATTGCGGACGCCGTGGGGTTCAGCAATCAGTTTCATTTCAGCCGGGAGTTCAAATCACGATTTGGGATGACACCGTCCCAATATCGAGAGACGCACGGGTATCCCAAGCTTTCGGCGACTCCGTGATCATAGTGTTAGAGGGAATTTAGGCGCCGGCTGCTTCGGGTTTTTCCAACTCGATCTTCTTGAACAGGATTTCCGGTGCACCGAGGGCGTGGCCCGTGGGCAGAAGCTCTGCGGCCTTATCCCAATTGAAGACGTTGGGTCCGGTGAGATTCAGCATTTTGGCGGCCTTTTCCGCGGCAAACGGCAGGAACGGCTGCATGAGGATCGAAAGGGTCTTGATCGTCTGAATACAGACGTTCATTGTGATCCCGCAGTCAACCATATCGGTCTTTCGAGAGGACCAGGGCGCCTTGGTATCGAAGTACTTATTGGCGGTGCGTGCGGCGACCATGAGTTCTTCGAGGGCGGATTTGAAGCTGTATTTTTCGATCAGGGCTCCGATCTTTTCCGGCAGTTGCGTCAGCAGGGCAAGCTGCTCGCGATCGACGTCCTTGAGATCCTCCGCGGCGGGGACCTTGCCTTCGAAGTACTTCTGCGTGAAGGTGAGGGTGCGATGGAAGAAGTTGCCGAGGGCGGCAACGAGTTCCTCGTTATTCCGGCGGACGAAATCGTCGAGTCCGAAGGCGGTGCGCTGGGTCTCGGGGGCGATCGCGGTCAGGTAGTACCGCAGCGGGTCCGGATCGAACTGCGTGAGGAAGTCCTTGATCCAGACGGCAGTGCCGCGGCTCTTCGACATCTTCTCGACTTCGTCTTTGCCGGGCATCTGGAAGTTCAGGTAGCAGTTGGCGACGACGTAGCTTGGAAGCTGGAAGGACTTTTCCGCCATGAGCATGGCGGGCCAGATAATGGCATGGAATACTGTGTTGTCTTCGCCAATGAAGTGGACGATCTGAGTATCCGGGTTCTTCCAGTAGTCTTCGTATTTTTTCCAATCGCCGAACCGCTCTTGGCAGAGGCGGGCGGTGAAGGACACATAGCCGATGGGTGCGTCGAACCAGACGTAGAGAACCTTGCCTTTGGCTTCCTCGTCCTGGAGAGGCAGAGGGACACCCCACTCCAGGTCACGGGTAATGGACCGGGCAGGCAGGGGTTGTTCGAGCAATCCCTTGCTGAAATTGACGACGACGGTTCGCCAGTCAGTTTTTGAATCAAGCCACTGATGGAGCTGCTTGCGAAATGCATCGAGTTCGAAGAACCAATGCGTGGTTTCGCGAACTTCAGGGCGGGTGCCGGTAATGACGCTGACGGGATCGATCAAAAGCTGCGGATCGGTCGTTTTACCGCAGTTTTCGCACTGGTCGCCGAGGGCATCGGGGGCCCCGCAGTGGTAGCATTTGCCTTTGACGTAACGGTCCGGGAGGAACATCTGGGCTTGGGTATCGTAGAGCTGCTTTGTCTTTCGCTTGGAGAGGTATCCGTTTTCCAGGGCCTTGGTGAAAAAGTGCTGGCTGAGTTTTGTGTGGAGCTCGACGTCTTCCGGACTGTGCGTTCCGCCGTAGAGATCAAAATGGATACCGAGCCCTTCGAACGCCTGGCGCTGCGCGGCGTTGTAGAAGGCAACAACGTCAGACGGCGTCTTGTTCTCTTTTCTGGCGGTCAGAGTGATGGGGACGCCGTTATCATCGCTTCCGCAGACGAAGACGACATCATCGCCTTTGGCGCGATGGTATCGAACGAAGATGTCGGCGGGCAGATATGCGCCGGCGATATGTCCGACGTGCAGATGCCCGTTGGCGTACGGTAACGCGCCAGTGACCATGAAACGTTTAGCCATTGTCCTTGCTGTGCCTCATTCTATGTGATGTCCAGTTTCCAAAAATCGCGCCGGCGGTTCCCATGAAGATGTACTCCACGGGGAGCACGCGGGCCAGACTGTTGGGTGCGATATTCAGCAGCGCCTCAAGCCTGGGGGGACGGTCGGGTCTGCACCAGGTGTAGACGAATGCCGCGATGGCGACGACAGGAACTGCCGCCACCTGCCATACAGGATGATCGTTTTCGGCGATTTGTTCGGCGATCAGGGCGGCCAGGAAGAATCCAAAGGCCGTGGCGAAGATGGTTTGCCCTTTCTTCATGCTGGCGGCCAGCATGGCGATGAGGAAGATCGCGAGCACCGCGGTAATTACGGTTCCGCCCAGACCTCGCGCCCACGGGAGAGTAGACGTTTTTTTCTTCGTCGAATTCACCGGTTGGGACTCTTGATCGACGGAAATGTTGCTCCGCTTGATCCACTGTTCTATGGTGATGATTCCCACGACAAGGACGGCCAGAACGACGGTCCAGGCAAGCGTCTCGAGAACCAGATATCCCCAGAGGCTCTGGAGATCATGAGGATGTTCGTACGCCTTGGCTGCCTGCTGGCGGACCATGACATAGGCCATTCCCGCGGTCTTGGCGATGGGTATTCCCATACCCGCACAGGCGGCGAACAGTCCGAAGAAGGGCAGTCTGGCGTCCATGAGAATGGCGGCGAAGACGCCGACGGCCAGGAGTAATCCGCCGATTTTGATGAGCAGTATAAATGAGTTGTCGACCAGTTGAAGCGAGATCGCTCCAAACGGATCCCACGGGCGAAGGATCATCATGCCCAATGAAGCGAAGAGCACACCCGCCACGACCAAGCCAGCCGTGAATCGAGCACGCGAATCCCAGTCCAAATGTCCAATGATATATCGTTGCGTCATATCACTCATGGGTTTAGAGATTATCAGAATTATAGACGGTTCGCAAACAGGAATTGGCAAAATATCCCTGCAAGGCTGGCGTCATTTGGCTGACTGAGTGGTTGGAGGAACAGGGCTTCGGCTCACGATCTGGTAGATAGTCAGGGTGTGACCGTTTATTGCGACGGTTTGGTAAGGTTTGAGTCCATAGTAATTGCTGGCGTAGATGTGTTCCAGGGCTTCGGCGCATTCTTTGGTGTCGCCGTTTTTATGGAAACAGGCATAGAACCAGGGACGCGGATCGGTTTTCGGTTCAAAAAGGAGTGTCCAGCGGAAGTCCGTATCGGGTTTCCATCTACATTGACAATAGAAGCCCGCCCGAACTTCATCGGTGAACACAACGGCGTCGAACGGGATATTTTTCGTCAGCCAATTTGCGGCGGCGCGTATTTGGGGCCGGCGATCGGTGAAGCTGTTTTTCAGGGATTCCGGGACGAGGGCAAGGATCATCACAAGGGAAATAATCGCGGATACGCGACGATTATCTTCTGGCCGTCCCAGTTTCAGGTTCAGTCTTCGGATGATTTCCACCAGCGCGATGGCCGCTAGAGGGAACGTGACGACGGCGGGGGGGAAGAGGTATCTGGTAACGAGCAGTTCCTGTCTGAACATTTGTGTCATTACCGCCGCCAGGTGGAGAACGAAGTACAGAGAAAGCAGCCATGCGCCTTTGCCGACCTGCAGATGGCGACGTCGGAGAAGATAGACGATAAAGAGAATGGCGGGGAAGAACCCGCTCATCTTGATCCAGGCAGCGAGGGGCTGAATCAGGAATTCATAGGGGCTGGACATCCACAAGCTGGCGAGAATGTATTGCGGTTGCCCATCGGAGGCTACCGAGAATGTTTTCGCGAGTCTGTTCCAGTGAAGGACCTCAAAATAGGAACCAAGCCAGTTAAAGCGTCCGCCGATCAGCAGGAACGCGGCAAGAACCGTCAGAAATCCCGCGCCGAAGGCCAGAATCGACCGTGTTCTGGGAGGGGAAGGGAACTGCCGCTGAAAGACCAGGTACAGGAAGATCGTTCCTGCCAGGACAATTCCTTCCTTTCGGATCAGGACCAACACCATGGCCGTCACGCCGGCGAGGAACAGAAGTCCGTATTTTCGGGTCTGGGAGATCATCGTCAGATACAGTCCCGTCAGGACGACGGCCATGAAGGGCATTTCCGAAAGCCCGTGAACGGTGTATCGGATCGCGAAGGGTTGAATGGCCAGGAAGAAGGCAGCCCATAATCCGGCGGCCGGGGAGTGGAGGAGTCTTCCGATGGCGAAAAGCATCCATATGCATACAACCGTGGAGATCATCGTCACGGTAAAAGCCGCCAATTCCCAGCCGGAGGAGTTCAGAAGTTCTGTCCGGCCTTCGTGAGGGAAGAGTACCTTGTGAACCGCGAAAATGGCGAGCGGGTAGATCGGTTCCTGGTAGCGATCCTGAAGGAATGATTTCTGGTTGGCTCGCGTGGCATCGAGGATGAAGCCGACGCTGTCGCGGTAGATCGTATCGATAGCCCACCAGCAGACAAGCCGCAAGATCAGGGCGAGAAGAAGGGTGCAGAGAAACCACTTTGACGGCGAACGAATCGGATCGGTTTGTCGCATGAAAAGATCAACGCTCAACTTTTGACTGCTTCCGCGCTCAGGGAGGACTCGCGAACTCTTCTTCGTCCGTTTTCCAGACTCTTATAGACTTC
>CAZLZE010000143.1:0-12810 GCA_964563935.1 uncultured Phycisphaerae bacterium | reverse complement strand
CGTTCCGTAGGTCCGCATCCGCACGCGTCTGAGCATAGTCCACGCAGCGAATCGCGTCCGCCACAAAGTACTTGCTCGACGTCTCACCCACAAGGTAACACCGCACGCCGTCCCAGAAGTGATCATTGCCGGGAACCTTCTCGCTTGCCTGACCTGGCGGATCGAAAACAATCGCCATAAACCCGCATCTCGCGAAGAATTGCCCCGGAAGCTGGTAATTCTCAAATTGCTTGCCCGAATGGCCCACCCCGACAATCACAACCGGAAACGGCGGAGTGAAATTCGTCGGCACATAGACCGTCGCATTCACCTCCCACCGTGGAAATGAATCAAAGAGCACATTCTCGATCCGGTATCCGTCCTTCTCAAAAACGCTCACTACCCGCGATTGGACAGGTCCACCCTTCTCGCCCACCGGCATCTCGCCGTAGAACCCCGCCACCGCTTTTCGCACGATCATCCGATACTCGTCGACTCTCCCCTCCTTGAGCAGCCGTGCCCGCCGCTCCGCCGATTTGTCCATGCATTCCAAACTCCGGCGAATCAGGTGCCGACGAACCATATCCCGCAAATCGACATCCGCACGCACCGGGCCCGGCATCACGTTACTCATATCGAAGTTCCTCCAGCCACACTTTGAGTGTCGCGGCATCCTGCAAAAACAACTCCGGATCATCCTTCCGCACAAATTCCAGCATAACATAACGATCCTGTTCTATCGAAGCGATTTTTGGCAGATACCGCGTCCATCCTTCCCTCCCTTCCGCCAAAGCGTAACGCTCGTAACCCGAACCCCAGTAAAATGCGTGCACGTTCGCCAGCCACGGCAAGACAAGCTCCAGTTCCGCCAGGCATTCTTCCGTCGACTTGCCCACCTCGGGCTGCCAATAACTCTTCACGCTCTCATGCTGAATCTCTTCCAGTAACCTTCTGGCGGCTGGCCCGCTATCGGTCAGTGTCTTACCATGAAACTCAAACGCCACCGTCACCCCAAATCGCCACGCCAGATCCGCGATACGTCTTGCTTCCTCCACCACCCGCATGCGATACGCCCTGTCAGCTTCCTGCGAACCTTTGTCCCCCGCCCACACCCGAATCACCGGAGCCTGAAGGTCCAACGCCGTCTCCAGAATCGACTCAAACGGCAGGGGTTCATTTCGGCCGACAATATAGTACGAACCGTACGACGCCACCTTGATCCCAGCGTCCAACGTCATCTTGCGAACCTCGCACGCCCGCCGAACGTCCCCATGCGGAACATGGATATCGCCCCCCCACTCGATCGCTTCCAATCCCGCCCGGGCGACCAGAGATACAATCTCACTCGGATCCATTTTGCGGAAGCTGACCGAGACAAGTCCCGAATGCAGCATCAGACACTCTCCTTACGCCATGATCGCCGTGTCCACATTTTCCAGTATCCGCGGATTCGCCTTCACAATCACCCCCTGCTGTTGAACTTCTGACGGAACTGGGCGATCGATTCCCGAATCACCTGCACATCCCCCGGCTTGCCTTCCTTCTCCACCAGGCTTAGCGGCGCAGAGAACCCCAGCACTGGAAAATATCCGTTCGCAATGATCCCGTCGCGATACTTCGGAGCCGTCTCGTAATCCACCCCGCCTGTCGGCATGATCAGACGCCCATTGTGACGCTCGCGCACAAAGGGAGCCAGAAACGCCTTGATCCCCTCCGGACCATGGCTCGCCGCCGGGAATATCTTGATCGCGTCAGGCTTCAATCCGTCCGGACGCTCAATGAAATACTGAAATTCCGTCGGCGTAAACACCGCCGGGGCACAGAAAACGTCCGCCTCGCGGCAGCGCCTCACGAATTCCACGCCTTCCCCATAGCCACCCATGACATTCGCCGGAGCCACGATCATATCAAACCCCATTTCGATCGCCGCATCCAGCTCTTCCGGGTTAATCACGCTTCCCACGCCCAGAACGAACGGATTATCCACCGGACAACCCGCCCGCCGCTTCGTCAGTTCCTTCATACCCTCGCGGACAATCCCCTCGTCGATTCGGAACGTGCATTCCGCCACCAGACCCGCCTGATAGACCTCCCACATCGTATTGACCATATCCTCAGGCTTCTTCACATGCTTCTTGTTCATCACGACCACCATGCCACTCTTGCGCAGCATCTGGTCAACCCGCGATCGATTCTTTCGGTATTCCACCATCGTGCCACCTCACAATTGTTAACAATGTCTCAGAAACTGGCATCATACCCCATACAACCCGCTCGGGCAATAGCGGATTACCGCAACGCAGCCGGACTCACATATCCCACGTCCTGATCGTAAAATACCCAATATGCCGCGCTATCCAAGCCAACCTATTTTCCATCCCCTCTTGCAAAAACAGTGAAAATGGCTATAAACGAGTGCAACTTGATATCGGTACCGGACTCATGAATAGGAAACACATGATGAGACTCTCAGCCATCGTCCTCGTTTCATGCTCCACACTCTTTCTCCTCGGATGCAACGGAAATCTGCGATGCAGCTTCGTCAATACCGGCATGAACGATATCGCCGTCGAACCAACGGACGCCCGGGTCATATCCATGGACTGCACCGAGTGTTACTGGTGGGTCGATGATGCCGGCCGCCTCAACATCGCAGGCCGCGGAATCGTCAAATCACTCATTAACGCCCGCTACGACCGTGAGTTCTATCTCTCCTTTGTCCTTGACGAGCCATCCAAGGGTATGGGAAAGAACTTTGGACTCGGCGCCAACAGCGGACGCGGCCTGATCAAGAGCGGAGGCAATATCTACCGCCTCCAGACCACGTACGGGATCCTCGGCAGTGAAAACCGTAAATCCGATGTAATTGTCGCCGCCTATCGCACCAATATCAGCCTCCACGCGGCAAAATTCTTCGGAGGATGGTCCAAACCGCATCCTTTTGTTATCTTTGGTACCCTGACTGCCGTTCCCGATCGTAACAACATGGGCCAGGAAATTCGTCGCAGAACAGAGGAAGAAGGATTCGACAGAAAGCTCCCGAGCTTGAGGAAAAATCCGCCTCTCACAACCACCCAACCGACACGTATCAAGTGATCTCGTTCACTTGTTTGACTTTCACAAAGTACCTATTTTAAGCCTCTGGAATCACACACGGTTCAACTGGAATATCTCGTGTTTTTACCGGGAAAATGTGGATAAAATGTGCATGGAGAGTGTAGAAGAAATTTTTTTGTGACGTAACTGCTTATGCGTTTACAGGCTATCGAGTTGGCGGGAAATTTCCCAAAAATCTTTTCGTTGACGGACGCAAAAATCGATGCTAAATTCTGCCTCGCACACTGGATGTTTTGACGCACCTCGTTAGCTTCAACGGTGGTGGATTTGTCGGACTTCACAAGGGCACTGTCAGGATGACAGTGGAGTTCGGAAGGGATTCTCAACCGATTTCTCAGCTTTTGTCGACGGACGGATTGTCGGCAAATTTGGACGCAACGGAGGTAGCATCGATGACCTTGACTTACCCCACGGCGGATGCCGTTCAAGCGATAGAGAGACAATTGGAGGAGCGCATCGGCGCTCATCGCTTCCAACTCTGGTTCAAAAAATCATCCCGCCTGCAGTTCGCCGGTGATCAACTCGTCATCGAGGTCCCCAACAACTACGTCGGAGGCTGGATTAAGAATCACTTTTCGGACCAGATTCGCGACTCCATCAAAGACGCGCTTCAGCAGGAAGCGTCGATTCTTTATCACATAAACGTGGAACTCGCCAAAACGCAGACCGCCGAACCGAAAGAGGTTATGGCACGTCCTGCGAAGGAACCGGGAAACGGAAAGCTCCGCCGAAAGCTTCGAAATACCCTTGATACCTTCGTCGTGGGCTCGGGAAATGAACTGGCATACAGCACCATCAGAACCATTGTCGACAAAATCATCAGCCCATATAACCCGTTGTTCATTCACGGCGGCTGCGGGCTCGGTAAGACGCATCTGCTTCAGGGGTTGTGTAATGCGATCTCCGAACGCCATCCGAACGTCGGGTGGCACTACCTCAGCGGAGAGGAATTCACCAATCAGTTTATCGTCGCCGTGAAAAACGGTTCCCTCGACGCCTTTCGACGCCAATATCGGAACGTGGACGTACTTGTGATCGATGATGTCCATTTTCTCGCCAATAAACGGGCTACGCAGGAGGAATTCCTCCACACCTATAACGCCATCAATGCGGCCGGAAAACAGGTAGTTATGGCCTCTGACGCGCACCCCAAATCCATTGCTCAGCTTCATAACTCCCTTGTTGACCGGTTCATAAGCGGAATGGTCGTTCAGATCAGCCCGCCGGATCGTGAAACCCGGGCCAAGATCATCGAGGCTCGCGCCGATCAGCTCGGACACTCCCTGCCGGAAGGTGTCGTTCAGTTGATCTCCGATCGCGTGACTGGAAATGTCCGCGAACTCGAAGGAGCAATCCTCAAAATGCTTGCATATTCCTCATTATGCAACAAACCCATCAGCATCGATGTGGCCGAGAAGGTCGTTCGCGAATACGGACACCCGAATCAGGCAAACACGCAGATCAGCCGGATTGAACAAGTCGTCGCCGAGCGGTTCAACATTAGCGTAACCGATATTCGCAGTTCAAAGCGAACCCGATCGGTTGCCATGGCGCGGGCGATCGCCATGTACTTGGCCAGAAAACACACTGCCATGAGTTTTCCCGAGATCGGCAAGTATCTCGGCAATAAGAACCACTCGACCGTAGTCCTGGCCTGCCAGAAGGTTGAACAGCAGTTGGCAACCCAGGATGACATTACCTGGGACGCAAATGGCAAGGCACAGAGCGGCAAACTCGCCGCCGTCATCGCCGACCTGGAGCAGCACCTGAAGATATGACCACCACACCCGCACCGCCGACCATTTTGATCGCCACTGGCAATCTGGGCAAGTTTTCCGAGATTGCCGCAGAGCTTTCCGGACTGGGAGTAAGGTACCTTTCACTAAAGGACTTCCCTAAGGTTCCGGAGGCAGAGGAAACCGGATACACTTTTGAAGAAAATGCGACACAGAAGGCCCGGTACTACGCCCGTTGCTTCAAGGTCTTCGCCCTTGCGGACGATTCCGGCTTGGAGGTGGACGCACTCAACGGGGCGCCCGGGGTGTATTCGGCCAGGTATGCTGGAACGCCCTGCGACGACCGCGCTAATAATGAGAAACTTGTTCGTGAACTTGTGGGAATCCCGGCTGAGAAGCGAACGGCAAGATTTCGCTGTGCCATGGCCCTGGTGGATCCTGAGGGGAATCTGTTGGGAGTTACCCAGGGCGCGATCGAGGGAGTGATTATCGACAAGTCACGAGGTGAAAACGGGTTCGGCTACGATCCTCACTTTTTCGTTCCTTCACTTGGCAAAACCACCGCAGAGATTACCCGTGAGGAAAAGAACAAGATATCCCACCGCGGTCAGGCGACGCGAAAGATGCACGATCTCATGCTAACCATTTTCTCTGCCGAACATTAGCGACAAATACCCCAAGCATTGCCACGTAATGAGATATCAGCCGGTATTTCTCGCAACAAAAGGCCTTTTGGTTACTTACGGTAGAAACCCGGATTCTCTGTCACGTGGCGGTCCAAGCCGTTCATGATCGCCCGGCAACTATCCCGCCATCGATGCTCCGGAATATCCTCGGTAATGCCCATGATGAAGCGTTCGGGATACTTTGCCTGGTTCAGCAGATCGATAGTCACCGTTTCGACCTGATCGTCCGACTTCAGGTGAACGGATGAAGGAAAATTGAGCCAGAGGAGTTTCTTCGGCCAAGCGTCCCTGGCGTCGGCGAGAGTCATATCGGTATCCGGAGCCGGCGTGAAGGCTTCGATATAGTCGAGATCGGTCTCGGCAACGAGCCTGGCGATGGCCCGGCAATTTCCATCGAGGTGGCTGCCGATGAATTTCCCATGCTTGTGCATGACTTCCGCCGCCTCGTTGTAATTCGGGACATAGTATTTTTCAAAGCCGTCGACGCTGATAACGTCGACAACGACGTTTCCGCCATAGTTGGCGTGAAGAACGGGCGATTTGGCGATGAGCGGATAGAGTTTGCGCCGGTTCTCTCGCACGGCATCATAGAGCTTAAGGATTTCGTCCCGATTGTCCATCCACTCGATGCAGAAATCTTCCATGGCGATGATTCCGCCCGAAATCAGGACCTGCATCGGTTCCAAGCCGAAATTCGCCTGCAGGATGAAATCCTCGCCGAGGAATTCTTACTCGGCGAGAAAGGCTTTGTAGTTTTCCTCGTACACTTCGTCGCGGAACAGGGCGAGAATCGCGGGGTAATCATCCGGCGACTTGAACAGTTTTTCATGCGTCCAGGAAGTGAATCCCGCCTGTTCGATCAGCGACGTCAGCGTTCCCTTCGGCGTATCATAGTACGTCCGGATGCGCTCTTTTCCGTCGCGCATTTCAAACTGCCGACGGACCTTCACATTCGGCATATGAGTTTTGACCGCCGAACATGTTCGCATGACGATACACATGCCCCGGTCGCGAAATTCCCGCTCAACCGTACACTGCGGAATCTTGTGTTCATATATTGTAAATGGGATCTTCCCGACATGACCGCCACGAAGTACTGTTTCAATCACTTTTCGAGGTGTCATCATGTCCTACTGTCCAACCTGACGTACCTTCACAAACTTGCCTGTTTCGCACGATTCTTTCGCGGCCAGGCAACTGTAGACGCTGGCGAGCCCCGCCTCGATCGGCGTCCGGGATTTGCCCTTGCCGCGGATAATATCGATGAAATCATGGGCCAATTCCAGATCGCCGCCAAAGTGACTCATTCCGCCGTCCGCCTTGATCGTGTCGCTGAAGGGAGCATGATGCCGGACCCGCCGAAGCTCATTTTTGTACCAGTCGAAACTCAGCGTTCCGTGGTACCCGCTCACGGTCGCCCCGCGAGTTTCCGCGTCCCGCCGCGTATAGAACACCTGCGTATAGACTCCGTGCACGCCCGACGCGAACTCCAGCAGTGCGCTGGATGAATCCTCATTCATCCCGTCTTTCGGATTTCCGCAATCAATCCCGAACGGGCACAGATGATCACTCGTATTGCCGCCCGACATATTCCGTTTGCGATTCTTCGGGCTTTCCAAGCACTTTTCCATTTCCTTGCACTGCGAACAACGGAGATTCGCCTTCTTCTTGCCTCCGAATACGCGTCCGTACGTTCCCATGGCTGCGATTTTGGTAATCGGTGAACCCATCAGGAAACTCATGTAATCGAGGTCGTGCGTCGCCTTCTGGAGGAACAATCCCTGCGTCACGGTGAAGTTGCGGTAGAAATTGTCGAAGTATACCGTCCCGTAGCTCACATAGTTGACGCCCAGAATGTGCTCCGGCGAGCCTACAGCGCCTTCTTCGATGTATTTTCGCGTCAGAAGGCATAGCGGTGAGACGCGCAGCGGAAAACTAACCACGACCTGGCACTTCGATTTTTCAAACGCTTTCTCCAGCGCCAGCGCCTGTTTCATGCTGTTCGACACGGGTTTTTCAAGATACAACGGCAGATCGTACCTGGCGGCCTGAATGGCATAGGGGGTGTGCAGGTCGCACCGCGTCCCGATCGCCAATGCGTCCAGTTTCCCTTTCGATACCATCTCCTTCAGGTCTTTATAGAACACGACGTCATTCCGGTCGCACTCCGCCAGACGCGAACGGGCGCCCGCCTCGTCCGGATCCACGATACCCACCACGCGAACATCCGGATCCACCGCCCGAAAGCAGCTGTTGATCACCGAACTAATCCGTCCACCGTGGCCGACCACGCCAATCCGTATCATATTTTACCTCACCGTTCAAACGTTACAATATTGCCTTACCAGCCCAAATACTCTACAATACCAGCAGGGCATGAATTTACATGTTTCGAGTAAGTAAACAATTCGAGTTTCCGGCCGCTCATGTGCTGAGCAAGCACCCGGGCCGTTGCAGGTTTCCGCACGGGCATAATTATCGGGTCGAGGTAACCCTCGTCGCCGAGGCCCTCGATGAGAACAACATGGTCTGCGATTTCCATGCGTTAAAAGCCATGCTCGCGGACGATCTCGACTCGCTCGATCATTCCATTATGTTGAACTCGGCGGATGCCGTCAACCGCAAATCGCAGGAAAATAACCCCCGCTGTGTCCTGTTCGAGAACGAGGATCCTACGAGCGAGGTCCTGGCCAAGACCATCTTCCGGCACCTTCAGGCTCGCCTTCGCCAGGAGAAGGTCAAGACCGTCCACGGTGTCGAATATCGCATCAACCCCGCCGTCCGACTCGAAAAGGTTCGGGTCTGGGAGTCCCTCACCGCCTGGGCGGAATACGCGGAATAGCCAGCGAATCGATTTCTGATCTCTCATTAAAATGTCGACGAAGACATGGCTACCCGAAACGTGAATCCATGCACCCCCACGCCTGTGCGCAAGGACAATCTACTGCGCGGTTGACTCCAGATCCTTCACTTGGTTCAGGATGACATTTTGGTGGTTTCATCGCTTGATGTGGAATGGAGCACCAGAACTGGTCTTCACAACCGCAAGGAATACCCGCTCCCTCACGGTCGCGGTTCGTTAAAGAGGTTATGAAACCTTTTGTATATACCTCCCATCCCGTTCTGTCGCCACGAATCCTGCCTGCTCGATCAACTCCTTAATCGCCGACACCGGCATCCCCTTCCGGTCGACGACTTTGTAGTCTCCCACCGTTCCGTCAATATCGTCCGCGCCGTAGCTTAGTCCAAGCTGTGCCAGTTTCGTCCCCCAGATCGGCCAGAAGACTTTTATATGATCGATATTATCCAGCACCAGCCGGCTGACCGCCAGGGTTCGCAGTGAATCCAGGCCATCGACGCCCTCAAGGCCGCCAAACCCGACCACCGGAAGCGGCACGAACGCGGAGAAACCGCGCGTCCGCTCCTGCAGTCGCTTAATCGCAAGAAGATGCTCCATCCGCTCGTCCAGCGTCTCGATATGTCCAAACAACATTGTCGCCGTCGTCCGCAAGCCCAACCCGTGGGCCGTCTGGTGAATCTCAAGCCACCGCTCGGCCGAGAGCTTGTCCGGAAATAGTTCCTTTCGCACCCGGGCTGAGAAAATTTCCGCTCCGCCCCCGGGCATGGAATTCAGACCCGCCTCGATCAGTTCACCCAGCACGGCAGAGGGCTGCTTGTCCGAAATCGTGCACATGTGGTCAATCTCGGAAGCCGTGAACGCTTTGATGAACAGCGTGCGGGATAACCGGCGTACCTGGCGTATCATCTCCACATAGAATGAGAACGGTAAGTCCGGGTTCACGCCTCCGACGATGTGAATCTCGGCAGCACCCTGGGCAACTGCCCCTGAAGCCCTCGCGACGATCTCATCGATCGCCAGAGCGTATCCCCCATCCTCTCCCTTTCGCCTGGAATACCGGCACACCTTGCACTCGCTGCGGCAGATATTCGTGTAGTTCAAATGGAAGTTCCGCACCCAGAAGACGCGATCGCCGAATCGCCTCCGCTTCTCCGCTTCTGCCAATCGCCCCAATTCCGCCAGATCCCCCCCTTTGAACAGCGTTTTGATGTCTCCCGTCATACAGGCCTGATCCCACTCCTTCAACTGATGATACCATGCAGGTACTGGCAAGCCTGCTCCAGGGCCTTGTCAATTTTCTCGTCCCGAACTGAGAGATGGTCCACAACGATCGTCCCGTCGTAGCCAACTTTGCGCAGTGCACGGATCAGACCTTTGATCTCAATTTCGCCTTGACCCAATGGCACCGACACCGTACCCATCAGATCGCTCATGCGCACCAGTTTGATCCGTTTGCCCATTTCCCGAATGGCATCGCCCGCATTGACGGCTGCCAGATGGAAATTATAGACATCGATGCACGCTCCGATGTGTTCAGGATACGCTGTGGTGAACACAGCCAGCAGATCCTGACGATTCTCCACCCGCGTATCAACCTGATTCGCCAAGGCGACCTCCAGGCCGCAGCGCTCCGCCTCCGGGGCGAGGAAATTCAGCAAGCCATCTCGAAGGCAGTTGAAATTCTCCAGGCTACGCGGCCCGCCCGTTATCACCGCCGTCTTCGCCCCGATGTCCTTCAACTCCTCGAAGACCCGCGTTAAGTCCCGGACTCCCAACTGCAGTTGGTCGGGACGTTCAGCCGTCACTTCACCCGCGATTACCCCGGCGATTGACAACTGATGATCGCTCAGGGCCTCTTTTACCATTGCCACCCGGCGTGACTTGTCCGGAATCTCGCGGCACACGCGAGGCCAGTCCAGTTCGACCGCGAAAAATCCCGCGCGGCGAGCTTTCCGACAACTGTCTCCGAGACGGGCAGCGTTTCCAAATACCCTCAATGAACACGCCAATTCCACGCGCAAGTTCCTTTGATCTTCTCTCGATTACTTCGTGGTTCGCAATAAAACATCCACAAGACCCGACATCCCAAGCACCACGCTAACTATCCCATTCACGGTAAAGAACGCGACATTCACCCGGCTTAGGTCGTCCTCGCGCACCAGTCGATGCTCCACTACCAGTAATATGGCGGTCAAAACAACGCCCGAGCCAAAGATCCAACCCAGCCCCAGCAAATACCCTGAGATACCGAACCCGATTATACTGGCCACATGGAGTGTTCGCGACAGAATTAACGCCCGGCCTACTCCATGTCTCGCGGGAAGGCTGTGAACTCCCGCCTTGCGATCGAAGTCCACATCCAGGGTGGCATAAATCACGTCGAATCCCGCCGTCCAGCACCCCACCGCCCACGCAAGCAGGATTCCGCCGATTCCCAATGATCCTGGATTGATGGCCACAAATCCCGCCGCCACCGCCATCGCATGCGCGCCGCCAAGCCACAGATGGCAGAACCGAGTCCACCGCTTGGTGTGAGAATACAGACATAGATACGCAAGAACGGGAATCGCGAAAACTGCGGGCCACGGATTGCCATAAATGAACCAGAAAAGTCCGCACACCCCCACAAAGAGAAGAGCATTTATTGCTGTGAACCCAAACGCCCAACCCCGCGTTACCAGTCCCTCGGGAATCGCCCGCGATGCCGTTCGGGGGTTCACCGCGTCCATCGCGGCATCCGCGAGCCGGTTATAGGTCATCCCCACGTTCCTTGCCGGCACCATGCATCCAACGATCAGTCCGATCTTGCCCCACCCTGGCCAACCGTCCGCCGCGATGAAGCTCGCCAATACCGCAAACGGCAGAGCGAATACCGAGTGTCCGAATTTGATCATCTCCAAAATGATGAGTAACCGTCTGAGCATCGTTCGTACGCCGTTTTCACTTCAGATTCGGACCGGCCAGGATCTTGAACTCTCCAATCGCCGTCGCGTTTCGCGTCGCCCGGAAATCTCCTGAGAGTTCAAACGTGCCCAGTCGATGACTCTTGCCTTTGTGCGTCGGCGTCAAAAGCGCCTGCTCGATCCGCCCCGTCATCACCTGGCCCATGCGGTCGACCTCGAAACTCACGAACCCCGAACCTTTATAGCAGAGAAACGACGGCCCATCCTGAGACTGGACCGTTCCGCCCGGACGATTGGCGATTTCCACAAGGTAAATGACCTTCGCGTTGATCTGCGTCGTCTCCGCATACGTCTTACCCGGAATGGGTTTCCAGATCGTGCTCACAAAAATCGCCTGTCTGAGAATTCGATCTTCAGCTTCAGTGCCCTTGATCGGCTCGGTGCTCTGCAGAAGAACTTCATAGCCACCCGCGCTGTTGTCTGAGAAAGAAGTTTGATTGAAGACTTGTTGAAGTTCCTCGGGCTTTTCCGCGCTGGCGTAATTCACCAGCCGCATCTGGTTATATCCGCATCCCGTCCCCATCACCATTACCAGAATCGCCGTCACATACTTCAAATATTTCATCATCATTGCTCTCGCTTACCCGATCCGTTTGACCCCGGACTGATCCGATCTTCAAGCCCCAGCAATCCCAGCACGTTCCGCTCCACGATCTCCCGCAGCCGCTGACGCGGAATCGTCGGAAGATTCGTGTTCCCCGCCATTTGGTTGATGCTGTAGATTGCCTCGATGGTTGCCGCCGCACCCGCCGCCGGGTAGTCGCTGCCCAGGAAGAACTTGTCCAGCACGCCCATCTGGTAGCCCTTGATCAGCGTTTGATATCCGACCCATTGCTGAGCGCTCAGGCCCGCTAAATCCATAAACGTGTTCTCAAACTCACCCAACAGCAGGAGCGTCTGGTCTATCCACGGCCAACCCATATCCGTAAACACAAATTTCACCTCCGGAAACTCCCGCAACACGGGACACCAGAGCGTGGGATCGGAGAACTCCGCCGCTGGAATTCCGAACGGCTGACCGCTGTGCACGATGATCGGCATGCGGTGCTCTCCAGCCTGCTCGTACAGCTTCATCGCCGGACTGCATGCCGGATGGAAGCCCTGACCGCCGGGGGAAATGACAAACCCGCCCAGCTTGTATTCCACGCGAATCCTCTCCACTTCAGATCGAATGGAAGCCGTCAAAGGATTTAGAGATCCGAAGCCGATGATGTTCTGCTGATATTGATATGCGCAATCGGCGATGAATTTGTTGGGGATATCCACACCCAGGAGTTCAGACCGGAATCCAAGAAGGAAGGTCACGCTCACCGGGCTGGCAGCCAACATCAGATCATAGGAACTCACCGACTTGCCCGCAGATGGGTGCGAACTCAACCGACTTGCCCGCAGATGGGTGCGAACTCAACCGCCAGCTTCGCGCACTTCGCCCAAGCTGAGATGTGCTCTCCCACAAGTGGGCTTGACAA
>CAZLZE010000142.1:0-12811 GCA_964563935.1 uncultured Phycisphaerae bacterium | reverse complement strand
CTTTACAGGAGTCATACGCTCAACGAGGAAGCCGCCGATTTCACCATGGAACTCGACGAAGATGCCGGCGAATTCCGCATCCTCATGCACCGCTGCCCCTCCAAGGGCCGGCTCCTGGAAATGAAGCACATCACACCGTACCACGATTACTGCGCCCACTGCGACGTCCTCTACCGGCGCATCCTCGAACCCTTGGGCTATGAGTACCACTACGACATGTCCCGCTGCGATCAGGCGGCCTGCAGCCTGCTGATTCGGAAAAAGAAATAGCCGTTTTCGCCCCGAAATGGAGTCTGGCCAGCCGCTCTCAATGACGACTTTTCACGCACGCTCTCAAATTTCTTCGTCGTTGCACGTCGCCGATATGCGATCAGACCTTGTACTTCCCCTTGAACGTCTCAGCCGGGTACTTGATCGCGTTCTTCTTCATCTTCGCCGCCAGCGATTCCGATAAATCAATATTCAGCCGGTTGGCAAAGGACAGAACGAAGGCAAAAATGTCGGACAACTCCTCCTCGATCTGATGTCGAGTCTCCGGGTCTGATGTCACCTCGTCCAATTCGTCCGTGCGGACCCACTGGAAATGCTCGAGCAACTCGGCCGCCTCGATGGCAATGCTCATGGACAGGTTCTTGGGATCGTGGTATTTGAACCAGTCCCGTTCGGCGATGAACTGGTGTACAATGTCCTTCAGTTGCCTCACCGTCGTTTTGTCGTCCGACATGAGTGGTATCCTCAATTTTCTGTGGTTGTGTTATCCGCGGGCAAGTCTGTCGGATCCGGTTCGATTTGCCGTTCCAACTCGGGGTCGAATACCAGCAGATGCAGTGCCCCGGTCGGGCACGCGTTCTCGCACTTCAGACACAGATCACACCGGCCGAGATGCGTGTGGTTGGTCTGTACCTTGTGTCTCACCATGTGCAGCACGCCTTCGCGGCAGTTCAGAACGCACTTGCCGCACCCAAGACACTCACGCAGGTCAATGGTGATGGTTGCCTCCCGTCCGTTGTGGATAAAGCTGGCGGTGGCTTCGAGAGGGGGAACGGTGGCGTTGGAGTCCGAATCAAGAACGGGAATTTCCTGAGGCGCTGCGCTGTCGGCGGCAGGGGGCAGGCGATGGTATATCGGCTGACCGCAGGTGTGGCAATGATGCAACTGCTCGAGTCGCTCCAGATAGCCTGCTACCGCCAGCACGAACTCCGCGTGCGACCAGATCGACGGGCGGTGAGCCGATTCTGCGTCACCCGTCGAACCGGCGGTCTCGCTGATGAGTCCCGTCGCGCCGGTATTCGTGATGATCCACTCCAGAAGGGGAATTGCCTGCTTGAGTTCGTCCACGGTTTGGGCCTTGGCGATCAGGTATTGCGCCAGCCAGAGCGTGGCCGTGCAACTGGGATTTCCGGGTATTCCTCGAAGCATCTGAACGCTCGGCTCCGTCGTCATATCCCCCTCAAATCGCGTCAGACCGCCCACAGGTGTTCGCACCCAGAGCTGGTCGGACACGGCGGCTATGGTGGAGACGACTCGCGGATCCTCTGCCGGCAAAACACCGAATCGCGAGACGCCGAACAAAGAGCTATCGAGCATGGAATCGTGCCCAAATACATCGGAATGACGACCCGGAATGAGAGTCCGGACAAACCGTCCGAGTTCCTGACTGTAAAATCGCCCCTCGATGGCGTCCTTAACCTTCTCTGCCAGCACGCCGTATCGGGTGGCGTGTGCGGCGTCGCTGAAACAGGCGGCGAAATAACGGGCCGCGATCAGGCCCGCGTAAAGGCTGCACGTTGTAAAGAGGCTGATGCTCACGTCGCGGCGCCAGACGTCCCACGTGGCGGGAGGCAGTCCGGTCGCCGGGTCGATTTGTTTGGCGATCTCCTGGGCCTGGGGCAGGATCAACTCCGGCCAGAGCGTTCGGAAATACTCGGTGTCACGATAGCGGCGGTAGTGTTGCCATAGGGCATCAAGCAGAATCGCCCCTTCGAGCAAGGGTTGCGGATGGGCGGCGGAGTCGGACCCGGCAGGGGGGACTGACGCCGCAGAACCGTCGGGCGCGTAACGGTCGGCCAATTGCCCATCTCGAGCGAAGGACGATGCGATCATCTGATGGAAACCGCGTGCGGCGTCCGGCTGACCGGCGACGTCCATGGCCAGGGCGGCCAGTGAGGCGGGAATCAATCGTGCATATCCCTTCTGCGGTACACCCTGATCGTCAAGCTCGAAATCCGTGATAATGGATCCGTGGTTATTGGTGTGCGAACGAATAAGAAGGAGCGAACGCTTGTGAAGATCCTCCACTCTGGCGGGCAGATGTCCGAAGTTGATGTCGGCGGCCGATACCCACCGGCGCCAGTAGGCAGCCGTTCGATTGAGCAGTTCTTCCGGCCCCAGAGTTTCCAGCGCCTTACGTCCGCGGACAAGCTCCTCTTCGCAATCCGCGGCGATGATTACCAGGTAAAGTTCGCCTTCCTGGAACCCGTCGAGGCGAAGCTGCGCCTTGATGTAGCTTTGGGACTCATCAAATAGCCCGCCCCGCGATGGGCCCGGGTCCGGAACGGACATCGTCTCATGCAATTCCTCGGGCAGGGCGAAACTGTGGGCTATGACGACCGGCTCGAACTGGTTCCAGAACGTGACCGACAGACTGCGACCGCCCGCGTGATGCACCAGCGACTGCGGAACCTTGTCGTAGTGGCATTGCGTGCTCACGGATTGGCTGCAATCGGCCAGATGGAAGTTTTGATGGTGATAGATGGAAATCGTCCGCGTGTAATCCACAAGATTCCTCAGCCGGATTCGGCGGACGAGGATCGGAAACTGGTAATCAACCGCGTCGGAGCAGTGCAACACCACCTGAAGCCGGTTATTCGCCAGGGAGACCGAACTGCACAAGGTCTCCTTGAGGTATCTGATTCGTATCCGGTAGGACGGATCCGTCGTGGGGGCGTATCTGCTTCCCGATCCGAGGATAAATTGTGAGCCGAACGGACCTATACAGTTTCGATCGCCGACTCGGGGGAAATATAACTCACGAAGCTGGTACTGCGAATCGAAACCTGCCAGGAAGTCTCCATTCCCAACCAATAGCTCTCTATTCATACACGCTCGCTACTCCCGGAAAAGAAAAGGACGCCCCGAAGCCGCCCTTCCGGTTGCCTTATTTGCTGCGTTGTGGACTTCGCGCCGGAATCGCCGATTCCGTCTGAGGGACGTGAGGAAGCGAAGTACCCAGGCTGATTTTCCGCAGACGGTAGCGAATATTGTCCAGCACGTTCATGAAGTTGATATACGAATCATAGGGCGATTCGTACGGGTTGAAATACTTGTGTACGTCGCCGTCGGCGAAGTACTTCGTGCACATGTAGTAGAAATGATCCGAGGTCTGAAGCTTTCGCCAGTCGGACAGGATTTCCGGGTCGCCCGAGGCCTTGACCTGTGCTTCCAGCTTGTAAATCTCGTGCAGGGCATTCGATTGCATCGCGTTGCCCAGCCAGGCCGACAGATCCCGTTCCGTGTCCGCCCAACTGATCATGTGCGGAACGTCCAGGTCTTCCGCCGCAGGGTACGCGTTCACCACCTCGGACGGAGTCTTGAAATCGTTCGTCCCGTACCGCAGGACGGCTTGGGGAAGATGACGCATGAAGTCGAAAATCCCCGTGTCCGCCCATTGGTGCTCGCCCATCGTCTCATAGTCCATGAACAGGTTGACCACGTATCCGTTTCCGTTTACCTGGTTGACCCAGTTGGCGAATTTGTCCGCCGTCAGAGGCCACTCTTCCCAGTCGCGATTGCCGAATCGGAAGGCGATATCGTCGCTCAGGCGGTAGTTCTTCAGCAGGAGCTTCAGATCCGAGCAGCGAGGCGGACGATACAGGAAATTGGGTGAACGGCCGAGGAGGATATGGTCCGCGCCTTCGCAGATGATCCCCTTGAATCCCAGTTGAGATACCAACTGCGACAATTCGTTGTTATAGATCAGCTCGGTGTTACGAAATACCTTCGGTTCCTGACCGAACAACTGGCGGATTCGTGCCCGTTGGAGGCTGACCTGCTCGGCGAACTCCTCCCGGCTGTAAAGGAACGACAGGGAGTGATAGTATGTTTCGGCGAGGAATTCCACGCATCCGGTCTGCGCCAATTCCCGGAAGGAGTCCAATACCTTCGGGTAATATTGTTCAAATTGCTCCATGACGACGCCCGTCAGGGAGTACGCACACCGGAACTGCCCGCCGTAAGTCCGAATCATCTCCAATATCATTTGGTTGGCGGGGAGGTAACACTTGTTGGCGACCTTCCGCAGAATCTCCGCGTTCTTGTATTCGTCAAAATACGTTGGATCAGCGTCGAAAACACTGTACCGCCGTAACCGATAGGGTTGATGTACCTGGAAGTAGAAGCATACTGAAGCCATACAAGTCACCTTATGTAAAATAAACCCTTGTTAACTTTCGTCGTCGAAGGTCGGAAAACAACCCCGCAGGCCTCTCATGATGACACGTCGGACAATTCCGACGCGACTGCCAGGTGTCTTCGGCGTTCTAGACCATGACCGCTCGGTCACCTACTAACTCATTATATACACCCACGCATGCCCGAGCGGCATCGGACCAGGATAATTTTCGAACTTCGAAGCTGCCATGCTCCTTTAGCGTACTATGTAAGGGCGGGTGTTTCAAGACCGCAATGATCTTGTTGGCCATTTCGTTGATGTCCCAGAAATCCACCTTCAGAACGTGCTGAAGAATCTCCGAGACGCCCGATTGCTTGCTGACGATCACCGGAACATCGTGTGACAATGCTTCCAGCGGCGCGATTCCGAACGGCTCGGAGACGGACGGCATGACGTACAAGTCGGCCATCCGATAGATCTTCTCCACGTCTTCGCCCCGGAGGAAACCGGTAAAAAGAACCTTGTGACCGATCCCCATCTCCGCAGACAATTCGATGATCCGACGGATCATGTCCCCACTGCCCGCCATGACGAAACGAACATTGTCCATGACCTCAAGGACCTTCTTGGCTGCCGCCAGGAAGTATTCCGGCCCCTTCTGCATGGTTATACGACCCAGGAACAGCACGATCTTCTCGTCTTTCTGGATCTGCGTATGTGTCTGCAGTTGCTTGGTGCTTCCGTTTTGATCGATCGCGTTGTATACGACGCGAACCTTCTCGGCAGGTACGGCATATCGTGTCGTCACGATCTTCTTGGTCAGGTAGCTGACGGTGATCACAAGCTGTGCCCCAAACATTCCCTGACGCTCAATATCATAAATACGCTGGTCCACATGTTCGCCCGATCGGTCGAACTCCGTGGAGTGGACATGGACGATCAGAGGCTTTCCGGTGATCCCGGCCACTGCCAGACCTGCCGGGTACGTCATCCAGTCGTGAGCGTGAATAACGTCGAAATCTTCCTGCGTTGCAATCTGGGAAACGAGCTTCGCGTAACGCTCCACTTCTCCATACAAATCCCCGGAGTAATTCGCCCCGGCCCCCACAAAGGCCTCACCCGAGCGATGCTGACCGCCCGAACCATTTCCACCGGACGACTGTGGAACGGCTGCCAATTCCTCGACTTGCCGCGTGATCGTCTCACTTGTCGTCTGATGTGCGACCGTATGGACGGTCTGCGTGGTCCCTTTCTTGTATTCGCCCGCCGTCTGATACGGCTGAAGCGCGGATGGCAACGTGCGAAACTTCACATTACGAAATTCTTTAAGCTGGAAAATCTCCGAACTGACCGATAACGGCGACCCCGGTTTGGGCGCAACCAGTTTGACGTGCGTGGCATATTCGCTATGGATGGGCTTGGGAAGGACAAATAACACCTCTATCCCCATCTCACTCATGGCCTTCGTGAGCCCATAGCAGGCCGTCCCCAAACCTCCACTGATGAAGGGTGGAAATTCCCAGCCGAGCATTAATACTTTCATATGATTTCTGCCTCCACCGAATTGTGTACGTTCGCTACCAGCCTCTTTCAGGACACTCTCTCAATAGAACTTAAATAATGCTGGGGGTGGACGCCTACAAAAGATGTGCGTAACCCCCACTCCTTTTCACAGCATCTTCTCTACTCAATGGTTTTATCAGCGCCGTAACCGCCTGTCAATAAAATTGTTGATGTTTTTAGCAAAGTGCACCTCCCTATATCTTCATTATAGGCAAGCTAATAAAGAAGTCATCTGCATTCGAAAAATTCCCCACAGTTTTCTCCAATTCTTGCCGAAAATCGGACGCATGGCAGTGGACCCCTTGTACTTCGTCAAGGGTGCTCCGAGAACTATACAAATCAAAGCTCTACGGGTCTTTCGCCATGACCTGCGAGGTATGTACGGAAGTCCTCCGGCAATTGTCATGCTGACTTCAGATTCTTTACTTTAATTTATTTGTAAAAATGGTGATATTATATCTGATGATGGTACTGGAATTCGGACAGGAATGGCCGGGTACGCTACTCCAGATCGTACAGGCTGTTGTCCGGGGAAAGGAATCCGGTGTTGGGGGTGATACTGGCTTCTTCCTCAGGCGACACGGTCTTTGTGTACCGCTGCATCCAGGTTACGGCATGCCCGTCACAGAATGCCGCGTTCGTCTTGCCGAGATGGCGGTAGCCCTGGGTTCCCGCGGACCGGTTGGCAAATTCATCCAGCGGGGTAAAAAATGGCGACCGCATGAATTTGTCGGGACCCCCGAAATACTCGCCGTCACCGAAGATTACGCATTGTTCCGGACGCTGAACTTCAGAGACCCGGGCAGGAGGGACGATCCTGGTACAGTCAGTGGGGTCCGGGTCTCCGTGTCCGATGTAGCTGGTGTTGTAGTTGTATCCAGTGTAGGGATCATTCGGGTCGCATCGGAAAGATGGGCATTGATGGACGTCGAGCGCAGTTGCTCCCTGCCAGAGGATGCCCGGTGTGTACACCACCTTCGGGGGTTTCTTGCTCCAATCCTTGGTGGCCGTGAAATCCCATCCCTTTATCTCTGATGGTTTGGCGGGGTTTCTGAAATAGGCAAGGGGGTATTGGTCACCATTGGTATTGGTATAGTTCGTCGCGGCGATGTTGAGTTGGCGGAGATTACTGAGACACTGGGCGCTTTTGGCGGTTTCTTTGGCCGACTGGATACTGGGAAGCAGGATGCTGATGAGCAGGGCGATCACCGCCACTACGACCAGCAGCTCGATGAGGGTGAAAGCACCGAAATTGCACCGTTTCTGCACCATATTATCGCTTTCGCATCGCTCCCAGTACCACGGAAGACGCCATCAGGATCAGGGTGATCGGTTCGGGAATGGGACTGCCACCGCCCGATCCGAAATTCTGTGAAAGAGCCAGGTAATCGGAGAAGTCAACATTGGTGTCGCCGGTGAAATCGCCCCAGTTCCAGGCGCCGCGTCCGCCGAAATGATTCGAGAGGACGAGATAATCGCTGAAATTCACCCTGCCGTCAAGGTTCACATCGCCCGTGAACCGCGGCGCGACGTCGGCGATGGCGTCCACCTCGGGGGTGTTCGTGCTGCCAGACGGATTCTCGATTCGCACATACTGAATCCAGTCCCATCCGGTGGGGGCCAGGTCGAACCCGGTTCCGCCCGCCGATTGGCCATAGAACTCGGCCATCTGGGCAACGGTATATCCGGCGAAATCGGCTGCTGTGAGGGCGGTGGGCAAGGGCAGCGTGGGATCCGTTGCCTGGCCCCACCATTGGTTCCACGAGCCGATCGACGTATCGGGGTTGGCTGGGTCGTAGACGCGTCCGAGTGTCGGCGCAAAACTGTCGGTGTAGGGTCCGGTGGTATAGGTGTACCAGGTGACTCCGTCCTGACTGACGGAAACCTTCTGGGCCTCGGAGCGAACCGTCCCGTAGACCGTGTGCAGGCTCGGGTCGCCGTTTTCCCATGGTTGGGCGGAGTCAAAATTCTGCTGGGCGTTTCCGTAGACGATGAAATCGATGCCGTAAGGGTTGGCTGAGTCGTTGGTGACCTGATGGTTGAATTTGAGCGTCAGCCGTCCGCCTTTGCCGACCGTTACGATTTCAAAAGATCGGAAAGAAGCATAAATGGAGACGACGGGGGCTATGTCCGACGCGGGGAAGTACCAGTCGTCGCCGGTGGTATCGACCGTCGGTCGACCGAGTGCCGTGGATGAATTATTGAACGGCAGACCGTCCACATAATCGACCGTCAGGCCCGTTCCCTGGACGTATTCAGTCACCTGGGTGGCAAAGTCGGAAGCATTGTAGACGTAGGCCTGGCTGGCCTGAAGGGTCAGCAGACTTATTGCGATGCCGATCAAGAATATCCGTCGCACTTCAAAACTCCTTTCTGGTCCGGGTAGGTATCCCGATGGTATGAACCCCATCGGGATACCAGCCCAATACCATTTACCGGAGAAACTCAAACGCTATTTCACGTTCCCACGACGATTTCGCAGGAACAAAATGCCCAAAGCTGCCAATCCGAGGGTCGCGGGTTCGGGAACGACCGGCGATGCGGCGCTGCCGTAGACCCAACCATCCCAATCACCGTTGGTGATCGTGCGGGCGCTGGCTCCATAGCTGGGAGACGTCCAGTTCGGCCAGCCCGAAGGATTCACGCTGTCGGCGACCCAGTAGTGGAACCAGTTCTCGCCGCCGGTATAACCGATGTTCGAGTGGCCGTCGTAGGCGAACCCATCGACAAATCGGCCCCACCCGAAATCGGAGAAGTATACGTCCAGGCCCGTTTCGGTATCAAGGGTATTCAGGATTTCCTCGCCCGTGGGCGTTCCATCGAAATTGACCTGAAAATTGTACTTCGCGCCATCGGCGAAGTTGATGGCCACAAACGCCGAACAGCTTCCCATGCCGGCCGTTTCCGTGATCGTGATCGGGAGGATATCCGCTACCGCCACTGTGGCCGCAAAAGTTGCCAAAATCATACCCATCCAAAATGTCTTGCTCATGTTCTTCATGGTCTCATTTCCTTTTTTTGAACTTCGAAAACCAAACTTGTCGTTCACATTCGGCTGGTGACGGTTTTCGTCGTCCAGCCCACCGATAAACTCTCTCGTTCCTCATGAGGTCATCTTTTCACTAACGCTCCGCATTCCTCCTTTCCACTCTCTATGGCGCTTCTCCAGAGCGCACCCTCACAGGGAACAGGTTCATCGGCAGGCAGATCCGGACGGGTGGGAATTTGTTCAAAACAAAAAACCCATCCGTCTCCGGATGGGTTGTAGACATTCAGCACGAAGGATAAAATCAAGGATTCTATCCCGTTGCTCGGCTCGTCCCATCTCGCGAAGACGCCTGGCGAAACTTTTACAGGCAGGTTTCCTGGCTTTCGGCTTGATCGATCGAGGTCTTCCCATCCCTTCGGGACAGTGGCCTTCGATCTTCTGTTCTCAAGACGCCGATTACAGTGGCGCGTCCGCGGCGGCTTTTCACCGCCTTCCCTTTCGCCCGCGTTTCCGCGAGCTATCTCATTGGGGCTTAAATTGCAGCCCTATGAGACCTGTATGATCGAGAAAATATCATCACTCGCGATGCGTGTCAACAGGAAATGGCAAAATTTCTTCAAAAAGGACATGATTGGCGTGAACAGAACAATCGCGTTATCTCTATCGTATTACGGCCTCGAAGCTTATATGACGGCTCATGTGGGAAGCTTTCGCAGAGATGGGGCTGGCGCGCACCAAAAGCGCACCGGAATAGCACCGGTTTTGGAGTATGGGGCGGTGCGCGCACTCTTGCGGGCCGGTAAGTCAATGCCGAAGAAATGGGGCCTCGCGTCTGGAGAGACCTGCCCTGCGGGCAAGGGGAATTGGATTGAGTGAATGGTGAGCAGGGGTTAATATGCGGTGGTTCTGACGTGTTGAGAGGACAGTTTGGCTGGATAAGGGAGGAATTGTGATGCGGGCAATGGTTCTGGAGAAAGTTGGATCCCCGTTGCAGTTGCGCCAGGTGGCGGAGCCGGTGGCGGGGGCGGGACAGGTGGTGTTGCGGGTGCATGCGTGCGGGGTGTGCCGGACGGATCTGCATGTGGTGGATGGTGAGCTTCCCAATCCGAAATTGCCGCTGATTCCGGGTCATCAGGTGGTGGGGACGATTGAGGGATTGGGGCCGGAGGTGAAGACGCTGCGCGTTGGAGACCGCGTAGGTGTTCCGTGGCTTGGAGGTAGTTGCGGACAGTGTCGGTTCTGCCTGTCGGGGCGGGAGAATCTGTGCGTTGAGCCGGAGTTTACCGGTTATACCGTCAA
Source organism: uncultured Phycisphaerae bacterium (assembly GCA_964563935.1). Lineage (GTDB taxonomy): Bacteria > Planctomycetota > Phycisphaerae > JAAYCJ01 > JAAYCJ01 > JBAZZQ01. Next base: position 2,570 of record CAZLZE010000142.1, on the reverse strand, counting down.
CGGTGGATTTGCGGAAAAGTGCGTGGCCAACGAGCGGTTTTGTTTTTCGATTTCGCGGGATTATCCGAATCTTCAGGCTGCACCGCTGTTGTGCGCGGGATTGATCGGGTATCGCGCGCTTCGCATGACGGGCGACGCGAAGAAGGTTGGGTTTTACGGGTTCGGGTCGGCGGCACATATCCTGATTCAGGTGGCAAGATATCAGGGCAGGAAGGTATACGCGTTTACGCGGGAGGGGGATATCGCATCACAGAAATTTGCGGTCGAGTTGGGGGCTGAGTGGTCGGGCGGGTCGGACGAATCGCCGCCGGAGGTCTTGGACGCCGCCATCATATTCGCGCCGGTAGGGGCGCTGGTGCCGATTGCGCTGAAGGCGGTCGATCGCGGGGGATTGGTCGTGTGCGCGGGGATTCACATGAGCGATATTCCGTCGTTTCCGTATTCGCTGCTGTGGGAAGAGCGCGTGCTGCGGTCGGTGGCGAATTTGACGCGGCAGGACGGGGAGGAATTTTTGGAACTTGCTCCGAAGGTGCCGGTGCATACGACGGTGCATCCGTATTCGCTGGAGAGGGCGAACAAGGCGTTGGAGGATTTGCGGAAAGGACGGTTCATGGGGTCGGCGGTGATCGTGGTGGATGGGGGAAGAGAGATGTAGACGCGAATGGCGGAAGCAGCCAGTAGAGAAGACAGGAAGATCGCGTGCAAGGCGCGTGGGCCACACGGGGAAAGTTTTTTTGGGGTTGACATTATATTGGAGGGGAGGTAAATTGGGCTTAATGGTAGTATGGTAGCAACCATTGGGGTTTTATAGATTATGAAGAGGACGGGCAAAGTGGACGTTGTGACGGAAGATTATGTGCCGCTGCATGTTCAGGTTCGCAAGCGGCTTGTGCGGGAGATTTCGCGGATGCGGGTGGGGGAGAGACTTCCGGCTGAGCGGCGGCTTTCGGAGGAGTTCAAGGTTGATCGGGTGACGGTGCGCCGTGCGATGGCGGATTTGGAGAAGGAAGGATACGTCATCCGTCATCAAGGGCGGGGGACGTTTGTTCAAAAGACGATTCGCGTGGGGGCTGGGGGAACACGTCAAACACGGCTGATCGGGTTTGTCGTTCCCGATGTGGCGATGGTTCATAATGCGCTTGTGCTGAAGGGCGTCGAAGAGCAGGCGACGCGTGAGGGGTGCGAGGTTCTCGTGTGCAACAGCGTTTTGGACACGCAGCGGGAGAAGGGGATACTGGAGCGGCTGAGCGGATACGATCTGGCGGGGATTATCGCCTGTCCGTTTTTTACCGACGTGTTCGATCCGGAATACGCGGAGTTGCTTCGCCGGATTCAGGCCCAGGGCAAACGACTCGTGCTGATGGATACGTATGTGCCGACGGTGGAGACGCCGGTGGTGCGCACGGACCGGGTTCACATGGGATACATCGCTACGGAGCATTTGATCATGCTTGGTCATCGGCGGATCTGTTACGTGAGCACGGGCCGGCATGATCCTTCGGGCCAGGGGAACCTGATGGGGTATCGTCGGGCGCTTGAGGATTACGAAATTGAGTTTGACGAGAGTCTGGTTATTGAGATTCCGATCGAGTTCTCGGCAGGTCCGGCGCATGACATTTTCAAGGAGAAGCTGGAGAAAGACCCGCGTGCATTTACGGCTGTGGCGTCGGCGCAGTTTTCGATGACGCATGGTATTTTGCGGGCGCTGAGCGAAATGGGGAAGCGCGTGCCCGAGGACATTGCGGTGGTGGGAAGCGACGTGCTGAATAATCCGGATTATTCGTATGTGACGCATGTGTCGCAGCCGTTTCATGAGATGGGTCTGGAGGCGGTGAAGTTGCTGCTGCGTGATCCGGATGATGGGACGCTCAAGCGGCACGTACAGTTGAAGTCGAAGCTGGTGATCGGCGAGACGTGCGGGGCGAAGGGGAAGATCGGCAGGTAGGTGAGAAGAAGCCCCCCGCTAACGCGGGGGGATAGCTCCGGACTTTGGTCCGGGGTTGAGATGTGCGATTTGGAACTGGAGAGCGTTGAATGGGCGGTTTGAGACGTGTAGCGCTGGTGGTTGGTTTGGTGTGCGTTGTCGAATCATTCGCGGGGGAGAATGTGATTCGCAACGCGAGTTTTGAGTTGGACCAGCGGTGGAACGGGACGTTCATGCGGCAGGGGTCGGAGTTCTATCTGGCGTTCGCGAAACGGGGCGATAAGCGGTATTGTGCGGAGACGGGCGCGGAAGCGTGGTGGGTGGTGGGATCGAGCGCGGAAAGCGTGGCGATCAGCGATAAAGAATCGCATTCGGGGAAGCGGAGTCTGGTGGTACGGGCGCAGGGAGGCAAGCCTCGGACGGTGATTTCGGCATTCGATCGGAAGGTGGGAAAGGGAACGTTTGCGCTGAGTTGCTGGGTCAAGACGGCTGGGGCGAAGGGGCGGATCGAACTGGAGTTTAACAATGGATGGCGGCCGATGTTCGAGGGCAGGCCGCAAGTGTTTCAGAAGGGCGTGAGGCTACCGGCGAACAGTGGATGGACTCGACTGGTGGTGACCGAGGAATGTCCATCGGCGTATGAGAC
>CAZLZE010000141.1:0-12814 GCA_964563935.1 uncultured Phycisphaerae bacterium | reverse complement strand
CTCCGGGCTAAGCCGTGGAAAAGATGTATTTTTGGTGCGCTTTTGGTGCGCACCTGAAATTAACACTCTGTGATTGCAGAGGTTACGATAGAGAGCCAGAATCGCCGCAGGGGACGATTCTGGCTCTTAGTATAAATTGACAGACGGATTTAGAAAAGCGGCAGGTGAACCTGGAGTACCGGAACCACCCGTTCTGCACGTGCATGATGGGTGGGCAAGAAGAAGGACAAGTCGAAGAAGAAATCAGAGTCGTCCGACTCGCAATCGTCTTCGGATGAGGCGAAGAAGCCGTCGGCCGCAGCGGTCAAGGTGCCCGTGACGGACAAGATCACCAAGCGTGAGGGCAAGAACTACTCGCTGGTGACGGTGTCGGGCAAGATGGACGAGAAGGACGCGACCACCGAGACGGGAGTGTTTACCGCCAAGGTCAGCTATAAACAGACGTCGCGTGACAAGCTTCACGAGGATTTGGCGACGATTACGTACACGGTGAAGAACTATGTGCGGGGTTGGACATCGAAGGGGAAGATCAACGGGTTTTATATTGACCATGATTTCCGCATGGGCGAGGCGTGGCTGTATCGCGTGTCCGACGGGAAGCTCGAATTGTGGACGTGGTTCAAGTACGACCGCGACGGTGAGGCAAAGGTTCGCGAAGGTCGCATGCGATGTTTCCTGGGCGATAAGAAGATCGAGTTTTACGAAAGTCCGACGCGGCGGACGGAGATTTTATATCAGGAATACCGGGAGAAGAACAAGAACGAGCAGACGATGTGGAGTTTGTGGTATTGGTGGGTGCCCCGGATCGAGGGAGAAATGGCGACGGAGTATCTGAAGAAGAATCCGGGGAAATATCGTTGCGTGCTGACTCAGGACGGGGAGAAATCGCGGGAGTTTGTCTTTACCGTCGGTGCGGACGGTGAGGTGGTGCGGGAGCCGCTGCCAGGTCACAAGACGATCTACGGGGTAGAAGATTCAGTTCCCTTGAAAGTCGACTTCAAGAAGAATCCCGATTTGAAATTCGATCCCAAGGCGTTCGAGACAGGGGCGTATTACAATCGCAAGTGATTTGTACGATAGAGCAGTGAAATGAAAAGGGCGATCATTGCTGATCGCCCTTTTGGTTTTCCGGTACTCGCGCGGTTTATACCGGCGAGAGCTGGAAGCATTTTTCGATGATGCACATTTGCCGGCGGACGTGTTCGGGCGTCACGGCGAAGGGTTTGTTGTTTCGCAGGGAATCGTAGACGTCGACGTAGTATTGGGTGTGGCCAAGGCTCTTGTCGTCGCTTTCGGACCAGGTCTCTTCGTAGAATTTGATCTGGTCGGAGTTGTAGCTGCGATCGGGCGTGGGCTTGAGGTCCAATTCGCGTTTGGGAAGTTCTTCGGGTTTGTAGTATTTCCAGCGGAGTTTGGAGTTATCGCCCGCGAGGGTTCCGCGCTGGCCCATGATGAGCCACGGTTCCTGGCCATAGGCGCAGGCGGCGGTGACTTCAATGTCGATGGTCGGGGCGTTGGGCCCTTTGAGGATGAGTTTCACGTGATCTTCGGCGTCGCCGAGAGTGAGGACTTTATCGAGGTGGCAGAAGACTTCCGGCTGGCCCGGACCGAAGAGGAGCAGGGCCATATCGATGGCGTGTGGGCAGGTGTTACGGAGCGTTCCGCCTCCGAATTTTTTCTGGGTTTGCCAGTCCCATCGTCGGCCAAAGCCGTGCCAGGCGATTTTGACTTCGACGATTCGGCCGAGGACGCCGGAGGCGATGATTTTTTGGATTTTCTGGAAGAAGGGGTAGTATCGATAATTTTGGAAGACGGTGAAGGGCTTGCCGGTTTTTTTAGCGGTCTCGATTATGGAGTCGGCTTCGGCGAGGGTGGTGGCCATGGGTTTTTCGCAGACCACGGCTTTTCCGGCCTGAAGGGCGGCGATGCTGTTGGCCGCATGGAAATGGCTGGGCGTGGCGATGACGGCGAGTTCAATGGCGGGGTCTTTAAGGAACTCTTCGAGTGTATCGTAGGTTTTGCATTTGAACTCATCACGGGCCTGGGTCTGGCGGGCCTTGTCGGGATCCGACACGGCGACGATCTGGAACAGATCCGGCAACTTGCGAAGGTGATGAACATGGATATCCCAACCGCTGCGACCAAGACCGACCACACCGACTCTGATTTTTTCCTGTGCCATTGCTGGTTCCTATTCAAAAAATGTACGCAAAAACGAATAACGTATAAAACATACATAGTTTTTCCGAAATCCGCAAAGAGAAATCTTGGGAGCGAATCATAGGAGAAGAGAAGAAGATGGTGGGCCAAGGCCTACCCTACGAAGAGAAGATCGCACGTTAGAACGTGCGCCACAGTATAGAGAAGAGTTGGGTGATCTGGAGGACATACGCTTTCTCACGATTGCGGGTCTGTCAGAGAGAGTAGAGCGATCTGGCCTGGAGGAAGCGTCAGGACGATGGCGTTGTTACCGTCGCGAGTGACGGCGGGGCCAAGGAGAACCTGCGGATTGAACGCACGATGTGTCCAGGACAGGCGGACTGTCTGTGTGTCGGCAGGATCGATCACGGGGGCGTCGAGTCGGGTCTTGAAGACGCCCTGGTTGTTGACGAGCATCACGGCCCAGCCCGCGGCAGTACGGTTGATGAGCGTTTCGACGCATCCCTGCACCTGGAACGGGAGGAATTTCTGCGCCAAGGCTCGGAGCAGAACGTTGGGGCACGCCATTTCGGCATCGAGGGTCGGCTCGGACTTGAGCGCGGAGGCGAAGACGGTGCCTCGGTCAACGGGGTGTTGAATCAGGCAGGGCGCGCCGTCGGGGCGAGCCAGGACGGTCCGGGCGCCGGAGGCAGGTTGGAAGCGATCGTACTCCAGGCCGAGGAATTTTCGATCCCACCCGTTGAGATTGATTTCGTTGAGGCAGAGGATTCCGCCGTTGCGCACATACTGTTGCAGAAAATCGACGTCTTGGCCTGTCCATTCGACGTCGCCGGGTACGAAGATGACCGGATAGGCCGACAGGGCTGATCGTTCGGCGTCGTTGACGAAGACGTCAAATGTGTCGCCGTAGGGCGAGGGGCACAAGTATCGCTGTTCGAATCCCGGACCCATCGACTGGCCGGGGAATATCTGATCGAAGAATCGCACCGTCATCATATCGCCGGTGGTTTCGGGGAAATGGCGCCAGCTCTCACGCCAGAACGTCATGCGGCCGTGGTACTTGCTCAGGAGCACGGCAAAGGGCGTATATGGAACGCCGATGTCGTGGGTCTTCATCAGGTGATAGAGTTTTTGCGCCCATTTGCCGTACTCGGAAAGCTCTGTGTCGTCGGGAAACTCCGGATCGTTGTAGGCGACGTTGAAAAGGTATCCGGAAGCCGCTTCGATGTTCACCGCGGCAGCGCCGGAGAACCAGGCGGTCAGCCACATTCGCGAGAGCAGGCTCACCGAATGGCCCGTGTGCTCGCCGACCAATGTGGGGTGGACATTTCCCGGCGTCATATCCGTCAGGGGCATGGGTCGTCCCGAAGGAACGGTGTTTTGGTACCATTGAGAAATTTGCTCTGTCCAAGGCAAGCCGAATTGGCGGGCTGCTCCGCGTGTGAAGGCCCGGGCGACCTGCGTGCAGGGGATGTTCTCGCCGGTTTCGATTCCGACGCAGTCTTCGCCGGCTTCGGCGCCAATGTGCGTGAGGAGGCAGAAGCCATTGACGGAATGAAGGTGTCCGCGGGCGGTTTGTTTCCATTGCCTGAACGTATCGAGCACGCGATGGTACATGACTTTTCGATCCAGGCGCGGAATTTCTTCGAGCGTCGTGTGGAAGACGCCGAGATCCCACGTCAGGTAGTTGGACCATTCGCCGACCTGGAAGGAGAAGAATTTTCCCTGGTATTCTTTTTTGAGGCGGCAGACCAGACCGCCGAGTTCGGGATCGTCGGCGGTAATCTGGTGCTTCAGAATTTCGTCATGCTTGTATGTGATTACCATGGGCCAGCCGGTTTGGATGTAGGGCTCGAGGTCTCCGCTGGGGGCCCAGGCATCGGCGACGTGATGTTTCTTCACGGCGCGGATGATGCGATCGGCCTGCTGGTGGACCACATAATGGATGAGCGCCGGTGAGGATGTGGAGGGGAGGAAGCGAACTCGCAGCGGACCTGACGAGAGTTTTTCGAAAGATGGGATGGCTGCGCCTTCGATTGTCGGCAGAGGATTTTGCGAGGCTTGGAGACTCATTACTCTGGCGACAAGGTCCCGCTCTTTGCGGAACGTCGCCAGCGCGTAGTCTCGCTCGATCTGCAGCGCGTTGGTTTGGGCATCGCGGACGGCTTGTCCACAGCCGCTGCACAAGAGCCATCCCTGGCTTCCGCCCATCACCCGAACGGCCAGGACATGCTTGCCCGGATCAAGATCCACGGTGAATGCGTGATTGTTGATCCCGAACATTCCCGCTCCATTTCCCGCATGGCCGTGGGAATCGGGATTGATGGTGTCATAGACGCAGATGCCGTCGAGGAACCACTGCATCCACCAATCGGCTCCGGCACCGATGAGCAGTTGGCCGGCGCGGGGGACCTCGATTTCGGCAAAGAGGTAGGCGGTCCTTCCCACGGTGGAGCTCGATTTTGTGTAGAGGAAGGAATGTGATTTGGGGTCGAAGAGCGAGACCAGATCAATTCGGGAATTTTCGAGAGCCGCATGTTTTGGCTGAATCGTGCGTCCGGAAATTGTGAGGGTTTTGGGAATGGCGGCGAGGATGTCGTTTGAAGGTACGGGTTCTTCGCGAGTGAACGGTCCAAAGACGGTCCACGTTGTCGGCCAAGACATTTCAAGTTCCATGGAGGATTTCCTTTGTGTCAACGCGTGTGATGTTATACGGATACGTTTCGTATAAGCTTCAGCGCTTCGCGGCGGGTGATGGATTCCGAATCGCGGGCGAGGCAGCTGCACCAGAAGGCATAGCCGCCGAGATCATACTGCTCCCGCGTGGTCTGATACGCGCAGTAGCCGTTGACTTGATCGACGGTGATGAGGTTCTGGCCTATGCTTTGGGCTCTAAGCCAGAGGGACGCGTCCGCCATGCTCTCGCCGGGCAATCCGGCGAACACGAGATCGTTCAATCCGACGGCTTCGAGTTCGACCGTCATGAGCCGGTTTTGCAGCTCCTCGTCAGACAATCCCACCCAGCGATCGACGATCTGGGGCATGCAGGACTTGTGAAGATGCTCGTCGCCCAGCTGCTTAACCCGATACGCGGGGGTACCGTCCTCTTTGGCCCGCAGAAACGCCGCTTCCGCGTGCTTGGTTTGGTCTTCGTATGCCGCCAGTTCCTCGTGGCTTGCGGGAACCGTGGTCCGCAGAGGCAGATCGACGCGGGTGTTGGCGGATTTTCTTAGCTGCAGGGCTTGCCAGGGTTTCTTCCCCGCGTTCCATGCGGATAGAAGTTCATCAACGACGGCGGAACTGATTTCCCGGGCCTGGCGGTCCCCGGCGGCGCAACCGGCGATTCGTCGCTTCTTGGTTGTCAGATTTCCACAGGGTCCGCAGAGACAAACGCATGTTCCGCCGATTTTCGTATCGAGCGCTTGACGCATGTATCCCGGCCAATCGAAGTGGTAAACTTTTTCGTTGCCGTTTCCGATGTCGTAGCAGCAACTGTCCACGATGTCCGCGTGAGCGGCGAAGCGCGCGATTGTTCCGAGTATCCGTCCTTGTCGATTTCGAAAGACCAGCAACGCTCCCTGAGGGTCGGCTGGGCGGTCGAAGTAAATTCGTTCTTTGAAGGCCGGCAGGTCCGGCGTATATCCTTGCAGAAGCATCCACCACGGATTGCCGCAATGAGGTCGATCGTTTTCATCGAACTCGAACCCGTGCCAGACCGTGACCATTCCCAGGCCCGGAATGTATTGCTCGCGGTTCATGTTGTATCGGTTGCCCAGATCGACGAGGGCGTATGACAATTCCGCATCGTCCGCCTCGGCGATCACGCGCTGGATTTCCGGCAGGCAGAGCTTGACCAGTTTTTCGCGGGCTTCGCCTTCCAGATCAAGGGCAACAGGCGCCGTGTGGTTCTGGAGCTCATGGACCCAGATGTCGGAGAGGGGAATTCCCGTTGCGTGGGAAATGGCCTGGCGCCATGCCAGACTTGTGCGGCGGAACATGTAGGAAAAGTCAAATGCGGCAAGCAGCCATTGGCGATCTGCCTCCCGCACATAGACGAAGCGACCTTCCAGGTCCGTTACAAATGGACATTTGGGCTCAAATACTCCGTTAACAACCACTCTTCCAAATCCGCATTTGGCCATGAGTTTTTGTTCCTTTCACAAGCCGCCGTTCGATGGGTTATCGTACCGAGGGAGCTAAGGAGTCACCAGAGAAATCCGCGCCGCAGGATTTTCGGACGACCAGTTTACCCGGGAAGGACAAACACAGTGCGGTCTCCGGGCGTTTGCCGTTCATCTATGGACTCAGCATATCCAAGGCTGCGCTGACCATGGCCTCGAGAGGTGTACGAAGGGTTGTGTGCTGGGCGTCACCGACGACGGTTCGGTATCCTTGAGTATAGAGAATTTGGTCGATCTGCGAAGCGAAGGCAATGGTTATGGGGTCGTTCGTGTTGAAACTGATGAGGCCCACGGTATGTGTTTTTGCATTCGCAGCCCTCGGGAGACGATATTGGGACGGTAATTCAATTCACGGGCTATTTTCAGAATTCGCTGGCGCGTGGTTTCGCTCACGCGGATGTTCGTCGGACGGTTATTCGGCACCTGCGACACGGTCGGCGGAGGAGATAAGAGAAGATACCCGCTACCTCATGGTCGCGGCTCGTTGAAGAGGTTATGAAAGAGCAAGACATTCCTCACCGACCAGGGCGCAGGCGCCGATGATTCCGGCTTGGGTTCCCAGTGTGGTTCGTTCGATCTGCACTTGTCGGTTTATGGATGGGAGGATTTTGTTCATGGCGTCTTCCCGGATGGCGTCCAGGAGCGAGTTGCCTCCGACGTCGATGACGGAGCCGGACAGGACGACCATTCTGGGGTCGAGGATATTGATCAGGATAGAGACGGCCAATCCGAGGTAGTGGACCAGGTCAACAGTGACCTGGACGGCCAAGGTGTCGCCCATGGCGGCGGCTTGGAAGAGATGGGCCAGTGTGATGGATTCCGGCCGGCCGTTCGCCAGCTCGAGGATTTGCGTATCGCGTCCGGCGCGGATGGCGTTGGTGATGCGGGCAAGGATTGACTCGCCTGTGGTGAGTTTTTGGAGACAGCCGCGATTCCCGCAGGAACATGGGGGACCGTCGCGAACGATGGCGAGGTGTCCGATTTCGCTGATGGCGTAATGTTCGCCGCACACGACGCGACCGTTGAGAATCGCAGCAGCACCGATGCCACTATGGTCGAAATGTGCGCAGACCAAGCTGCGAGAGCCTTTTGCCGTACCAAAGAGGTGCTCTCCGATGGTGCGAATGCGGACGTGGTTGTCGACGAAGACGGGAATTCCTGCAGCCTGTTCGAGAAAGGATTTAATGGGCACGTCTCGCCAGGCAAGTTCGCCGGACAAGATAACCGTCCCTTTGTCGCGGTCAACGATACCGGGGACGGCAACTCCAATACCGAGGACGCTGGATCTGTCGATGCCCAGCCCGCCCAGGATAGATCGAATCGTTGCGGCGGTATGTTCGAGGGTGATTTGGGGAGGCTGGTGCCGGTCAAGTTTGAGTTCCAGTTCAGCTTTGATGTTGGCGGACAGGTCCGTTACGGCGATCAGACCGGCGGCGAGATCGACGGCGATGGTCTGGAAGGCGTTGGAGTTGAATCGCAGGAGTTCCGGCGGCCGACCACCGGTTGATCCGCCTTCCCCAACCTCTTCTATGAGTTGGCGTTTCAACCATTCGCGAATAATTCCTGTAATAGACGCACGGCTGAGGCCGGTTTCGGCCGCAATTCGTGCCCGCGAGACGGTGGGGTGTTGGCGTACAACTCTCAGGACGGCATTGCGATTGGTCTGCCGAAGCAAAGTTGTGTCCATGGCCAATTTTTGTGTTTTTTGTCGCACTTCGTTCACATTCTAAACAAAGATGCCGAATAGATCAACTTTTATCGGCTTTGCGATCCCATTTTCGCTGTTATGGAGGTTAGCATAAGCAAGGTGCTGAACAAAGCGTGCGGATCTGCCCGTATAGGGCGTTGGTGGGCATATGGTGCGAGGCGTGGTTCATGGGGTGAGGAGTTGGGTGTCGGAACTCCGCATGGCCAAGGGACTCTCTTTTCTCTACATGGGATTACTCTATCCGCCTCGGGAATTTGAAGACGGTGAACTTTTGATGCTTATGACAATTTACGATGCACTTTTTGTGGGTGATTTGTAGACTGGAACACTGCTGCGACTCACAATCCGAGGTAGCGATATGGCAGAGAAAGCGATTGTAATTGGCGCAAGTTCGGGAATCGGCAGGGCGTTGGCGAAGGTCCTGTCGCGGGAGGGATATATTGTCGGTGTGTGTGGGCGGCGTGTGGCGTTGCTGGAGGAGCTTGGGCGGGAGCTTCAGGGAGCATCGTTCGTCAGGCAGTTGGACGTGGTCCGGCTTCCGGAGGCGATGGATCAGTTGCGATCGCTCATTGACGAGATGGGCGGTGCGGATCTGATCATTCTGTGTTCCGGTACAGGGGCGATCAATTCTCCGCTCCGGTGGTCGCGGGAAGACGAGACGATCGGAGTGAATGTGAGGGGATTTGCGGCCATGGCGAATGTGGCGATGCATTATTTTCGTGAGCAGGGCGCGGGTCACCTGGTCGGCATTTCCTCGGTTGCGGCAGTGCGAGGCAGTGGGTATTGTCCGGCTTATAGTGCGTCGAAGGCGTTCGAGTCCAATTATCTTGAGGGTCTTCGGCATAACATTGCGAAATCGGGTTTGTCGATAGCCGTGACGGACGTTCAGCCGGGATTCGTGGATACGGCGATGGCCAAGGGTGACCGATTGTTCTGGGTGGCTTCAGCGGAAAAGACGGCGGAGCAGATTTTTCGAGCCATTCGAAAAAAGAAGGCGCATGTTTATACCACGAGGCGCTGGCGGCTGATCGCGTGGGGGTTGAGAATTTTGCCGGACTTCTTCTATCACAGGATGTGAACGCTTTACTGCAAGTTGCAGAAGAACGGTATAATCAGGTTTTGGAGAAATGGCGATGTCGGCGTTTTTGGGATTTCTGGCGCAGGTGGTTTTGGTTTCGTTGTCGGGCGTGATGGCTCCGGGTCCGATGACGGCCGTGACGCTGGCGGCGGGGACGCGAAATCGTCACGCGGGTATCGTGATGGCATTGGGGCATGGCGTGGTCGAATTTCCGCTGATGATCCTGATCATGATGGGGATGGGACGGTTTTTCCAGATTGATGGGGTGAAGATCGGTCTGGGTTTTTTCGGCGGGATGTTTCTGGCGTTTCTGGGCATTCAGATGTTGCGGGAGGCGAGAAAGAATTTTGAGCTGAAGGCTCAGACAACCTCCCGTGGGGATTTTCTGACTGCGATTGTGATGACTGGCGGAAACGCGTATTTCCTTCTCTGGTGGGCGACGGTCGGGCTGAACCTGACGACGGAGGTGTTGACGTACGGCATGCTGGCGTTTGGTATTTTCGCCGTGACGCACTGGCTGTGCGATCTGGTCTGGCTGGAAGTTCTGAGCCTGGCGAGTCATCGGGGTTCACAGTGGCTTAAGGCGAACAATCAGCGGATTCTGCTGATGATCTGCGGCGGGGCGATGCTCTTTTTCGCAGGCAAGTTTATCTGGGACGCTGCGGCACGGTTACTTACAGCCCCATAGGTCTGTAGCGGGGCGGACTCTTCCCAAAGATGATTTTTGCGGGTACAATTATGCTGAGTAAGGCATGAAACCGCTCCCGGTAGTGTTTTTCGAGCCAGGAGTTTGACCGGGGCCAGCCAGGGTTCGAAGTCAGGTGGAGTTTCGATGCCTGCGAACTTGACGCCGGACTATCAACGAGCGGAACAGCGATTCCGCGACGCCCAAACGCCGGAGGAACGACTGGCGGCGCTGGAGGAGATGCTTTCCACCATTCCCAAGCACAAGGGAACGGAGAAGATGCAGGCGGACCTCAAGCGGCGGATTGCCAAACTGCGGGCAGACCAAGTTTCTTCGAAGCGGACCAAGCATATCGATCCCTATCATCTCGAACGATCCGGGGCGGGTCAGGTGGTACTGATCGGAATGCCCAACGTAGGCAAGAGCACGATTGTGGGGGCGACGAGCAACGCGCCGGTGGTGGTGGCGCCGTATCCTTTTACCACGAGTGTTCCCGTGCCGGGCATGGCGAAATATGAGGACATTCAGATCCAGTTGGTGGATATGCCGCCTTACACGGAGCATGGCTTTCCGCCGGGCATGGTCGGAGCGATTCGGGGCGCAGACGTTGTCTGCGTAGTGGTGGATGCTGTCGCCGCGGATGATCTGGAGGAGGTGGACCTGGCGATGCGGCTGCTGCGTGATCGCCAGATCGTTCCGGCCCAACCGTCGGTGACAAAAGAATCGGTGCCGGCCGACAATGGGAAAGCCGTTGTGTGGGAAAAGCCTATCCTCATTCTTCTGAACAAGATCGATCTGGCTGGGGGCTCGGACTCGGTGTTAGGCGTGTTCAAAGAGTTGTATCCGGCTCTAGAATTTGTTCCCATCTCGGGAACGACGGGAGAGAATCTCGGTGCATTGATGGGACGATTGTTCGAGCTTCTCCACGTGGTTCGCGTCTACGCCAAGCCGCCCGGCAAGAAGGCGGACATGGAGAATCCGTTTGTTCTCAAGGTCGGCGCCACGGTGATGGATCTGGCCCGGATGATCCATCGGGATTTTCCCGATCATCTCAAGCAAGTTCGTGTTTGGGGAGAGAACACGTACCCCGGCCAGCCGGTTTCGCATGACTATATTCTCGCCGACAAGGATATCGTTGAGATTCACGTGTAAGCTGTTCGTCGGAACGCGGATGGTGCGAAGGTTGTCCACAAGCGTTCGTCCCGTCATTGCCGGTAGTTGCGGACAAAAAGGAGACGCACATTCAAACCATCTGGACCTCGGCCGGCTGTTTCCTGCCGATCAGACTCTGGTATGTGGACAGGTATTCCGAAGCCATTCGATTCGGGGAAAAATCCCGGGCCCGAACGTAGGCTCGGTCCGCATAGATTCTTCGACAGATATCGTCCCTGATCAGCGTCTTGACGGTCCATTGCAGGGCGTCGATATCATCAGGGGGAACAAACATGGCGGAATCGTCCCAGATCTCCCGAAGGCTGGGAATTTCACCCAGGACCAGTGCGCATCCGGCGAGCCCAGCCTCCAGGGCGGAAAGCCCAACCGGTTCGTACCGGGCTGGGAGGGCATAGATCGACGCCCGTCCGAACCAGTCGGCGATCTGGGGCGGGGAGAATTTGCCGATGAATCGGACATGGTGGTGCTCGGCTATCCCGGTGGACGGATGATGGGCGTCACCCGCAACATACACCGGCCAGGGCAGTCGCTTGGCAGCGAGGTCCAGGGCCGAGAGGTTCCGGGCCTCGTCCCAGAATCGGCCCGTGCTGAAGACGAACGGTTGCTTGGGCGTGGGGGGCGACAGGGACGCGGGTCGGGCGCTTGGAAGGATGCTTGTGCTGGCCAGGGGACCGTAAAACTGGTCCAGGGATTTGAGCATGAATCGAGTAGTCGCCACCACATGATCGGCGTGTTGCAATCCCCGGGCGACTCGATCACGATAGCGATCCCAGGAGGGGGGCGCCGGTTCGTTCTTCACTGCCAGCCACCACGACAGAACGCACGCGTGACCGACGACCAGCGTAGGAACGCCCCAGGGAAGCGCCGCGTGAACATAACTGTTCAGATGGACAACATCCGGACCGAATTCCCGGGCAACCTGCAACAGCCAGTGGCCGGCCTGTTCGACATCATCCCATGGGTCGTCCATCCATTCCAGCTTGAAACAGCTCTCAAAGAGCGTAAAGTTCGCAATGTTCTTGACCTCTTCGTATTGCCTCTTTGTCAGCGGCGCGCCCATGGTCGCCAAGCCGACCTCGACCTCTTTTTCTCCCAACGCCGCTGCCAGCTCCAAGGCATACGTCCAGACCCCTCCGACAGTGTCCGCCGTCATTAGTATTCGCATAGTTGTCCTTTGACCTCCTATTGAAGAGTGATCCAATCCCCGTGGAACAGACCTCCATCAAATCATCAAGTCCATGTCGTCCATGGCTGATGACTGCCGCAAAATTGCGGACCGTATAATGCTATCGGATTACCCCTGATCGAGAACAGAAATCAAAGCCCCCGGAATAATAATCTATCACTGCGATGACAGAATATACTCCTCTCAAGTGGACCTGTCAAGGTGGAAATCAGCATCACTGCGATCGAGCGTCCACTTACACACAGGTTGATGGCGACGCAACGATCTCACGAGTATTGTGTGAGTGAAAAATCCATCCCGGCGGGGGCAGTACGATCGCATGTGCGGACGACAGATTGTTTACACCAAGTCGTCTGCCACCGGCGGAATGGCTTTGCCATTCGACTTCAATATCGCCGCCACGTACAACAGTAAGTATTTGGCCCTTGTTCCCTGCACCAGATCCACTGGGCGTGGATCAGACCATGCTGGTGTCCTCCTTATGCTGATAGAATATCGCATATTTTATGAGAGAAAGGATTTTCCTGTGATTTGCTCCTTGACATTTGGTTGATGAGAGGCTAGGGTTATCTGATTACAAGTAAATACTGCGGGGTAGAGCAGTTGGTAGCTCGTCGGGCTCATAACCCGGAGGTCACAGGTT
>CAZLZE010000140.1:0-13049 GCA_964563935.1 uncultured Phycisphaerae bacterium | reverse complement strand
GCGGACACCAGCCCCTCAAGCTGGCGCGTCTGCCAATTCCGCCACCCGGGCGGGACGTATACACTCTAGCCAGCGGACCCTGCGTTGTCAAGGCGGTGGAGATTTTTATTTTCAGCGGTTTTCCAGGTGTATATTGTTTTGGTGAACTGTGGTTGCGCTCTATTTTGCCTTGTGTTGCAGGAGTGCAGTACGGCGGGTTGATAATTCGCTTAATTGGGCTGAAAGCGAAGGGTTAAAACCTCTTATTTTTCTTCTGTCCTCTTGCGGATAATCGTTCGGACGATACAATAACACATTCTTAATTATACAGATATGGAGGTTTTCTCGGATGAATAAGAAGAAACGAGTAGTGAACCGGAAGCATCGCAAGGCCGTGGCCCGCTTGAAGCGCAAATCGGCAGAGTTGAAGAAGAAATCGAAGTCCGGCAGCTAGTACGGAGTATATTTGGCGAGTGTGTGGCGACCGGTCTCCAGGCTCATTTATGAGAGGCGAGAACCGCAACAACAGACCAGCGGCAACCCCGGTCGGAAGCCCACGAACCAGATGGACCTGGTATAAGAGGAATCTTCGCAGAGTGCAAGACATGAGCGGAGGACAGAGGCCGGTGGTATGAGGGTGTTTGTCCGTCCGCTTTGTTTTTTTCTTTTTTGAATTGAAGAAAGAGGAATGGTGTCATGTCGAATTCGAAGGGATCGATGAAGACGTACCGGGCAGCCCTGGTCGGATGCGGTGGACGTGGAATCAGTATGGCGGAAGTGGCGGAGAAGTATGGTCAGTTCCAGGTGGTGGGTGTCGCGGACCCGCTGGAGGCGAACCGGACGGAGGCGATGCGGAAGCTCAAGCAAACGGAGGTCAAGTCGTTCGCTGATTTGTCGAGCCTTCTGAAGTGGGGTGAATTCGATGTGGCGTTTATTACATCGCCGGATTTTGCCCACGAGAAACAGGCGATTGCGTGCATGCAGGCAGGAAAGGATCTGTTTCTGGAAAAGCCGATCGCGATCAGCGTGGCGGGTGGGAAGCGGGTGGTGGAGACGGCGAAGAAGACGAAGCGGGTGGTGATCGTGGGATTCGTGCTTCGGTATACGCCGTTGTTTTCCAAGGCCAAGGCGCTGGTGGACTCGGGTTTGATCGGGGATCTCAAGAGCATGTGGGTGCTGCATTCGGTGGGGTCCGGGTCGGACTGGTACTTCCACGACTGGCACGCGACATTCAAGAATACGGGCGGTCTTTTGCTGCAGAAGGGGAGCCACGATTTCGACATTATCAACTGGTTTGCCGGGAGCAAGGCGAGCCAAGTCAGTGCGATCGGGTCGCAGGACTTTTTCGGCGGGAACAAGCCGAACAGTCTGACGTGTCCGGAATGTCCGGAGCGATTGACCTGTTCCGAGAGCATGCCGGAGAACTTTCCGCGGGTCAAATGTGTGTTTCGCAAGGAGACGGATTGTCTGGATAATCACCTGGTGCAGATTCAATACGCCAATGGGATCAAGGTATCGTATACTGAATGTCACTATACGCCCGACGACAACCGGGAATATATTTTCATCGGGACCAAGGGCAAGCTGAAGCTTGACTGGGACCTGGGGAAGATTGTTGTGTGGACGCGGCCTGGCGTGCACAAGCGAGACTATATGGAGTATTCGCCGGGCAACGTGGACGGCGGGCACGGCGGCGGCGATCCGCGACTGTTCGCGGACCTGGTCAAGAGCATCGAAAGCCGACAGCAACCCCTGGCGGGCGTGCAGGCGGGGTTCGATGCGATTCAATTGGGGCTATTGTCCCACGAATCGATTCGGAAGGGTGGAAAAGTGATCAAGGTATCCTGATCCGGCGTCCATATTTCGATTGCGACACAAAAAGAGCAGGCTGAGCGTCTGCTCTTTTCTTTTTTACGTCACCCTGCCGCGGTGCAGGATACGGATACCCTTTTTCCGTGCGATGTGATAGACTGGGTTTTTATCTTTCTTCAAGCTGAAACTTTTACGGGTCGCGGGGCGTAGTATGTGTGAAAGAACGGGTGGACAAGGGCGTGCCGGTAGACTACGACAATTTGGCGGATGGTGATTTGGTTCGAGCCATTCGGTCGGGGCATAGGCAAGCCAGCCGAGTGCTGGTGGACCGGCATCTATCGGATGTATACGCCGTGGCCATGCGGGTTTGCGGAAACGCCGCCGATGCTGAGGATATTACGCAGGACGCGTTTCTACGGGGATTTGAACGGCTGTACCAATACGATCCGCAGTATTCTTTCCGTAACTGGTTGCTGAAGATTGCGACAAATCTGGCGATCAGCCACCTTCGCTCGGTTCGGCGGGAGGGAATAGCGAGGCGCCAGGCGGGGGCTATGGGGTGGGAGGATTCAGGTCGGGACGAAGGTCTGTGGACCGCCGAAGATTGTGACAAGTGGCTGGAGCAACTGGAGGCGAGTCAGCGAGTGGCGATTGTGCTCTTTCACTTTCAGGAGATGTCCTATGTTCAGGTGGCCCAGGTGATGGGCGTACCGGTGAATAAGGTTCGGACGTTGATTCATCGAGGACGCAGGCGGCTTAGGGAGTTGATGACGCGGAACTCTGTTGAGGCGGAGAGGATTCATGAAATGTCTTGAGGTCGGACAATCGATATGTGCGTACTTGGATCGAGAGTTGCCGGAGTCGGCGGCTCGGGCGTTGGAGTCGCACCTGCGGGAATGCGAGAAGTGCCGGAAGGACTTCGGCCCGTTGGTTACGTTCCTATCGGTTCGGTTGCCGGTGCCGGTTCCGGAAGGGCTCCGGGATCGGATTGTGGACGAAGTGGAAGGGACAATGGGATGGCGAAGGAATTGGCGGAGATGGGCGTTCCGGGTGTGCGCGGCGGCGGCCGGGGTGGTCCTGGTTGTTCTGGTGGGACGGATGGCGCCGGTTGGAGATCCAAATGCGATGAAGAAATCTCCAGTTGGTGTGGTCTTGCGAGAGGGAGCTTCGGTCGTTCCGAGTCCGTGGCTTGTGAGCAGTTCGGTTCAGTCGGTGGCGTTGTCGGGGTGGTCGAATCCGGTGGGGGTCGTGGTCCAGGCGATGGTGATGGAGAATGTGACGCGGCGAATAATCGAAGGGTCCCAGCGAGTGGCTCAGGTGCGGTATCGAACGAGAGTGACGACTCCTGCGCAGTACATTCCGCAAATGGATCTGGCGATATTTTCGGTTTTGAACAGATTGTGACATGAGGAGGTTATCCCATGGATAATTTGATAGGCAGGCGGTATGTGGCGGTGGTGTTGGCGGTTTTGCTGACTCCGGGATTTACGTTCGCGGAGTCGGATCCGACGGACCAGGTGGAACGGTCGATGCGGTTTGTGGACAAGGTGTCCGAGGCGACCGGTCTGTATAATGAAGGCAAGGTGGAGCAGGCGCTGGCGATTTTTCAGGAATTGGACCGGAACGACCGCGATTTGGATGCGGACGGATTCGTCGGGTTGTCGTTGGGGGATTGCCTGGCTGAATTGAAGCGGACTGACGAGGCCCGGCAGGCATATCAAGCCGTTCTGCAACTGCATCCGGACCTGGAGCCAAAGATTTCGGAACGGTTGATCAAGCTGGACCTGGCGGGGGACGTGACGGAGGGTATGCTCGATCGACTCCGCAACCAGACTCGAGGGAAACCGGAAGCGACGAACTTTGTGATGCTCGGGTTTGGTCTGCAGAAGCGTGCGTATGAACTTCTCGGGGAGGCGCATGCTGCGTTCAAGCTGGCCAAGGAGCAGAATCCGCTTCTGGGCGCGTGTCCGGGGAAGCAGGACCCTCTTGAGGAGTTGCTGGAGGACCTGCGGGAGCTGATCGAGCAGACCGAGGTTCAGTGGAGCCCACGTCCGGCGGCGGCGATGGAGAAATCACCGGGTACCGCGATCTGGTTCAAGAAGCTGGAAGGTGAATGGGATGTTCGAACCAAGCCCAGCGCCGCGACCACGAAAATGCAGCTCAAGGCGGACAGCAAGGGCGAGTGGCAGCTTTTGGTGGGAGGCAAGGCGATCCCGCTGACGGAAGAGCAGAGGAAACAGATTTGCCATCGGCAGATGCAGATCATGAATATTCTGTCTGAAGTGGTCGGGAAGAACAAATAACATCACAAAGTGATATGAAATGGAGCATGGTATGAACATGAGACGAAATGTAATTGGGGCGGCGATAATTCTGGTTGGGACAGGGTCGATGGGTTTGGCGGCGGCGCCGACGGAACCTGTCAAGTTCAACTTCAAGCACGAAGTGGGGAAGGTCACACGGTTGAGGATTGTCACCAAGAGCTTTGGGTCGATCAAGATGCCGGAACCGATGCCGGAGCAGAAATTTTCGCAGACTTTCGGCCAGGATTACCAAGTGACATGCAAGAAGGTCAATGCCGATGGTACGGGTGTGTACGAGGTGGGGATGCCGCGAATCGAAATGAAGATGGGTACCGCGGGTTTCACGATGGATGTTCTTGCGGAGGCGGGAAAAGCGGCCAAGGTCACTCAATCTCCGAATGTCGGGTCCGCGCCCGCCGCGAACCAAGCGACGGATGGATTTGGAAAGATTTTTTCCGCCATGGCGGATTTACGGTTTACGCTCATTACGGATGCCGAGGGCAAGCCGATCCGAATCGAGGGATTTGCGGAGAGCATGAACAAAGTGTTTGGAAAGATGGAAGGGTTGGGGATCGTGGAAAAGGCCATGCTGAACGCGATAAAAGGATCTCTGAACGACGATACAATGATGAGCAGTATGAAGGATAATTATCGCATATCGCCGCCGGGGAATTCCGCTCGTGTGGGCGAAACGTGGAAGCGGGAAGCGGAGATCAAGATTCCATTTCTGAATCGAGCGATGAAGAACGAGATAATCTATACACTTCTGGGCGTCGATACGATTCGCGGGCGGAACTGCGCGAAGATCGGGATGCGCGAGACGATGACGACCTTGCCTGCGTCCAAACCATCGCCCACGAGCACTTCGCCGGCCAGCACGAATTTCCTCGATTTCATGGAATACGATATGAAGATGAACGACGGGCAGGGGGGCATTTACGTCGCCTATGAGACGGGGGATATGGTTCAGCTTCGCAAGACTGCACGCATGGTGATGGTGATGACCATGAAGAATCTTCCCGGCGTCAATCCGACGTCCCAGCCGAGCAGCGCCACTCCGTTCCGGATGGAACAGAAGCTCAACATCTCGGTTACCGTCGATCTGGTTGATTCCGACGGCAAGTTGGTTGGTCAGCCGTGACCAGCCCTCTATTTTGTATCTCGATTTTTGCGTCGAGTAGTCCGGAGGGTGAATCGCCTCGATTTCTGACGGCGAGCCAGGCCAGCGGGTTGGTGCAGTTGATTTCATCCGGCAAAGGCTGCTGGAGGCTCATGGCTGTGTTCGTGACGCGGAGTTCGAGCGTGTTATCGCCGGATTTCAGGGCGCGAGTGATATCGACGGTGTAGGGCTGCCAGATCCGAGTGCCGCAGGGCGTGCCGTTGACGAGGACTTCGACGCAATCATTGGCGACGTCGACGGTCAGTATGGCGGAGGCTCCGAGGTCGGCGTCGGTGAGGCGGAAGTTCGTTTTGTAGGCGATGGTACCGGCGTAATAGGGGAATCCCTGCTGTTGCCAGGGGCCCGTTGTGAGGGTGGTAACGGGTTTGTCGAGATGGTGGCCGGGGGCGACGCGGAAGTTTCCGAGGACGAAGACGTGCGGCAGAACAGTACGAATTCCGCCGACGGTCATCAGGGGCGAGATCAGGACGTCTTCCGGGAGCGGATGATAGTCGAGACAGACGCGGTTTTCGCCGGGCCGGAGCTGGTCGGTGATGTCGAAGAGTAGTTGTTCGCCGTCGAAGTAGCGGCAGGGCTGGCGGCGAGAGGTCACATCGACGGCATTGACGGCGACTCGCCGGTAGCGATCGCCTTCGATGAGAAGTTGAATGCGGTCGAAGGCGCTGTCGAGGTAAAGCCTGAAATGGACCTCGAAGCCGTCACCGGTGGGGTAGGGGAAGACGAGCATATTCTCGATCTTCAGGATATTCTCCTTTTCCGGCACGATCGTCCACTCCGGGCCAAGGGTAATTGTGTTCAGGCGCCTGGGCGTGTCGCGTTGAATCGCGTGCTGGACGTTCGTGGTCGGAGTCAGGAGGAACAGGCGGGATTGATGCGGGCGGAACGAGGTGGAAACGAGGGTTCGTCCGTTGCGGTTGGAGAATTCGGCGCTGTGCTGGCTGCAGTCTTCAAGATCGATTTCTTCGACGTGAGCGTTTTCAGGAAAGGCGAGCACGGCGGACGGATGTTCGACGGTTGACGCGTTGCAGGCGAAGCAGAGGACGCAATTGTCGGGCAGAACGCGTCGATAGATCAGGACACCTTCGCTCTCTTGGGTATCGTCGAAGAGGGCGACACGATTGTCGGCGATCTGCCGGAGCAGATCCTTCTTTACTGCGTCGGGGGCTTCGGTCATGCGGATAACTTTTCCGCCTTTGCGTTGGAACTGCGCGAGCAGATCTTCCAAGCCGGGATCGAGCGGGTCGCACGGCGGGATAATGAGCGTATCGATCTGTTCGTCGCCCCACTGAATGCCCTGGGGCGTGATCATGGACGCGTTCAGGGCTGAATCGAAGACGAGTTCGAAATCGGCGCCGTTTTCGAGAAGGACTCGGCAGAGCCGGTTAATGGCATCAGCGTGGAAGGTCGGTTTGGCATCGAAGATGGTGCGATTATTTCGGCCCAGGTAACTGCGAGTGGGGACAAAGACGCCCAGGGAACACAAGTATTTGCCCTGGGAGAGCAGTGCGCCAAGTCGAGCCGTGTAGTCGGAATAGGTGGCCATGTATTTCCACCAGGGCGACTGGAAGAACTCGGAGGGCGAGCACTCGTGGACGCGAGCGCCGCGGAGCGAGTAGAAGAATCCGTGCAGGCACATGAGATTGATGCCGAGGGCGTAGAGATAGTCGGTGACATGTTTCATGTCGTTGAGGGTCAGTCCCCAGCCGGAGGCTCCGAACGTTTCGCAGACGGCGAACTGACGTTTGTGGAGGTGAATGGTGCTGGAGACGGTTTTGGCCACCTGATAGACGAAGGCGGTATCGAGCGTGGAGTCCTTTGAGGTCCAGTCGAGGCCGGGGACGTGAAACTCTTTCAGCGACCGGTAAAGATCGCCCTGGTAATGCAGGCTCATTTCTTCGCAGACGTTGTGTCCGGTGTAGGCGATGCGGTGATCGTCGCACCAGCGTGCGACCTGCTGATGATAGGAGGCCGTGTAGAGGTCAATGACAACATCCCAATAGTCTCGGCGGGTGGTTTCGGCGCCGGGGACGTCGGCGATCAGATGAATAAGTTTTTCCCGCAGGCTGTAGCCCTTTGCTTTGCGGAATTCCTGCTCCAGGGCGGGCGTCCAGGGCAGGTTCGTGGTCATGGACCTGCCAAAGTCGTAGCCGAAGTCGAAATCGTAGATCACACCGACTTCGTCGGTGAAGATGCCAATGACGGTTGTGCCAAAGTAGTCCTTGAGATGGCGATAGTAGACCTCGTGGGTCAGTTCGATGAACTTGGCGACGGCGTCGGGGTTCATCACGTCGAGGTATCCGGATTCCGGCGCGGTGTGAGAATGGCCACGGACGCAATCGAGGGCCAGCGGCGAATAGTTGAACTGGAATTGGGCGATGCCCCAGCGTCCGGGCGGGACTTTTTCATTAGGTGAAAACTCGCGAACCTCGCCGGAGTCCAGGTTCGTTCCCTGAATGCACATCAATTCGCCTTTGTCCACGATCGGCGGAACAACGTCGCCTCCGTTGAGTTCCCGGTATTCATGGTGAAGGTACTTCATCCGATATTGCGGATAATCGCGGAGCAGTCGCCCAGCCACCGTTCCGCTGGGCCAGTTGTACTCGTCATACAACCAAACCTTCATCCCCAGACGCTCGGCTTCCTTGACGGTGTGTACGATCATGGCCATGTACTCATCGCCCAGGTACGGCGTGACCAATCCGTGACGCGGATGGATCATGACGGCGTAAATCTTCTGCCGGCGACACTCCTCCATTTGCCACGTAATCTCTTCTTTGGACAATTCGCCATTCCAGAACCAGAACGGGTAAGGACGAAATTCATCCGGCGGGGACTTTAGTATATCCGTAATCTTCAAGCGGCACCTCAAACTGGATACTTCAAATGTTTTCTGCAATAGCCATGATCAACGTCTAGGTCGTGTATTATAGTACGATTTAGGGCCAATTGTCATTCACTATTAGTTTTCTTCGCCTGCGGAGGATCTTTCTGGTTTAGCGATTATTTGGGCGAGCGGCCCAGGCCGTATTTGCTTGCATTATCGCAGTGGGAGGGTTACATTCCCGCAATTGCCTTTGGCGCTGGGAAGTGAAAAAGATAAGAGGTCCGTGTGGTATTTAGTTTTTGGAGTGCAGAACATGAGGTTACCGGAAGACCTTGCGAAGATTGTCGATATTAAGAAGGTATATCGTCCGAAGGATCTGACGGTGGCGTGCTATGTCTGGCCGAGCTATCACAAATCAGCCATCTACGATCGGCTCTGCGCGCCGGGCTGGACGGAATACGAGTTGATGCGGGCATGCCGGCCATGGTTTCCGGGCCACGAGCAGCCGCGATCGCCGATGCTGGGCGAACTCGACGAACGTCAGCCGCAAACGTGGGAACTGTACAATCGTATGGCCAGGGGGCACGGTGTCGATGCGTGGATATTCGATTGGTATTGGTTCAACGGCGAGCCGTCGCTGCATGAGGCGCTGGAAGAAGGCTTTCTGCAGTCGACGAATCGCGAGACAATGAAATTTGCCATTATGTGGACGAGCCACGGTTTTCCGCTGTGGTATCCGACTCGCAAGACGGACGGTACGATCCATCGGCGATTCTGCTATCCGGCGCCGGGCGAGAATCTGGAGCAGACGTATCGCAGCCTGTATTATGCGATGGCTAGATATTTCCATCTGCCGAACTATTGGCGCATCAACGGCAAGCCCGTACTGGTGTTGTACGGGGCGTGGAGCCTGCTTGGGCTGGGTAAGACGCCGGCCGGCGCAAAGGAAATTCTCGATCGGATTCGTGAGGCGGCGAAACTGATGGGGCATCCCGACATTCATGTGCACGTGTCGGCCCCGCCGTATTTGAATGCCGCAGAATTGCAGCCAATGGGTGTCGACAGTTACGCTCACTACAATCCGATCGGCGATGTGGCGCCAAAACGCCCGCCGGAAGAAAAGTTTACCGATTATGGCGATTTGATTGCCGAAGTCGTTCAAAGATACTGGCCCGAGTGGGACGCCATGTCGCCGCTGCCGCAGTGGGCGGCGGTGGGCGTGGGGTTCGATAATGCCCCGCGACATATCATGCCGGTGCCGTATAAACGCACGCCGGAAAATGTGGATGGCGCGATGATCGTACTGAATGACAACCCGGCCGGGTTCAAAGCGTTCGTTCAGGCGGCCTTGGCCTATTTGAACGAGCGGCCCAATGTAACGCCCGTGCTCACAATCGGCACGTGGAACGAATGGACCGAGGGGCACTATCTGCTGCCGGATGCTCGCCACGGATTCGGCATGTTGGAGGCGCTGGCCGAGGCTTTGGAGGTTCCAGTCAGCTACGATCCTGCCAAACCCGGCGATGTTCTGCCGATGGGACAGTAGCGCGGACAGTTGGCGTGGCGTTTTCTGCCTGACAGCTTGTGGCCGTCCTTGCTGAGCCGTTCAATCCACCTATTTGACGTTGACGGTCCCGGCCTTGAATGCCGACAGCAGAGCCTTGTCGTCGTGCGATGAAAGGAGGAAACGCGGTCCTCCATCGATCGGAAGGCGGATGGTGTCGGATGTAGCCTGGATTCTATCGGGATTATCCATAATATCGACGACCCGGACATCCCGCGGGGAAAGGTGAAGCGTGATGCTGCCGGTTCTTTCCGGAGTTCCGGCGTACCAGTACACCAGGAGATAGCCATCGGGTCCTTTGAAGACCATGCCGCGCACGTCGTCACCGATTTTTTCCTGTCCGACGAACTCCTTGCCGTCCAGCATCCAGGTCATGGTGTTGTAGGCACAGACAACCGGCTTGATTCCTTTCTGGCGGACCATGTTGTAATGCCATTTTTCGTTGTAGGCCTGGAAAGCGAAGTAGATAAAATGCTTCACCCCGCCGGCCAGGCCGATCAGATGGGAACGCACGCAATAGTTGGCCTGAAGACGTTCAGGGATGGCGATAGCCCTCATCGGCTCCGGCGAATCGTCGGGCAGATCCCGATCTTCGTAATCGTCGGCGGCGTAGGAAAACTCCGTCCACCAGACGGGCATCCCTGGCCGGTATTTATCGATCTCCGCTCGAACCGCCGCCTGATATTCTTCCAGAGCGGCTGCCTCGGGAGCGTCCTTGCCGCCAAACACGTAGGGATGAACCGCAATGCCGTCACAGGCTTGGGCGCCGCCGGCCTTGAGGAACCACTGCAAGTAGTTGAATATTGAGGGACACGACATGCACGCGAGGATCACCGTGTTTGGATCGACTTTTTTGGCTTCTTCCATGGCGATCTGATGGACCTTCACGCAGTTTTCGACCGGCATCTCGCCGATGTAGGGTTCGTTGGTCACTTCCCAGGCGTGGCCTTTGCCCTTATACCGCTCGGCCTTGAGCCGCGAGAACGTTCGCCAGGCTTCCAGGTCTTTTACCGGCGGTCGCCATTTGGCGCCCTCGAGCATCGGCCAGCTGGGAAATTCACCGAGAAACATGTTGCCGATCTTGAGCTTTTCGGTGACGGCCACGGCATTGTCCGTGAATCGCCAATCGTACTGTCCTTTCACGGGTTCCCGATACGCCCATCCGCACTCGTCGCGCGACCATTGGGCGCCGATTTTCTTAGCCAGCGTGGCGGCCAGGCCGCCGTCATAGGCCGGGCTGATTCCGAAGAGTCCGAAGTAGTCCGTGGGCTTGAACGGTCGATCCAGCGGGTGCGGCCGGATCACACCCATCGTCAGGACGCCGGTGTAACAATGATTGTATTTCCGGTCCAGCACCTGAGTTTTTACGACATAAAACCCCTTTTTGGTCAGTTGGGGAATGATCGTCTGAAGATCGGGCTTGCCGGCCGACAGGGTTTTGTCGCTTTGATCCTGATAAACGGTCTGACCGTAATAATCGGTCACCGTGGTCGTCACGGTAACCGGCAGGTCGGCGGTCAGGCGACTGCCGAGACGAATATTCCTTTTGATGGCGACCGGCTGGGTGTCCTCAAACACATTTCGATACTGATCGGTGCTCAGCGTAATTTCCACCGACGGACCCGGCGGGAGGAAGGTGAAGTCCAACTGACCTTCCGGCGTGCTTTCAAGTTCCACCATCCATGACGCTCCCGGCGATCGTCGCATGCGAACGCTGGCCGCCTTCTGAATTGACAAACCCATATCCAGGCACGGAGTCTGGCCGAACGAAACGGTCCGGGGATTCGCCGCGTAGCGAACGTCCTTGCCGTCGATCAGGAATGTTCCCTTCTGATAGGCCTTTTCCGTTAACCGGAAGAGCAGCAGGCCCCGCTTATCCTTTCCCACCGCGGCAGGATCGAATTGGAAGGTGAAGTGAACTCCGTTCGGCTCGGCCTGGACGGTCTGGGTCAGCGCGATCTTTTTTCCAAACGCCTCGATTTGTCCCGTCATCGCCAACGCGATGGGGGTCCTGGACTCCTGGACGTCGGTCCACTTGTTGGGCAAATGGCTATGCCGGTAATCGTCCCCGGCGCGGAAGAAAAGGAATTGCCCATTCTCCGCCAGGAGCTGATGAAATCCGGTCACCTTATCGAGGCCCGGCCGTTCCGCCGGGTTCAGGACGACCTGAAATGAATCGGAATAAAACGTTCGATCGCGATAGGCGAACGAGAATTGCCCCAACACGGGACTCGCCAGTCCGATTACCATCACGAGAGCCGGAAGGATACGCATAATAAAACTCCTAAGTTCGATGATAGCCTCCAGTGTAAGGAAGGGGGGATGGTGGGTTTTCAGACCCGCCACCGCCACCCTTCATCCAGCATCGTCAAATACTTTTCCACCGGTACATAATCGGCAATACTGTTACCCGATCCTAGTGCATACCGGCCCGTCTTGCCGATCCTCGTCATCAGCAAATTCACGTGCTTGCGAATCTCCGCCGGGGAACTTCGGCACAAGCGGTCCACGTCGAATCCGCCGAGAATCGCGATTCGATCTCCGTACCGCTCCGCCGCCTGTGTCACCGGTAAAATCGCGTCCTCATACGAGTGCTTCGCGTCGATCCGAATCGTATCGATCAACTCGTCCATGATGTCTGCCAGGTTTCCGCACGAATGCAAGATGCACGGTTTGTTCTGACTGTGAATAATATCCACCAGTCGTTGATACCACGGAAAAATAAACGTCCGAATGTCGGCCGGGGAAATCAGCGTCTGCGTCTTAAATCCCAGATCGTCGCTGATCACGAGCGCCCCGACTTCCGGAAGTATCGCCATTCCCGCGTACATTGCCTCGTAGATCCGCCCGATCCGCTCGAAAATCGCGTGGACCAGGTTCCGATCATCCGCCAGCAAAAGGCACAGATTGCTGTACCCGCACAGCGACTGTGCCATCTCGAAAATTCCGCCCGTCTGCCCGATCATCTTCATCCCCGCCGGTAATACGGACGCGACGGCCTTAAAATCGTTGAATCCCACCGTCTCCGGTTCGGGCCACGGATACCGCTGAAAACTCTCGCGGTCCGTGATCGGATAATCCCCGGTCGTGTCGACCAGACTCCCTGTCTGGATCTTCAGCGTCGGCCAGACCGGAACATAGTCGTATCCCGCCCGGTAATAAAATTCCACCGTCGACGCGACGTCGGCCACCGGTTTGCCCAGCACCTGCTCCATGATCGGCCAATTGACGTATAACTCGTAAAACGGGACGAAATCCGGCTTGCCCTCGCGCATCAGAATTTTCCGCAATTGTGAAAAGTCGGGCGCGGGACGGATCCCGATATCATCGAGGCGGCGGTATGTGGACTCCATGCTTACTCCTTTTTCGCCAAACGCACCCTCGGCT
>CAZLZE010000139.1:0-13133 GCA_964563935.1 uncultured Phycisphaerae bacterium | reverse complement strand
GAATACAAAGAGTAACACACACTACGGCATCGCGCCAGTAAAATTAGTCAGACACGCTGTAAGTATTCGAGCAGGTATTCAATCGCAGACCGTGGGAATGTCAGACGCGAGCAGGATCAATATTCATCAACAGGCGACATTTGTCCACGACGTCGGATTTGGCGCCGGTAAAGACGTTGATCGTACTGGTATCGCAGTATTCCGTTTTTCCCGTATTGCCGCCGATGGCGGGGCTGTGATATTCCAGTTCGCCGAAATCGCCGTACTCACCACCGTCATTGTAGCACTGGACAGCGTAGCCGGTGTCTTCGGGACTGTTCCAAGGCGTGTCGACGTATTGGCCCTTCGGGTCAGCGGGGAAAGAGCGATAGTAGAACATCCACTGATCTGATTGAGCCTGTCGCAAGTATCCGAGCTTCGAGGTGACAAAATCTGCTTTGATGCCGATCTTGTGGGACTCTTTGGCATCAACGGCGAAGGAGATGAAGTTTTCGCCGAGGGTGACGCGCCGGCGCGTATCCTGACCGAAATACGTGGTGAACGGGGCTTTGGTGCGAGTTCCGACAAGCATTTTGCCACCGGCTGGGAGTTGCGTGAGGTTCCACAGACCCAACTTGAGCGATTGCGTGGAAGACAGTAACTTCAGCGTAACACTTTGGCGATAGGTCAGGCAGTCAGCTTCAGAATGGTCCGCATCCAGTATTTCAACCTCTTTTGTGATTCGGATATTGGCCTTCTCGCCGGAGAGATGGGAGACCACCTGGGCATCGTTCTCCAGAACGATTTTTCTGCGGTCGGTCGTCACAACTCGATATGCCCCGGGATCGAAGACGGCTGGGACCACGTAGGAATTACCGGGCTGGCGCAGATCTTTGATGAACAGCTCACGTTCGGGAGAGACCCAGGTTCGCTCGCCACCGAAGTTCTTCCAGCCGGGGTTGGCGAGGAATTTATCCCGGTCAAACACGGCTGGGCTGACCCAGATCGCATTGTCCGGACAGGATGGGCCAAAAGCGCCGATGATTCGGGCTCCTGTCGGGAGAACCACGAGTTGCCCGCCGCGGTCATCGGTCAGTGTCAGCGGGGCGTATCCGGCTGACTCGAGCTTTGAGGCTAGGTTGTTCTGCATGCGATCATCTCTGAAAGACAAGGAGTGATGTCTACGGCGCCTCGAGAATGATTTTGATGCGTGTCTCGTTTCGCTCTTTCATATCAAGCATCGCCTTGGTGGCCTCGTGGTGAGGTCGGCGAGAGGTGATGAGCGGAGTCGGATCGAGCATACCGGACGCCATCAGATTGAGCACGGGCTGATTCATTCCGAGACTGCCGGCTGCCCCGCGAATGGTCACGCCGCCGAAGACGAATTTATCGATATCGAACTGATCGACCATTTTTTCGTAGAACGCAACGGCGGAAATGACGCCGCCGATTTTGATGTAGTCAAACGAATCCTTGAACAATTCGATCGAGCCCGAGGCTTCGATGATTTTGTCGAATCCGTCCGGTCCGACGAGATTTCTGGCGGCATCGCGAACCGGTTCTTTGGTCGTATTGATGACGGCATCGACGCCGAGTTTGGTCGCTATCTGGAGCTTGAAATCCTTTCGCCCGGTAATGGCGACTGTGGTAGCGCCGCAGATCTTCGCGAGTTTCGCAGCCAGGATTCCGATCGGACCGCTGCCGTGCACAAGCACGGTGTCGCCCGGACGGACATCGGCCAGGTGGACGGCATAGAGGGCGATTCCCGACGGCTCGATGAGAGCGCCCATGTCGAAGGTCACATTGTCGGGCAGATGGAACAGGTGCCGTTGGGGCATAAGGATATATTCACCGTAGGCTCCATCCCAGCAGTTGATGGTTCCGACGGCTCGGCCTTTTTTGCAACGATTGTACTGGCCGACGAGACAGTGATAGCATTCTCCGCACGCCACGCCCGTATCACTTACCACGCGCTGGCCGGGTTTGAAGTCGGTCACTTCCGAACCGACCTTTTCAACGATCCCGGACCACTCGTGCCCCGGCGTCATGGGGAACTTGATGGTTCCATTTTTGACGAAGGAGAATTCGCCGGAGTAGATGGCGTAATCCGTACCGCAGACGCCGGCCCGCACCACCTTGCACAGGACTTCCCGCGGTCCGACCTCGGGAACGGGAACGTCCACCAATCTCATATCGTGCGGTCCGAAAATCCGGGATGCTTTCATTGTCTTCATATCATGCCCTCGAAAATTGTTAACAATTCCACAAATATTGTTAACAATCTTACCACGTGCTTTCCAGGATGCAATTCGAAAAAGCTCGGAAACAGGCATTGCGTAATAAGCAACAAAGATGCGTATTGCGTAACTAATGTCGGACAAGTATAATAGCCTTTCAGATATGGAGGAAAGGAAAATGCCGGTAATCGCCAGACAACGTATTCAATCGCTCGACCGGGGACTGCAGATTCTGGAGTACATCGCCAATCACGACGGTCCGGTCCGGCTGGTGGAATTGGCTCAACTGATTGGGATTGAGAAGAGCAGTGCCTGCCGCCTCGTGCTCACGCTGGCAGATCGGGGCTACGTGCGGCAGGATCCGGAGACCACGGGATATTTGCTGGACGAGAAGGTCTTTGAGCTGGCGGGGAGGCTGGCGTCTCAGCGGCGTATTCAGGATCATGTGCGAAAATATCTGAGGCATTTGGCCCAGGAGACGGGAGAAACATCTCACCTGGCGGTGCGGGGAAAAGGCGGGGTGGTTTTTGTGGACCATGAATTCGGAAGCCAACCTGTGGCAGTCACGAGCCAGTGGGGAAGCTCGGAGCCATTCCACTGCACCGCGTTGGGAAAGGCGCTTCTGGCTGGGGTCACGGAAGAGGAACTTAAGGACATACTAGGGACCAAGTCTCTCAAGCAATACACGCCCAGAACGGTTACGCGGCTGGCGGACCTTGCGAAGGAATGCCGCAAGGCCAGGGAAGAACTCGTCGCGATGGATGATGAGGAGTATCGCCCCGGTGTACGGTGTCTTGCGGCGCCGGTCTTTGACTTCCGAGGTCAGGTGATAGCAGCCATCGGGATCTCCGGGCCGCTGGAGCGGCTGACGGATGATACCGTCAATGCCTTCAAGCAGACGGTAAAGACGTGCGCCCGGGAGCTGTCTTTTGAATTGGGTCATCGATCAGATGAATCCAGGGTGTAAACGTAACGAAGGAAACGGCTACTCATGAAGAATTACAGCAGCCTTGTGCAGGATCGCGAGAAACGAGCCGCCGCCATTGCCCGAGCGGGGGGAATTGAACCGGCGCTTGCGTCCGGCGCCCTTCCTCGACGCGCGGACATGACGCTATCGGAGGCATTGGTGCTCGGCCTGCTTCGGCAGAACGTGAGGATTTTCCTGAGCGTGCTCGGGCACGGGTCGACCGAGATCGGCGAGGTGCTCCGGGTGTACGAGCAGGCGGGATTGGTGCGAACGTGCGGGGTGCGTCATGAGATCGAGGCTTCGCACGCAGCCACGGCGCTTCGCTGGGTGACCGGCGAGAAGGCAGCGGTCGTTACATCGATCGGACCGGGAGCGCTGCAGGCGATGGCGGGATCGATCGCGGCCGCTTCGGACGGCATCGGCGTTTGGTATTTATTCGGCGACGAGACGACGCACGACGAAGGTCCGAACATGCAGCAAATTCCGAAGGCGGAGCAAGGGAATTTCTTGCGTCTGTGCCAGACCATGGGCCAGGCGTACTGCCTGCACACGCCGGATTCTGTGGGAACAGCCCTTCGCCGGGGACTGAACACGGTGGATCATCCACATCGGTCGGGTCCGTTCTTCCTGCTGATGCCCATGAACACGCAATGCAGCCTGATTCGCGAATTCAACCTGGACGAGCTTCCCGTGGGAGCGCCGCCGGCGATGGGAGAGGCGGCATGCGGTTCGGCCTACGGTCAGGCGGCGCAGGCTTTGGCAGATGCTTCACGTGTGGTGGTGAAGATCGGCGGAGGATCGCGACAGGCGGGCAAGGAAATCGCAGAGTTTCTCGACCTGGTGGACGGTGAGGCGGTGACGAGTCCGCTGGTGTCGGGCGTTATTCCTTACAGCCATCCTCGCAATATGACGGTCGGCGGATCCAAAGGCACGCTGTGCGGCAATTTCGCGATGGAAGAAGCGGACCTGCTCGTCGCCCTCGGGACCCGATTTGTCTGCCAATCCGATTGCAGCCGAACGGGGTATCCGAAGGTCCGACAGGTGATCAACATCAATACCGATATCGACGCCGCGACACACTACAACAAGACGATCGCACTGGTCGGTGACGTCTCGGCTACACTGAGGCGGCTCATCGAAGAACTCCGGACCCGCCAGATCGACAAGTCCAAAAAGGCCAGCGATTGGTTCGCAGTCTGTTCCGCCAAGAAGCGTGAATGGGAGGCGTTCAAGGCGCAGCGATACAACCAGCAATGCTTGTTCGATCAGGTGTGGGGGCGGAACGTGTTGACTCAGCCCGCGGTAATCAAGGCGGCTGTCGATTGGGCGAGGAAGAATGATGTCGTCAGCTTCTTTGACGCCGGCGACGTGCAGGCCAACGCGTTTCAGATCGTGGAAGACGACCGCCTTGGCCGAACGTTCACGGAAACCGGGGCCAGCTACATGGGATTCGCCGTATCCGCCCTGCTGACGACGGGGCTGGGCAAACCATTTTACGGGTTGGCGCTGACGGGAGACGGATCGTTCACGATGAACCCGCAAATTCTGATCGACGGCGTCCAGCATGGAGCACAAGGCTGCATTGTGGTTCTCGACAATCGCCGCATGGGCGCAATTTCGGGCCTGCAGTTCGCACAGTTCGGAACCGACTACGCCAGCAGCGACCAGGTCGTGGTGGATTACGCCGCATGGGCGGCTTCGGTTAAGGGCGTTCAGACATTCTCCAACCCCGGAAGCACCGAGGAACTGGTCGAGCAACTGAGCCGGGCCCGTGCGTACAAGGGCCTGTCGCTGATTCACGTCCCTGTGTATTTCGGATCGAATCCGATCGGCGGAATGGGCGTGTTCGGACGCTGGAATGTCGGAAACTGGTGCGATGACGTTCAGGCCCTTCGCCACCAGATCGGAACCTGATTGAAAAGGACTGTCATGCCTCTTACGAAAAGCGAAATCGACGAACTGAAGCAGATTTGCCGTTATGTCCGCAAATCGATCATCAATACGATTGCCGACGCGGGCGCCGGACACACGGGCGGGTCATTGTCGGAAGTCGAGATCCTCACGGCCCTGTACTTTCGTATCATGAACATTAACCCGCAACAGCCGGACTGGCCCGAGCGGGACCGGTTCATTCTGAGCAAGGGCCATTCGAGCCCGGGACTGTACTGCACCCTCGCCAACCGGGGATATTTCAGCGAAGACAAGCTCGCAGAGTTCGACCGGATCGATGGAATGCTTCAGGGACATCCGTGCATGATCAAGACACCGGGTGTGGACATGTCGACGGGTTCGCTCGGACAGGGATTATCGGCGGGGATCGGCATGATCCTCGGGCGCGACAAGCGGAAGATGAGTTTCAACGTTTACGTGCTCATGGGCGACGGCGAGCTTCAGGAAGGCCAGGTGTGGGAGGCGGCGATGTACGCCGGGGCTCATCAACTGACGGGGCTGATCGGCATTATCGATTACAACAAGGTGCAACTCGCAGCCACCGTGAAAGAGACATTGGACCTGGAACCTCTGGCGGACAAATGGCGGGCGTTCCGGTGGCAGACAGTGGACTGCGACGGTCATGACATTGCCGAAGTGATTGAAGCGTTCGAGCGTGCGCGTGAGATGAGCCGGCGAGGTCCGGTCGTCGTTCTCGCGCACACCGTGAAGGGCAAAGGCGTCTCGTTCATGGAAGGCCAGTTTCAGTGGCACGGCAAGGCTCCGAACGAAGACGAACGGCGGCGAGCACTGGCGGAAATTGACAGTTGCGTGGATTAACAGAACAGGTGGAACGATGAAAATCGGTGACATGGTTGCCCCGCGAGCCTCGTTCGGCGAGGCGATGATCGAACTTGGGCACAAGAATTCGGACGTAGTGGTTTTCGATTCCGACGTATGCGCCAGCACCCAGACGGCGGGGTTCAGGGATGCCTTCCCGGACCGCTTCTACCAGATGGGAATCGCCGAACAGAACATGGTCGGCGTTGCGGCGGGGATGGCCACGTTAGGGTTCACGCCGTGGGTCTCGGCATTTGCGGTATTTCTCGCGAAGCGCGCGGTGGACCAGGTTCGCGTATCAGTGGCGTACCCGCGGCTTAACGTGAAACTCAACGGCGCGTATGGCGGGCTTCCGACGGGAAAGGCGGGGGCGACGCATCAATCGGTGGAAGATATCGCCGTCATGCGGTGCATGCCAAACATGACAGTGATCTGTCCGGGCGACCCATACGAGACGCAGCTTGCGGTATATGCGGCCACGAAGTTCCAGGGGCCTGTTTACCTTCGTACGATCCGCTGCCCTGTGCCGGTCATCTTCGACGAGAAGCATCGCTTCGAGATCGGGCGATCTTATGAGCTTCACGAAGGATCGGCACTGACGATCATCGCAACCGATATGATGACGCCCAAGGCCCTCACGGCGGCGAGGGAACTGGCGAAGGATGGCATCAAGGTCCGCATGATCCACATGCCGACGATCAAACCGATCGATGAAGAGGCCATCGTTCGCGCCAGCAGGGAAACCGGACATATTATCACGGTGGAAAATCACAGCCGGGTGGGCGGGCTCGGCGGCGCGGTGGCGGAAGTGCTCACGGAGCACGCTCCCTGCCGATTGACGAGACTCGGCTTCCCCGATTGCTTCGGCGAATCGGGCGACTACGAAGCTATTTTCAGCAAGATGAAAATCAATACGGAGAATATCGTCGCCAAGGCGAAGGAAATCGCCGGGACGAAGAAAAGGACCACACAATGAGCTTAAAGCGAGTAAGGAATTACATCAACGGCAAATGGGTAGACGCGGAGAACACGGGGTACATTCCGGTGGAGAATCCGAGTACGGGTGAAGTCCTGGCGGAGACCCCCCTATCGACGGCGGCGGAGACCAATCGAGCGATCGAAGCCGCGGCGGCTGCGTTCACCAAGTGGAGTCAGACACCCGTTTCGCGTCGCGTTCAGCCGCTGTACAAGCTGGTGGAACTGGTCAAGACGAACGAGGAGAAGATCGCCCGTGTTTTGGTCGCAGAAATGGGAAAGTCCCTGTCCGACGCCCGGGCGGAAATGAAACGAGTGATCGAGAACATCGAGGTCGCCTGCGGGATGCCCGTGCTGCAGCAAGGGGACAAACTCATCGGCTGTTCCTTTGGGATCGACGGAGAGGTGATTCGGCTGCCGATCGGCGTGTTCACCATGATCGCGCCGTTCAATTTCCCGGCCATGGTCCCCTTCTGGTTCCTTCCCTACGCCGTCGCGACGGGCAACACGTTCGTCATCAAGGCTTCGAAGCAGGTACCGCTTACCATGCAGCTCATCACGGAGTACATCGACTCCACGGGCCTGCCTCCGGGCGTATACAACCTCGTTAACGGCGACAAGGTGGTGGCAGACGCGTTCATGGACCACCCAAAGGTCAAGGGCGTGTCTATCGTCGGGTCCACGCCGACCTGCCGGTTAGTGGCGGAGAAATGCGCGAAGTCGAACAAGCGATTCCAGGCCATGGGCGGGGCCAAAAACCACCTCGTGGCCATGCCCGACGCGAAAGTGGATGATGTGGTTCGCAACATGATCACGTCGTGCTACGGCTGCGCGGGTCAGCGATGCATGGCGTCTTCGGCGATCGTGGCGGTGGGTGACGCGATGTACAAGACGATCTGCGAGAAGTTCGTGGCCGAGTCGAAGAAGGTCATCGCCGCCAATCCGCTGGATCCGAAGTACGCGAACGAGGAAATGCTGATGGGCCCGGTGATTTCCGCCAAGGCCAGGAAGTTCATTCTCGAGATGATCGAGGAAGGCATCAAAGAAGGGGCGACGCTTGCCCTGGACGGACGCGGATTGGTCGTGCCCGGATGCGAGAAGGGACATTTCGTCGGCCCGACCGTCTTTACCGACGTCAAGCCGGGAATGAAGATTCACACGACGGAGATTTTTGGCCCCGTGGTGATCATCCTGAAGGCAGGGACGCTCGATGAAGCAATCGGGATCATCAACGACCACCAATACGGCAACGGCGCGTCGATCTATACGCAAAATGGTTACTGGGCGCGTAAATTCAAGCTTGAGGCACAAGCGGGAATGATCGGCGTGAACGTAGGTATCCCGGCTCCGGTCGCGTATCTGCCCTTCGGCGGAATGAAGGCGTCACAGTTCGCGGACATCAAGGCCCAGGGCAAGGCGATCATCAATTTCTTCACGGAAGACAAGATCGTCACCGAACGCTATTGGCCCGAGGATTAAGGAGAGACCATGAAGATTGCCGTTATCAACGAAACCAGCGCAGGCGACAAGAACAAGGACATTCTGGCGGCATTGGAAGGTCGAGGGCATACGATCATCAATGCCGGGATGAAGAAGACCGGTGATCAGCCGGAACTGACGTACATTCACACCGGTCTGCTCGCGGCCCTGCTGCTGAACACCAAATGCGTCGACCTGGTCATCGGCGGATGCGGCACGGGCCAGGGCTTTTTGAACGCCGTCATGCAGTACCCGAACGTGTTTTGCGGATTGATTCAGAATCCGCTCGACGCGTGGCTGTTCGGCCAGATCAACGGCGGAAACTGCATTTCACTCGCACTGAATTTCGGCTACGGCTGGGCGGGAGACGTGAATTTGCGATTCATCTTCGATCAGTTCTTTTCGCTCAAGGAATTCGGCGGCGGATACCCTCCGCATCGAAAGGAATCGCAGCAGCAAAGCCGCAGGACGCTGCAGGCGATTTCACAGGCTACGCATCGTCCGTTCGCGGACATCCTCGCGTCGCTCGACGACGCAGTGATCAAACCGGTACTGACTTATCCCGGTGTCCGGGAGCTGATCGATGTCGATTCACTTGAGGATACGCAGGTCAGACAGGCGCTGAGGAAGCGACTCTAAGCGGTTTTAGACAAGTCCCGTCACGTTTGTCTGGTCTTGGCTGGCAGCTTGCCTTGGATATACGAAACCGCTCAGACTTGGAGAACACATGATGAAACGCAAGTTCGCATTCATGGCATCGCTCGGCTATGCGGAAATGAAACCGCAGGACGTGATCCAGTCGCTCCGCAAACTGGGGTACGGCGGTATCGAATGGACGACGAGCCACTTTGATCCGGACAAACCTCTCTCCCAGCTTAAGAAGCTGGTCGCCCAGACTCGCGATGCCGGGATGGAGGTGTCGCGAATCATGGCCCACGAGGATCTCGTTTCGCTGGACGACAAGGTCCGCAAGCAGCGAATCAAGCGAACGGTCCGTATGATCCAGGCCGCCGGGGAATGCGGCGTGGCCACCGTCGGCACGATGACCGGCCCGGCGCCGTGGGACCCGACGGCGCCCAGGGTCGGCGAGAACATTTCTGAATCGGCGGCATGGGACCAGGTATTCGAGGCCTGCGAGGCATTCACGCAGGCGGCCAGGAAGGCCAAGGTCGTCATCAGTTCCGAAGGCGTGTTCGGCATGCTGGCCCACGACTTTTACACGCACAAGTGGATGATGGACCGGCTCGATGCCAAGGTGCAGAAAGTCAACTTCGACCCGTCTCACGGCATTCTCTACGGCAATCTCGACGTCGGCTGGGTTATCCGCCAATGGGGCAGCCGCATTGCCCACATTCATCTGAAAGACGCGGTGGGCATCCCTAAGCTCGGCCAGTTCGTCTTCCCGCTGCTCGGCGAAGGCAACGTCGATTGGACCGACTTCGCCCAGGCCCTCGACGCCATCAAATACGACGGCTTTTTATCCGTGGAATTCGAGTCGTTCGGCTATTACCAGAAGGTCTTAAACAACGACCCGGAAGCTGCGGCGAGAGTATCCATGGACGCCATCCGTCGGCTCTTCGCCAGGTGACTTCTTAGACACGAAGCCGGTGATACCGGCAGTCCCGCGCTTCGCGGATACCACAGGCGTCTTTCTCGCGTTTCGCAGTGGCCAATGGCCACTTTCTCGCGCTATGCGTCAAGAAATAGCACCTTCCTCAAAAGCTGATAACTGAAAGCTGATCGCTGACAGCTTCTTTCCGCCACAGATAAACACCGATAGCCGTACACGGTCTACTGTCTGCGGTGGCCGGCTACGGATCGCCTTTTTTCGTATGACTGACTTTGTACATAAACCTTTGCCAACTGGGATCGCCCATATTTCCAGAGGATCCGACGTTGGACCCGGATGGCAGATTTCTATGACGAGCAAGGTGGCTTATGGCAACGGTTAGGAAAGTACGGTATGGATTGCTGGTCGTTGTTGTAACGGCGATGGTCTGTGTGTTGGGGCAATTGCTCGTCGGACAACCGGCAGGCGAACCCTTTCAGGCAGACCCTTCGCCGGAGGAGATCTACCGTCAGGCTAGGCACACGGTCCTGACTGGGGCACAGGCCTCGTCCGTGGACGAGATTATTCGTCCCTACGAGGAGTTTCTGGCCGCCCATCCGGTTTCGGACTACGCCTCGCCCATCCGCAATAGCCTGGCGTTGAACTACGCCCGAGCGGGTTGACTCACCGAGGCTCGTCGGGTTCTGGGAACTGAGTTGATCCTGCGTACAACGGACCGGTTCGAGTCATGGACGCGGCTGAATCTGGCATATCTGGACATACTGGAAGGTAAACTGGCTTCGGCGGAAGGATCGATCCTAAGCTTGATGGCTCGTCCGGTTCTCGACTCGTCGAACGATCCGTATGCGGTGGCCCCGTCGCGATTTATCGCACGTTATTATTTGTCGGAGGTGTATCGGCGGCGTGGAGATATTGGCCGGGCGGATCGCGTGCTGGCCGAGGCGGGGCGGGAAGCGGTTGAGCGGTTCAAGTCCCGACCCCAGGAAGCATGGCTGGCCTCGTATGTGGCCGCCGCCTATCGCTGGCGACAAAGTCTGTTGAACCCGAATGATCTGCAGTATGCCAAGCGATCGGACGCATTGACCCAGGAACTCAATGGAAAGCTGCAGTCGATGGGAATCCAGCCAGAGGGAGGAATCCAGACGGTCGATCCGATCATCAACGGAGCGGCCTGGGATGGATTGCCAATGTCCTCGGGCAGGAAGGTGAGTGGCGCAAGAGCTTCGGCAGGGGCAAGGGCCAAGACCCCATACGAAGGGGGTGTGGCCGGGATCAAAGTCCGGAGCAACGATATTTCGGCCTGGGCGAACAAGGCCCTGATCGAGCCGATGACCGCCGGATGCACCAGCGGAACATCGGGGACTTCTGGGACCAGCGGTACATCAGGTACGAGCGGCACGTCAGGAACCTCGGGTACCAGCGGCACGAGTGGAACTTCCGGAACCAGTGGAACGTCCGGCACGTCCGGGACATCGGGAACGAGTGGCACATCGGGGACGAGCGGTACGTCAGGAACGTCCGGCACCTCTGGGCCGTCGGGAACAAGGGGAACGTGGGGGACCACTGGGACAAGCGGTACGTCGGGAACTTCAGGTACGAGTGGCGGTGGGGGCGGCGCCTGCCATGTGGAGTTCAATCCGTCGAGTAAGGCTGTTCCATGGTCGAGTGGGATGGGGTGCAGCATATCCCAGTATCTGGTAACGCGAAATCCACCAGATTGTACTGCGGGCGTAACCTTCACGAAGCTTGCTGGACTCGGACAGTTCACTTCCAGTGGATACTATATAGCCGGGAATGCGCCTGAGAGTGCCAGTTTTAATGCAGTATGCTCCTCTCATCCGACATCACATGCTTCCTTCTGTCTAGACTTGGCCTTGACCATATTTTCTGCCGGTGGGGGACAGAAATACGGGTTTGATGATTTCTCACAGGGCAACCCCTGGAAATCAATCAAGGCAAATGGTTTCGATTCCGTTTCGGCGTGGACCCGACCACTGGCTGTCCTTCCTATCACAAACTTTGTTGCCGACAACAACTTCGTTGTGTCCCTGGCTACACCCGATGAAGAGCATGAAGGGATACTCGTGGGTGCACCGAATTACCGTGCCGAAGGGAGTCTGAAGTCAAGGCTATACACTACTGACGGAGATATCACAGGTCTGCTCAATCTGGTTTCATACGTGCAGATGGCAGGAAAGAGCATCGGAATTTTCTACGTGGGCGAGGAGAACGATGATGTTCAGATTATCCCCATGAACCAAGGTGAACCGAATACTCCCTGCATTGGTCCGGGATCGGACAACATTCTGGACTCAGTGCCGGGTGGAGACGATAGTATAGTGGGCGGGTGTATTATCACGGGTTCCAATGGGATATGCGAATCAGCACGGGTGGGCAACGACGAGTGGCTGAACGGAATCTCCCGAGTGGGTATGGGGAAGCCCTACGCCCTATGCGTTGGAAACGGTTCTAATGGTGAACGAGACACATATGTAGGCCCAGGCGATGGCGAAAACAACGGTAGCACCGCAGATGACGAAATTGATTCCCAAGGAGTCAATACGGGTGACGACGGCATCTGCAACACCAAGGCAACGACGTCGACACCAATTTTCCTGGAACGTTCGTCTCGGATGACTCCAGCGACCCGGGTAGCTTTCCAAGCTACCTCAACAATGTCGTTTTTAACCAGTGTGTTGCCGGGGACCACGCCTGGAGCGCGTCAAATTACGTGGAGAATCCAGAAGACCCGGAGAATTTTGTGATGGTGAACTATGATCTGGACTTTGATGGAAAGCTCAAGGCCGTTCCGGGAGGATCCTTCCCCAATGATGAGCAGCGGAAGATCATTGAGGGCCTAGCGGATTTGACAGCCAATTATGACTACTGTATTTTTGTGGTACAGAAATTCTCCGATGGTAGTATCATGGGAATCAGCAGTGCATCGGGCACAAAGTATGTTTTTGTCAAGACCATATCCATGGACGTGGCGCACCTGATGAATACCATGGCCCATGAACTTGGGCATGGTTTCGGGCATCTTCCTGACGTGGATAATGCACAAGATCCCAATAACTTGATGACGGGCCATGAGAAGACGATGGATTATGTCCCCTTCATAGTTGAAGGTTTGGTGGCGGCTCATAGAACACATCTT
>CAZLZE010000138.1:0-13177 GCA_964563935.1 uncultured Phycisphaerae bacterium | reverse complement strand
CATCTTCGTCGAGTTCCATGCTGAACTCGGCGGCCACCTCGTTGAGCGTGCGGCTCCAGTAAAGCCAGCAGCCGCGAATCCCGTGCTTCACGACATTATCGCGCAGATTGCCCAGAAAACTGTCGGACAGGTAATTCCAGAAATCGAGGACCGCTTGCTTGCCGCCCTTTCGTTCCAGAAACTTGAAGAGTTCGCTGTACGCGGGGATGAATTCCGTGCAGGGGATCATTTTTTCATTTACCTTTCGTTATTTGCGTCGGAAGAACCGCTGGCGGCTGCGACCGGTGTTGTTGTCATACTCGAGCAGTTCGGCGGCGAATGGCGTACCGTCGCAGATGGTCTCGTTGACCGTGCGAACAGTTTCGCCGAACAGGCGGGCGACTTTGTATCCGTGTTCCTTCATGTGCATGACGGCTGGGCAGGCTTCGACGTCGAGAATCATCTCGTCTTCGGTGAAACTGATGCGAATTCGTCCGCCCTCGAGTTTGTAAATGTTTTCCATATGCTCCCTGATGGCCGCGAGCCCTCTTGTCTTGATGTCGGCGTTGAGGGGCGAATAAAAGGTCGAGGCGAACTGCCGAAGGTATTCGCGTACCGCATC
Source organism: uncultured Phycisphaerae bacterium (assembly GCA_964563935.1). Classification (GTDB taxonomy): domain Bacteria; phylum Planctomycetota; class Phycisphaerae; order JAAYCJ01; family JAAYCJ01; genus JBAZZQ01. The sequence continues at coordinate 12,576 of CAZLZE010000138.1, read as the reverse complement.
CTGGCCGTAGTGCGAGTGGATGTACTCGATCCCCGCGCTCAAGGCGCCGTGAAAGTCCTTGTGGAGGTACTGATTATCCGAGGCGTGTCGTCGCATGGTTTCTCTAGTCATTGTGGTCCTTTATGCTACAACTGTCATGACAGGCATTATACGCGGTGCGGCGTTATTTTTCAAGATGAGGTGATAAACCATCGAGTCTCGTTATTGAATATGCCCCCGCGACGGATATAATGATCGTCTATGGTAGAGAAGAATCCAAACGAATATGAACGGACGTGCCCTGGACAAGCGTACACGATCAGTGAAGCCGTGTGCAAGGCCAGGCAGATGCGGCATTTTTCGGTTTGCCGGGAGTGCAGATTCCAGGACCGTGAACAGAAACCCATACTTAAAGAAGAAACACCAGTTTCAAGGGGAGTAGTCATGGACAAGATTTTCAAAGCGTATGATATCCGCGGAACGTATCCGGATCAGTTGAACGAGGAGACGGCGTGGCGGATCGGAAACGCGACGGCGAATTTCTTTCGCAGCCAGCTTTCGGGATATGCCCGCAGCGACGCGAAGCACAACGTGCTGGCGATCGGCAGGGACATGCGAAAGAGCAGTCCGAGCCTCTCCAAGGCGTTCATCGACGGTGTGCTGTCGGCGGGGATGAACGTGATCGACGTTGGCATGATCGACACGTCGCAGATCTACTTCGCCGTCAATTATCTGCAGACGGCGGGCGCGGTTCAAACCACAGCCAGTCACAATCCGGGACACTACAACGGTTTTAAGATCACCGGGGCTGGCGGAAAGCCCATCGGTCAGGACACTGGTCTGCAGGAGATCAAGCGGATCGCCCAGGCGACGCCGCCCCGCAGTTCGGTCCCCCAGGCCGAGTTGACCACACGCGACATTTCCAAGGAATACAAGGCGTTCATCCGCAAATTCATCAAGGAGCCCGTGCGGAAACTGAAGATCGTCGTGGACGCGTCAAACGGAATGGGCGGCAAGTACTGGCCCATCGTTTTCGGCGACATGAAGGACCTGCAGGTAACGACATTGAACTTCGAGCACACGGGCGATTTCGTGCATGACCCGAACCCGCTCGTCGAGGCCAATCTCAAGCAACTGCGGGAGGAAGTGCGTCGGCAGAAGGCGGATCTGGGCATTTGCATGGACGGCGACGGCGATCGGGTTGTACTGGTGGACGAAAACGGCATGCCCGTAGCGTCGGACCTCCTGACCGCCCTTCTCGCCGGGTATTTTATCAAGCAGACGCCGGGAACAACCATCGTGTACGATCTTCGCAGCAGTTGGGTGGTGAAGGAAGAAGTTCTGAAGGCGGGCGGCGTTCCGCGTCGCGAGCGTGTGGGACATTCGTTCATGAAGAAGACAATGGCGGACACCAAAGCCGCTTTCGGAGGCGAACTGTCCGGGCACTTCTATTTCCGCGACAACTGGTACTGCGATTCGGCATTTCTCGCCATCGCCACGGTCCTCAACATCCTGACGGAATCGGGTAAATCCGTGAGCAAGCTCATCTCGCCGCTGAAGCGATTTTCCGCCTCGGGCGAACGAAACTTCACCGCGGAGGACAAGGACGAGCGCATCGCGGCCCTGGCCGAAAAATACAAAGACGGCAAGATCGACTACCTTGACGGTATCACAATCGAGTATCCCGATTGGTGGTGCAATGTGCGCAAGAGCAATACCGAGCCGCTGCTCCGCCTGAACCTCGAAGCCAAGACCAAACCGCTCATGGAGAGCAAGCTCAACGAAATCGCCCCCATGCTCGGCAAGCCGTCTGCACACTGATGAAATTCGTCTGTACACAACACGTGCCGTTCGAGCCGCCTGGAAACATCCAGCGATGGACCCGCGAGCGAGGGGACGAGCTGACCGTTCTGCCCATGTACGCGGACTGCGCGATCCCCCATCAGAGCGACTTTGATGCCCTGATCGTCCTGGGCGGTCCCATGAGTGTAAACGACGATCTGCCCTGGCTTGTCGATGAGAAGGAATTGGTGCGAACGACGATCCGTGCGGACAAACCCGTTCTCGGCATCTGCCTGGGGGCCCAGATGATCGCCCAAGTGCTCGGAGGAACCGTCAAGCCGATGGGTTATCGCGAGATCGGATTTTTCCCGATCGAGCTGCTTCCGGATGCGGCCCGCACCAGTCGATGCTTCCGAGACATACCCGAAACGTTTACCGCGTTGCACTGGCATGGGGAGACATTCTCGATCCCGGACAAGGGACGACTGCTGGCCAGTTCGCAGGCCTGTAAGCATCAGGCATTCGAATATGGTCCGGCCCTGGGGTTGCAGTTTCATCTCGAGATGGCAGCCACTTATCTGTCGGATATGGGGGAGAACTGCGCCGCTGAAGTTCAGGCGGGCGGAATGTACGTTCAGACCATCGAATCGATGCAGGAGGCCCTTATGCGGTCGGGCGAGCAGCCGTATCAGTTGCTTGGCCGGGTCCTGGAAAATAGGGTGGGGTGATCAGACCTGAATGTCCGCCCGTCTCGTGAAGAGCCGCTCCGTCCGTGTTCTCCTCCGTCCGGTGCCTGATGACCGAGGCGGCAATGGCGGAAACCTCTTCCGTGCTCAATTCCCGATGCGTGGTCTGCGAGATCCAGTCACACCAGGAATCGGATCCTTCGCGTTTGAAACGATCGAAGCTTTCACGACCCGCGAGCTGTTGGAAGATGGCCTTTCGGAATTCAATGCGTCCGATCCGGTTGATGATCACCGGGCGAAGCGCAGCCAGACGGCGGGCAAACGGTTCATATGCACGATCAAGCCAGCCTCCAATGAGGTCGCGAATCCGTCCCGCAAGGTACGGAGACGCGCCGGCTGTTCCCACCGCGATCAGGATCGGACCCCGCTTCAGAACGGCGGGCACGGTAAAGTCACACCACTCCGGATCGTCAACCACGTTGCACAGCGTCCGCATCTCGCGAGAATCGGCGACGATCTGATGGTTGAGGTCATGATTATCCGTGCAAGCAAAAGACAATGTGGCGCCGGCCAGATCGGATTTTTCATACTCTTTCTGATGCAGCGTCACATCCTTCCGATTCGCAAGAATGTCGCAGAACCGGGGCGCAACGATGTGCACGTCCGCTTCGCACCGACAGAGGGCATCCACCTTCCGTGTAGCGATCGATCCCCCTCCGACAACGACGCAACGACGACCTTTCAGGTCTAGAAGTATATAGTATCCTTCCTGCACGTCATGACCCTCACAATTACTGCGTTACTTCCCCAAAGTGCCAAACAATATATATTTTATCGCAATTCTGCAGAATTTTCATTAAAAAGTTGGCGTCCTTTGTCATTTGCCGCGATTTCTATTCATCGGCGAGGTGAAGTATAGATCATAAAGGATTTTGCATTTTTGCCGGAGGCTGGTATACTGTGCCTATAGGGGTCCCGCCAAGCGGCGGGAAAGCATGTCACAGATTTTTGTCTTTAGGGGGAATAACATGAAGCGTTACTTAATCCAATTGGGGTTCATATTCACATTCATCACGGTACTCTGTATCTACGCTGCGATTGCCGAGGAACAATCTGCGGATATGGCCGTCGACGAGATGTCCGATTCCGGGACCGGTGACTCCGCGGTCTGCTCCGCGGAAGGCTGCGCAGACTCCCAGGATGGTGAAACAATGGTGAAAGAGCAGGCAGACAGACTACATAAAATGGGGGTTTCGGAAGACAGAATCCGCCAGTTACAGGTGCTGTCCAACGCCAAGATTCGAATGGACAGCCCGGCCATAATTCTCAGTCAGAGCGATGCCCTGAAGCTTACGGACGACCAAAAACAGACTCTTCACCAGATAGAAGTCGAAGCCCGTCAGAAGGCCATGGCAGTCCTCACCGCCAATCAAAAGGGCAAGCTTGTCGGTCCGATCGGACGCTCAGTGACCATGCAGCAGATACACCAGACGGTGTGTGAAAAGATGATGCAGCACCATCAGATGAAAGAGGGTGGCAAGGGTGCTGGACCGATGATGTGCGCAATGTGCCCGATGATGCATCGCCAGGAAGGCAGCAAGAAGGACGGTGGCGTCCAGACAACCCAACCCACAGGGAACCAATATAAGCATTGACGCGTATCTGTGTCGCTCACAGGTATCTCAGCGGGTAACTGGGAAGGTATTGGCCTATTACCCAAGGCTCCGGGGGAGTAATGAGAGTCCTTATCATCAGTATCAATCGGAATCACCAGCCGTTCTGCGTCATGCCGCTTGGTGCCTGCATCGTCGCCGATGCCGCCTACCAGGAGGGCCACGATGTCAGAATGCTGGATATGATGTTCCAGGATCATCCGGTCAAGGCCTTGGAATCGGCATTGGCGGAGTCGACGCCTGATGTTGTTGGGATATCCGTCCGCAATATCGACAACAATGACATACATCATCCAGCCGTCTATTTTCAGGACCTGCCGGATCTGATGGCGACCATCCGCAGCAGGACACAGGCAACGGTGGTGCTGGGCGGCGCGGCGGTCGGCCTGATGCCTGAGGAATTTCTCCGTTATAGCGGAGCCGATTGGGCTGTCCTGGGCAATGGAGAGACCGTGTTCCCTCGCATGCTGCGGTACTTCCGGCGAAATCAGAGCCCCGGAGGCCTGCCCGGTGTGGCGTGGATCGCCAACGGGAAGTTCAACCGAGTCCCGCCGGACATGTCTGACGTCTACACGCAGTGTATCGTTCCCAACTTCGGACGGTGGATCGACACAGCGACCTATATGGCGAATCTGTCGACCGTTCCGGTGCAGACCAAGCGGGGATGTCCTTTCGATTGCATATATTGCACCTACTCCGTCAGCGAAGGGCGTGACTATCATTTGTGCGATCCGGATACCGTCGCGGACGCAATTATGGAACTCGTTGCCGCCGGATTGCGCGACATTGAATTCGTGGATAACGTTTTTAACTCACCTTACGACCATGCCATGACCATCTGTGAGAAGCTGGCTGATCTTTCTTCCCGGGCCCACCTTCAGACATTGGAACTGAACCCGTCCCACGTGGACGACGCACTGTTGTCGGCCATGGAAACGGCTGGGTTCGTCGGGATAGGGATGACGGTGGAAAGTGTCTCGGACACCGTTCTTAGCGGTCTGAAGAAAGGGTTCACCGCTGACGATGTTCGCCGCGCCGCCGAGAGTGTTCGACGGAACAATCTGCCCTGCGTCTGGATATTCCTGCTGGGCGGACCCGGCGAGACCGCCGACACGGTCAGTGAGACACTTGACTTCGCCCGCCGCGTCATTCGACCCAACGATGTCGCATTCTTCGGCGCCGGGCTCCGCATTTACCCCGGAACCGAACTGGAGAGGATCGCCCGGGAGCAGGGACTTCTCACCATGCCGCCCTCAGAGATGCTGGACCCGGTGTTCTACCTCTCGCCTCAACTGGACAAGCAATGGCTCGCCCAAACCCTGCAGAACGCTGTCGCAAGCCATTTGAACTTTCTCGATTCTGAATCTCTCGCTCTTCCCATCGTTCCGACGGTTCACCGCATCGGACATCGGCTGGGAGTGCGACACCCAATCTGGAGACACACGCGGTTGATCCGCAGGACATTGCGTATGTTTGGAATGAGAGTCTGACATGGAGACTGTGAGAACACACTTGGGCGCGTTGGCGGTGGCCTGTCCTCCGTGCACCATGGACCAGGACCAGATCGCAACCTCCATCCGGAACAACTATGGTCACCGGTTGAACTCGCGAAGCTTGAGCGTGCTGAAGAAGGTCTTCAGCCATCCCAGCGTCCTTCGTCGCCGGTTCGCCGTCGACCGACCGGAAGAACTCGTCGACGAAGATCCGGACGCCCGGATCGCCCGATTCACCCGTTGGGCCATTGAATTGTCCGATCAGTCGGCCCGCAAGGCGATCGCACAGGCCGGACTGGGCGTTGAGGACATCACAGGCTTGGTGGTCAATACGTGTACCGGATACATCTGCCCCGGGCTTTCCACGTATCTCGTGGAACGATTGGGTCTCAAAGCGACGATACCGGCCCACGACATGGTGGGCGGCGGGTGCGGCGGGGCAGTTCCGAACCTCCAGATCTCCAGCGGCCTGTTGAATCAGTCACGGCAAGGGGCCATCCTCAGCATTGCCGTGGAGATATGCACCGGGACGTTTCAGATGGGGGACGACCTGAGCCTGATCATTTCCAACGCGCTCTTCGCCGACGGTGCTTCGGCGATCGTCCTGTGGAATCGTCCACAGGGGCTCGCGATGATCGATTTCGCCAGCCGTCATGCCCCTGAGTATCGGGAACACATACGCTACGTCTACAAGCGAGGTCAACTGCACAATCAGCTTTCGCTTCAGCTCCCTGGGATCACGGGCAAGGTTGTTGCCCAGGTCTTGAACGATCTGCTCGGGCGGCATAGACTCGAACCGCACCAGATCCGCCACTGGGCGATCCACCCGGGAGGGAATAACGTCATCAACGCCGTCAAAGATGAGGTCGGTCTGACCGAACGTCAGCTCCGCACGACCCGGGACGTCCTGGCCATGTACGGCAACATGTCCTCCCCCACCGTCGGTTTTGTCCTGAATGAAATCCTTAAAGACGGAGTGGAACCCGGCGACTGGTGCGGCATGGTGGCCTTCGGCGCCGGCATGTCCGCCCATGCCCTGCTCCTGCAGGCGCACGATTCGCCTGCGAACGCCTGATGTAGGGTGGACCCCGTCTCTCCTACGCCAGATCAAGTCGCTTGTCCACGATTCGCTCTGCCAAATCCGGCCGAATACCCCTTTCCCGGATCAGCAGCAGCACCACATCCCCGCGTCGAAGATGCCTCGCGCCGCTGACGGGATCCTCGCGTGTCACCCGCTGCAACGTCTCCTCATCAAGCACGTAGTCGCGTACGAAAACCCGCTCCCGCCACCGCACGACGAGTACGATGACCCACACGACACCCGCAGCCGCCCAGATCCCGATTCCCGCAACTCGCCCTTGTACCTCGCCCCACGTCCATACAGCCACGGATTGCAGCACAACGATGAGCACCGCCAGAAAGATCCCTTCTACCGCCGGCGCAAACAATTCACCTCGCCGCCACCCTCGCACACATGCCACACTCCAGATCGCCAGGAAGGGAATCCAACCCGACAAATGACTCCACACCAGTTGCCGGAACCCCGGATCCACCGCGTAGAGGACACCGAACTCGCTCAGTCGCCCCGCCCCAAGTTTCCCGAGCACAAATCGGTAATCATCGCGCAACGGCCTGGCCGTCTGCCTCAACAGCCTTTTCAATTCCGCCGCCGGCAAGTCGGGCCGACGGCTCAGAACATATCCGCAGAATCCACTCACCCGCGGCGCGGCAAACGACGTTCCGCCATGGATCAGCCACGTCACGCTCTCCTCGCGATAGGATCCTCGCACCCTGTCCTCACGTTTCGCGACCTGCGACCGCAGAAAGCCTTCCGCCCCGAGCAGAACATGGGATCCATAGTTTGAATATCCCGCCTTGACATCCCCGTTAATCGCCGCCACCGCGATTACCCCGTCGTAACCGGCTGGGTACATCGGCACATCGGTATCATCGTTCCCCGCGGCCGCGACGACGACAATCCCACGATCAATCATCGCTCGCACGAGCAATCTTTCCCGCTCGTCCGGCCGATAACTGCCGAAACTCATATTGACGACGATTCGCGTCTCCGGATGGACCTGGGCGTAGGCGAGAACGTCCGACATGGCGTCCAGGTATCGTTCCCGATCCACCGACGTTCCCAGGGAAATCTTCCGGATCCCGCACCGATGCAGGCACGCTCGAGCCGCCACGTCTGAGACGTCCTGCCCGTGATTTTCGCCGCCGTCGAACGCATCAAGCACGAAAATCACCGCTCCGCCCGGTTTGACATCGGATTCGCCACGCGGGACAGATCCCGCACCCAATACGGCCAGTCCGAAAAGCATCAATATTTTGACCAAAAACCTTTTTCGTCCCATACGCACCGTGATATACTTGAAAACTCTCGGAAATTCTACCCGTATCGGCGGGTGGAAGCGACATTGATTAACGCAATGAGAAGCGAAATTCGCCCAGCGAGGAGACCAAATGCAGGAGCAGTTTTCATATGAAAAGTCCGGTGTCAGCATTGACACGGCCGACGCCGCGAAGAAGCGGATGGCCAAGAGCCTGGCAACCTCAGATCATCGGGTTCTGAACAAGATCGGGGCATTTGCCACCCTGTTCGACGGACGGTTCCCTGATTATGAGCATCCCGTGCTCGTCCTGAAGACCGAGGAACCCGGCTCGAAGCAGAAGCTCGCGTTCCTGTATAAGCGTGTTACCTCCATCTGTTACGATATGATCAACCATCTGATCAACGACATCATCGTCATGGGCGCTACGCCCCTGGCGGTCCAGGACGCGGTCATCTGCGGCCGATTGGAGAAGGAAGTCGTCAATGAAATCGTCGACGCGCTCGCCTCCGCCTGCCGCGAACAAGGCTGTACGCTTACCGGCGGTGAAACGTCCGAACAGCCGGGGGTTCTCGATGCAGGCACGTATATCCTCACCTCCAGCATCGTCGGCGTGGTCGAAAAATCCAAGATCATCGACGGCTCCGGCATCCGACAAGGCGATGTGGTTCTGGCAGTGGCGTCCAATGGTCTGCACACCAACGGGTACTCGCTCGTTCGCGCCCTGATGGCTGCCCATCCCCACCTCGTGCAGGCAAAGGTCGCCGGCGAGTCCTTTATCGACGCGATTCTGAAACCTCATACCTGCTATTACCAGGCGTTTCGCGGACTATTTGACAACCCCAGCCTCCACGGTATGGCCCACATCACCGGCGGAGGCATCGAGGGGAACCTCAACCGGGTCCTTCCCGATGGCATGAACGCGTCGATTAACCTGCCGGATATTCGCATCCTGCCCATTTTCAAACTCATTCGCGACACAGGCAACGTCGATCAGCGCGATATGCTCCGAACGTTCAACATGGGTGTGGGAATGACTCTCGTGGTCGATCCAGCCGGCGTCGAGCCGATCCGCCAGCACCTTTTGAAGACGGGTCACGATACTTACCCCATCGGAACAATCGTCAAAGGTGAACGGAAAGTCATCTTCCACGGCAACGTGTGCTGGGGATAGTCCCCATCGGCGACTATCGATATCCCAAGCGTCAATACGACTCTCGCATTGGGTCACCGCCCCCCGGCTGAGTTGATCTTCCGCAGCCGGGATTTCCTCTTTGAGAAATACCTCACCTCGGATTACAATCCTGCAATGTGTATTGCCCTGTTGAAACCATGCAACGGTGTCATCGCGAGGCCATTCCAATGGCCGTGGCGATCTGGCGTACGGACGGGTTGAGCGTCACAGGGCCAGATTGCTTCGTTGCAGACTCCTCGCAATGACCCGTTGGGGAACGTTCAGCAGAGCAAGCGGGAAAAGGGGCACCGTATGTCGAAGCTTGTATGTGCGCTCGCTCTCTTATTGACTCTGGTCGGCTGCGTTGACCAGCAGAAGGAAGTCAACACCTATCGACAGGTCCTCGACGAGGACGTCCCCGCTCCCGTTACATGCGATCCCAATGCCGCACTGTCGCTCCACCAGGCGATGGCGCTGGCGAACCTCCACAACGAGCGTCTGGCCATCAGCGGCGAGGATTATCTCCAAGCTTTAATCGATAAGGATCGCGCCTTCGCCGCCTTTCTGCCCGTCATCGGACTGGCTCCAACTTATTTTCAGCAGGACAAGTATGCACCCGGCGGAATCGCGGGATTTCTCGCTCCGTCCGTCCCCAGCCGCACGTTCGACCTGCCCCTGAACGCCCAGATCAACGTCTTCAACGGCTTTCGAGACGTTGCCGCCATCCGCCAGGCCGCCGCCAATATCCAGACCCGTCGCGCCCTGCTTCTCGACCTTCAGCAGAATATCCTTCTCGAGGTCGCCCAGGCGTATTACCAGATCCTTCGCGCCGAGCAGCAGGTCGACGTCCTGAAGAACTCCGTAGCCGTACAGGAAGATCGCGTACGTGACATGCAGACGCGACAGAAAGTCGGGCTCGCCCGTTTGCTTGATGTTTCCCAGACCGAGGCCCAGGCCTCCGGCACCCGCGTTATGCTCATCCGGGCGAAAAACGACGCTCAGAACGGACGCGCCGTCCTCGCCTTCCTCATCGGCCAGCCCTGTGTCGCCGGTCCGCTAATCGATCAGTTCGTGATCCCTGAAAAGATCCCCTGCCTTGGCGAACTTCAGACCATCGCCGCCGCGAATCGTCGGGACATCCAGGCCGCCGAGTCCCAGATTAGCGCCGCCCAGCAAAACCTCCTGGCCGCTGTACGACAGTACCTCCCTTCCGCCGGGCTGAACGTCAATTACTTCATCACCCGCCAAAGCCTGCCGAAAGAGGTCGACTGGAATGGGTTCATCAATATAAACGTCCCGATCTTTACGGGTGGACGCATCGAAGCCAATATTCGTACCGCATGGTCGGTACTTCGACAGGCAAGGCTCAATGAGTCCCTCATCCGACGGAGAGTGAACGAAGACGTTCAGATTGCCCTCCAGAACTTCGAAGCCGGAGGAGCCCGACTCCGCGAGCTCGCTGTGGAACTCCAAGCCGCCGACGATGCCTATCGTCAGGCTGTCGAGTCGTTCAAGGTCGGACTCGCCACGAATCTCGAGCAACTCATCGCCCAGGATCGTCTCCTGATCGCACAGCTTCAATACACCAGCGAGAAGTTGAATCGTAAAATTCTCTATCTGAATCTCCAGAAGGCGATTGGTCGCCTGGCTGTCCCGTCCGCGACCACTCGGCCAACGACCACTACCTCCGCGCCGGCCAAATATACTCCAGATTCCTCCAGCACCACCATTTCTCACACACAGCCTTCGCGGTCGGTTCCTCCCATACAAACGGCTGTTTCTTCTCGGTAGGATATTGACTACGGGCGCAATTTGTGCCAAGATAACGCTCGTGCGGTGTCGGCACTAACCAGGAGTGGTCTGTATGGCTTTCCTTGAGGTTTATTTTCCGGACGGACGAGTTGAGCATTTTGAGCTCAACAAAACCGTCATGAACATCGGGCGATCGGCTCAGGCGGATATCGCCATCGACTTGCCCGCCATCTCCCGCATCCACGCCCGCATTGAAAAGGGCGCAAAGGGCCGATGGATCGTCACCGACCTGGACTCCCGCAACAAGACCTATGTCGAGGGAAGGGCCGTCAAGACCCACGTCCTGTCCAACCGCGATATTTTTTACTTCGGCTCGACCAAGATCGTCTTTCAGGACCCCACGGGCGAGTCCGATCAGAAGACCGAACAGACTGTCTTCCGCGAAAAGAAGCGCGCCGACAAGGCCAAGAACCCCTGCCCGCTCTGCAAGGCCGAGATGCCCGACCACGCCGTCGTCTGCATGGCTTGCGGATACAACACCAAGCTCGGAAAGCGGATGAAGGTTCAGTTCGACGAGAACGAGCCGGGCAAGAATACCGATACGTCGCACACCGCGTTCGCCATCACCGGCAAGGCCGCCAAGGCCGACACCGAGGACAAGTCGGCATCCGAAGAAGCCGCCGCGCCCAGTCCCAAGGACTTTATCATCGACTGGCTGGTTCCCCCCGCCATGATCATCGTCGGGATTCTTCTCATCTTCAAAATGGAAGGGCTACAAGGTCTGGCTGCACAGGCTATCCTCATCCTCGTCGAATCCGCCCTCATCTTCGTCGGATGTATGCTGGCCCAGCGATTCGCCGAGTTCGAGTTCAACCACTTCGCCAGCGTCGTGCTCAAGTGTGTCGCCGTCGCCTCGCTGCTCGGTTTCCTCGATTCCTGGTCCCATGTTTCCCAATGGGGATTCATCGTCCGCGAAGGTCTGCCCCTGCTTGTCATCTTCGGTCTCATGCTGTTGCTCTTCGACATCGACGGCTACGGCGCCATGCTGACCGTACTTTTCCTGGGTATTCTGCGCAATACGCTTTTGCTCTACGTCACGAAAATCGCCTACCATATCGGTACGGGCAGTGAAATAACCTCCAGTCCCACTCCGACCCCTACTCCCTCCGACACCCTCCCCATCTTTCAGAATATTCTCTTCTGATGCTTGGCGGCGAGTTCTCTTTTCTCTCGTACCCGGCTGCCTTCTTATCCGTATTTGTTTACAGCAAATCCACCGGGTCCACGTCGACCAGTACCTCCCGGCGCATCAGCTTGAATGATTTGTCCGTCCGCGCCTTCGTCAGAAACTCCCGCATCACCTGCCCGTTCGGACACTTGATCAGAATCTGATACCGGTACCGATTCCTCAGCCGTTGCATCACACACGGGTTCGGACCGATCACCTGCACGCCCTTCATCGTCCTGGCCAGTTCGTTCAGGTGCTTGGCGACGTCGCTCGCAACCTCTTTCACGTGCGTCACCTTCAGGTGCTGAATCACGATCCGCGTCAGCCGCGAAAATGGAGGAAGGCCCAGTTTCTGGCGAAGCCGCAGTTCGCCCTCCGCGAACGTACTGTAATCGTGATTGAGCGCCGCCTGGATGGCAGGGTCCTGCAGATTGAAGCTCTGCACCACGACCAACCCGGCGTAGTCCGCCCGA
>CAZLZE010000137.1:0-13410 GCA_964563935.1 uncultured Phycisphaerae bacterium | reverse complement strand
GAGTCTCGCACAAAATCAGACGAAAAAATTCCAGTTGAATTGCGTATTAAGACAACAGCAAGACACTTAAGAGAGGTCGGACATGAATAGATCAACAAAACGTGCCATGTTTCTCGTGGTGTTCTCGGCAGTCCTTCTCATCCTACCTTCCCAGGCCCTTCCGGTAGATCGAACCAAACTGCAAGTCCTTGAGGCAGCTTCAGCAGATCCTGTTGAAATGAAGATGAAACGTGGCATAGGAATTCCGTCTATCATGAAAGGGAGATTTTGCTATCCTCAGATCATGAAGACTGAAGAGGTGGCCACGTCATTCCTGAAGATGTACGGAGACGCTCTGGACATTCCGGCGTCGCATGACTTTGTCGTTTCCAGAGTGAAGAGGGATGCGTATTCACATAAAACCATCGTGTACGCAACGCAGCGGATGCACGGTATCCCGATTTGCGGTAGCGGTTTGAAAGTTCACGTAGGCGACAACAACGAGGTTACGGCAGTGGCTGGGAGCCCTCAGTTCGTGAATGTCGACCCCAAACCTACGATTGACGATCTTGCCGCCATATTCATCGCCAAAAGTGATCTGGGATTGATGCTGCGGTATGAGGAGGCGACCACCGCTGGGTTGGTTGTCTACAAAGGGCGGTTGGCTTGGAAAGTGACGGTCATATCGAAGGAACCCTTTGAACATTGGGATTACTACGTTGACGCGCGTGAGGGAGAGATTTTTTGGAAATGGGATAACACCGTGTATTCATTCAACACACAGATGTGCCATGGTGAGCAATCGGCGAATCGTCCGGCTAGGTTGATGACGAACCAAGAATTTGACAATGACCCCAATATTGCACAGCCGACAAGAAGTAATCTGACGGTCGTCCACAACTACTTCCTGAACAGATTCGGGAGGGACAACATGGATGGCAATCCAAATCGAGTGACGAGAATCACGGTTCAGCGGGCATACGTGAGTTCAGTGGGGTTGTACACGACTCAGTCTGCCTATATACCCCCGGACGATGCCTATGACTTGCCGGATGAAATCACCTTTGGGGATGGACTTGCTCCCAACAGGAGGCCTTGGGGATTGTCGCTAGATACTTGTGCTCACGAGTATGGACATGGTATGCATTATTTCGAGGTCAATGGGCTTTATTATCAAGACCAACCTGGGGCTCTGAATGAGGCATTCAGCGACTTCTGGGGTTGTATGGTAGATCCCAATGACTGGGGGCATGGCGAGGATACCTATACCTATGCGAATATGACTCGTCGGCTTGATGCACCAAGCCTGTGCTACTTCCGGTTCTCAGCGGGAGATCCAAATACTCCGTATCCGGATCGGTATCGAGACTATTACCTTGACGTGAATAATCGCGATAACGGTGGTGTCCACATCAACTTAGGCATTCCCGGTAAAGCATTCTACAATCTTGCTATGCAGATTGGCATCTATAAGACAGAAGCGATCCTATATACGGCCTTGTGCGATTACATTACGTTGGCAACAGATTTCGACTCGGGAAAAGACGCGATAATAGCAGCAGCAGAGGACCTCTATGGGATCGGGTCTAGTGAGGCGAATGCGGTCAATACTGCATTTAATTCCGTAGGAATAGAGGCTCCGATTGATTTTGCGGGTGCTGTAACATCGAGCGTGGGCAACTTACCTTATTCAACGCCGCATGCCTACGAGAACAATAGAACCTATTCAGTCACGTTGTCTGTGCCGGGGGCGACAGGATTGAAGGTGCGATTCCGCGATTTCCAGACAGTATCTCCAGATGCGGCAAAGGTTCTGGATAGAGGGGGAAATGAGATATACTCGTATACGGGAACTCTGGGAGACTTCACATCGGGGCCTGTAAATGGAGATACAGTTACCGTCAAACTCCTGACTGACTGGATCACAGTCGGGTATGGATTCGACATCTATGAAATTGAACTGACGAATGATTTGGTCTTGGCCAATAGGAGGATATACGGTCCATTCAATCAGGAGAGATGTATCGGATCGATCGTTGCCGGTCCCAGCTTTGAGGTCGAGAGCGGTGCAAGTGAGGAATTGGTTGCCGGGGCAAGTGGAAGCGTGACACTAACGGCAGGTTTCCATGCCAAGTCAGGTTGTATCTTTGTTGCCAGGCGGGAGTGAGAGCGGATTTCGTTCGCTGTAAACTTTTGACGGCAATGAGTATTGGAGGGGTTGGCCTGTGAGTTTACGAAGGAGATAGGATATGCTAAAGTGCGAAGCAGTTGCTTCAGTTGGAGCGGCGGTGTGCGTTTGCTTCCTCGTGTGGGGTTGTTCGCCTTCACCCGTTCCTCAGAATCCTCTTGTATCCTCGACGCAGCCGGCTATGGCGTTCAAGACGGGAGGGGCCATTTGGGCGTCGCCGTCCATCGGTTCCGATGGAACGATCTACGTCGGGTCGGAGGACGGCAACCTTTATGCCCTGGACCCGAACGGGTTGACGATGAAGTGGGCGTTTGCCACGGGGGGCAAGATTACCTCCTCACCTGCGGTCAGTCATGACGGAACCGTATATGTAGGATCGGGAGACAAGAAGATATATGCCGTCAAGCCCGATGGGACAAAGAAATGGGAATATCTAGCCGGAGAAGAGGCCTTTTCGAACGTAGCTATTGCCGCGGATGAGACCATTTATGTTGTTTCAGGGAGCCTCACGATTCCCGTCGGATCGATCACGTTGCGAGGCGCCGGAATCGGAGGGGCTGGGAAACTCTATTCCTTCTCTCAGGACGGAACCAGACGGTGGGAGTACACGTCAAATGGATGGAACCAAGCCTCGCCAATCGTGGGTCCAGACCAGACGGTGTACGTTCGAGAGAATAGGAAGATTCTTTCTTTCGACTCCGGGGGGAATAAGAAAGGGGAATTTTCTTTTGACCCTAACTCCGTCATGATCCCGGTGGTGGGGGGAAGCAGTCCCCTCTTCGTTGGACTGTGGGGAGGCCAGATTCATGTGTTGCGATCAGACGGCGCGGAGCAAATCAGCTTCGCATCGCCAGGCGAGCTCCTGCCCTCGCCTCCCATTGGCCCCACAGGAAAGATATATGTGCTCTTCCCCACCGAAGGTATCTACGCAACGGGACTGGATGGAGGCAGGCAAATACTGTACAGTACGGGAGGAGTCGGTAGCGACCCTTCGGCGGTTGCCGGACCAGAGGCTGTCCATTTCGAGGGAGCTTCAGCCTACTACTATCCCGAACCTTTGGTTGAAGAGCCCTATGTTGCGGATAAGCTCTACTCAGTCATCGCAGATGGAACCGTGAAATGGGAGTGGTACTCTGGAGATTTCCTTACCATACCGGTTGTTGGATCAGACGGAACAGTCTATGTCGGAACCTACCAGGGATACGTTTATGCTTTCCTGAAATAAGGCGGATGTCGTCTTGTACCGAAAAGCTCCATCCAGAAACAGGCCAAGTGAGGAGTTTGCATGGCGGGGTATAAAACCGCCTCAGCTTATTCGGGTCTATCGGCGTTCATCGGTGTGCATCGGAGGTTTCACCTCTTCCTCCACCTCATTCGACATCTTCATTGACAGGCTGGCGTTCACCATCTAAGATCGTGGATGTCGATCTTAATGCGAGGAAGTGCTGCCGTGAGTCAATCGTTCGTTCATCTGCATGTTCATACCCATTACTCCCTGCTGGACGGGGCGAGCCAGCTGGAAGATCTGTTCAAAAAGTGCAAAGAATTCGGGATGACCAGTCTGGCCATT
This sequence comes from uncultured Phycisphaerae bacterium, assembly GCA_964563935.1. GTDB lineage: Bacteria > Planctomycetota > Phycisphaerae > JAAYCJ01 > JAAYCJ01 > JBAZZQ01. Next base: position 9,673 of record CAZLZE010000137.1, on the reverse strand, counting down.
ACCGATCACGGGAACATGTTTGGTGCGGTCGAGTTTTACACCAAGGCGATGGCGGCGGGGATCAAGCCGATCATCGGGTATGAGGCGTATGTGGCCCCGGGCGACCGGCGGAACAAAGAGGCCAAGGGGATCGAAGAGGCGTCGTATCACCTGCTGCTGTTGGCGCAGAACCTGACGGGGTATAAGAATCTGCTGAAGCTGTCGAGCCTGGCGTATCTGGAAGGGTTTTACTATCGGCCTCGCATCGACAAGGAGATACTCAGGCAATACAGCGAGGGGTTGATCTGCGCGAGCGCGTGCCTGGCGGGCGAGATTCCGGACAAGCTCATGCGTCAGGACCTGGACGGGGCGAGGCTGGTGGCGGAGGAATATGCGACCCTGTTCGGCGAGAAGCGATTTTACCTGGAGATGCAGGACCACGGGATTCCGGAGCAGAAATTCGTCAACGAACAGATAGTGGCCCTGGCCAAGCGGCTTGGGGTGGGGCTGATCGCCACGCACGATATTCATTACACGAATCAGGACGACTCGCGGGCGCACGAGATTCTCTTGTGCATCAATACGGGCAAGAAGCTGACGGATGAGAAGCGATTGACGTTCGGATCGAACCAGTTTTACTTCCGCAGCCCGGACGAGATGAAGGCGGTATTCAAGCACTGTCCTGAAGCGATCGCCAATACGGTCGAGGTGGCGCATCGGTGCAATGTGGAATTGAATCTCAAGAAGCGCTACGCTCCGGTGTACCATCCGCCGGAGAACAAGAATCCGGACGATTACTTGCGGGAACTGGTGTATGAGGGGGCGAAGAAACACTATGGCGAGGTCACCGACGATATTCGCAAGCGGATCGACTACGAGTTGTCGGTTATCTGCTCGAAGGGTTTTTCCAGTTACTTTTTGATCGTGTGGGACTTTGTCAACTACGCCCGCCGGAACGGGATTCCGTGCGGGGCGAGAGGTTCGGGCTGCGGTACGGTGGTCGGCTACTGTCTGGATCTGTACAACGTCGACCCGCTGCGGTGGGGATTGTATTTCGAGCGGTTCATGGACCCCGAGCGCGACGCGATGCCCGATATCGATATGGACATCTGTCAGACGAATCGGCCCCTGGTGATCGACTACGTGCGTAAGAAGTACGGGCATGTGGCCCAGATCATCACGTTCAACACGATGGCGGCGCGGGCCGTCATTCGCGACGTCGGGCGCGTGATGGATATTCCGCTGGCGAGAGTGGATCAGTTGGCGAAGAAGGTGCCGTTCGGTCCGAAGGTGACGCTGAAGGACGCGATGGAGACCGAGCCGGATTTTCGCAAGGAATACGAAAGCGACGCGCAGATCAAGGAACTGGTCGATATCGGCATGAAGCTCGAAGGTTTGGCCCGCAACGCGAGCGTGCACGCGGCGGGCGTGGTTATCGCGGATATGCCGCTTGACGAACTGACGCCGTTGTGCAAAAGCGGCGATGATATTCTCACGCAGTACGAAGGCACGATCGTGGAGAAGGTCGGCCTGCTGAAGATGGACTTTCTGGGCTTAAAGACCCTGACCACGCTGCAGCGGACGGTGGACCTGATCGAGCAGCAGTGCGGCAAGCGGATCGACTTCGAGCACCTGCCGATCGACGACCCGAAAGTCTTCGAGGTGTTCACAGCCGGTCGGACGAAAGGGATCTTCCAATTTGAATCCGACGGCATGCGCGATTTGCTCATGCGGATGAAACCGGACCAGTTGGCCGACTTGATTGCGGCGAACGCGCTCTATCGGCCGGGTCCGATGGTACTCATCGACGATTACATTCAGCGAAAACACGGCGCCGCCTGGGAAGCCCCGCATGAATTGGTTAAGGAAGTCCTCGAAGAGACCTACGGGATCATGGTCTACCAGGAACAGGTCATGCGAATCTGCAACCTGCTGGGAAAGATCCCGCTGGGCCGGGCGTATAAGTTGATCAAGGCGATCAGCAAGAAACAGGAAGACGTTATCGCCGCGGAATGCGATGCCTTCATGAAGGGCTGCCATGAAAATGGCGTGAGCAAGGACAAGGCACAAGAACTGTTCGAGCTGATCAAACGGTTCGCGGGGTACGGGTTCAACAAGTCGCACTCGACACGTTACGCGATGATCGCGTATTCGACGGCGTATTTGAAGGCGTACTATCCGCTGCAGTTTATGTCCGCGCTGCTGACGTTCGAAATGGGCGACACCGACAAGGTCGTCGAGTACATCGACGAGGCGCGGACGATGGGCATCGAGGTCAAGGCCCCGGACATCAACGCGTCGGGCAACGATTTTACCGTGGTGCATGAAGGCGGAAAGGGTCTGATCCGTTTCGGTCTGGCGGCCGTCAAGGGCGTGGGCTCGAAGGCGGTGGAAGCGATCGTTCACGCCCGCGAGAACGGCGGTCCATTCAAGTCGATCTTCGATTTTTGCCAGCGTGTGGACCTCAAGAATCTCAACCGGGGCGTGATCGAGTCGCTGATCAAGTGCGGGGCGTTCGATTCGACGGGCGACAAGCGGAAGGCGATGGCCGACGCGGTGGAAAAGGCGATCGAGTGCGCGTCGAGCATGCAGCGGGATGCCCAGGCGGGTCAGATGAGTTTCTTCAGCGATTTCGCGGCTCAGAAGGACGTGGCGGCGGAGCGGCTGGGGAACGAGGAATGGCCCGAGCCGGAACTGCTCAGTTATGAGAAGGCGACGCTTGGGTTCTACGTGACCTCGCATCCGCTGTCGATGCACGCTCCCATACTTACGACATACGGGACGGCTGACACGAAAAAACTCGGTGAGCTGGAGGATGGGCACGACATTGTCCTCGGCGGGTTGATTGAAAAAGTGCGCACGGTGCTCGTAAAGGGCCGCAACGGGGAACAGCAGCCAGCCAAGATGGCGATAGCGACGCTTGAGGATCTCAAGGGCAAGGCGGAAGTCGTGATCTTCCCCGACCAATATGCTCAGATTCAGGACATGATCGTGCCCGATCGAATGGTGTTCGTTCGCGGGCGGGTGGACCGTCGGCGGGAGGTGCCTTCGGTCCGGGCGTCGGAAGTCTATCCGCTGGAAAAGGGGCCGCAGTTCCTCACCAGCGACTGCATGATCAAACTCAACGCCATCGGTCTGTCGACGGACGTGCTGGACAAACTGTTGCTGCTGTGCCGCAGGCATCCGGGGCAGAGCAAATTGCTCTTTAGCATTCAGACCAGCGATGGGCACACCGCCCTGATCCGCGCCGGCGAGCACATCCGCATTGGTCCCGGCGGCGAATTTCTCGGAGAAGTGGAAAAGCTGATTGGTCCGAACCACGTCCAGCTCATCGCGGGCCCGCTGGTCAGCAAGGAGCCGAGCAACGGCGGCAGGCGATTCTGGCGAGCCAAACCGGCGTCGGCGTGAAGTTGTTCTGCTGAAATCATAACACAGAGAGTCATCGCGAGCTCGAAGGGCGTAGCCGTGCCACACGGGAAGAGAAGAGCGCACGCACTCCTGCGTGCACCACAAGCTGGTTGGCGTCAGAATGCCAGATTGCTTCGTCGAAGACTCCTCGCAATGACCCGAGAGTGTGGATGGTTTTCAGCGAAGCAAGTTATGAGGTTATCGGGGATCTGTGATGACTATCGAGTTCGTGCAAGGCGGTATTGAACGGCTGAACGACGTTGGGCCGTTGTGGACCAGGCTTATTGCGCATCATGCCGCGAAAACCAGTCATTTTCGGCAACGTGTTTCGGCATATACGTTCGAGGCAAGAAGAGCGGGGCTGTTGGCCAAAACGCGGGCTTTGGATTGGATGGATGCCAGGGGCGACGAAGAAGATCATTGGAGTGGCGGCAAGGATATCACCCGATTCTGACATCTCCTGCCGCTTTCACGGGACCAAGTAACTCATTGTGCGTTCGGATAGCACTCGTTGGCGAGGGCAACGAATTCTTCGACGCTCAGGGTCTCAGGCCGGCGAGTGGGATCGATTTTCAGCGTCTCCAATGCTTTGGTCGCTATCGATTGCTCCTGCTCCGGCAGGCGTTTGACCCATCCACCTCGCAGGTTTTTTCGCCGATGACGAAAGACCTCGCCCACCAGATTACGAAAGAAGCTGAAAGACTTTATTTTTTCGGATTTCGCGGACTGGTGTATGATTTTGACGACGGCGGAATCAACTTTCGGCGGCGGAAGGAAGGCTCCGGGGGGGATGCAAGTGATGATTTTGGTATCGCTTACCGCCTGAATGAGGACCGACAGGATTCCGTACGTGCGGCTGCCGGGTCCGGCGGCCAGGCGTTTGGCCACTTCCTTTTGGATGGTGACGCACATGAAGCGTGGCGGATTTTTGAGGTACAAGGCCTCGACCATGACCGGGCTGGCCACATTGTAGGGTAGATTGGCCACCAAGGCCCAATTCTCGGGCAGCAGTCTGGTGACTTCGGGGTTAATTTGGCCTTCCGTGAGGATGTCACCTTCGAAGAGGGAAAAGTTGTCGCCGAAGCGGGACTTGAGCGCCGGCCAGAGACGGGCATCGACTTCCACAGCCAATACCTTTCGGGCTTCGATCACCAACAGTTCGGTCAGATTGCCGGTTCCGGGCCCCACTTCCAGCACCAGGTCCACTGACTGCAAATCCGCGGCTTGGATGATCTTGCGAAGGTATCCGGGATCGACCAGCAGGTGCTGTCCAAAACGTTTGGTCAGTTGAACATGGGGCTTGGTGGCCATGGTGTTGTTCCTGCCGCGACAAGGGTCCGATAATTAACGATTTTACGTATTTTCTCCGATATTAGATGTGTTGGAAGCAAACGTCAAGCATCGTTGGAGGTCGGTATGAAAAGAAAGGTGAAAACCTGTACGTTGGTATGCCTGGCTGTCTTTTCGCTCTTGGTGGCCACGGGATGCGTTGACGGGGTTCGACAGGCGATAGTTCCCCAATTATTCAGCGGCGTGCAGACGATTGCCGACGGGTTGATCACCGGGGCCGATCCCAACAGCCTTACCAGCGGGGCGCAGTCGATTGCCGACGGCTTAATTGCCGGGTTGAGACACGCCGTCTATCCCGAAGGGTAGCGGCACATACCGTCTCTTGGATCAGGGCGTGCCTTGCGTCGCGTAGTATCCTGGGAAATCGGCACTCGCGCAACCGCCTCCGGGGCAGGCGGCGGTGGCTGATCCGCACTCCACGCAGACCTCGCGTTCGCTTTCGATGGTTCGCTGGAACGGCGCACCTTTGTTGGGCAGGCTCTGGCTTTTTGTCGTCTGCTCATAGCAGAACAGGCACGAATCGCCATTGGTTCCCGAATCGGAGCCGACCATGCGGACACGGGATTGATCCGATTGACATCCGACGATAAACAGCATTCCCATGCTGAGAACGGCAACACATATTAGGATCTTCATGTTCCTTCCCCCCCAATGCAGAACTGTTACGGATGGATCTTCGCGATCCTCTGAACCAATTATTCAGGCCTTTTAGTGTTTTGTCAATCTTGCGGAAATGATCCGTGGGTGCCGGCTTGCGCGGTCAGGTCCTTGGGACGAAAGGCGAGATTTCGCGGAGCCGGTTGACGATGCCGGGCAAGTGCTTTACGACGACATCGACATCTTCATCCGTGTTGTATCGGCTGAGGCTGAAGCGGATCGATCCGTGGGCGGCGGTAAAGGGTACGCCCATGGCCCGCATAACGTGCGACGGCTCGAGGGATCCGGATGTGCAAGCGGACCCGGAGGAGGCGGCGACGCCGACTTCATCGAGCATGAGCAGGATGGACTCGCCCTCGATGAATTCGAAACTGATGTTCGTAGTGTTCGGAAGTCGGTGTTCCCGATCACCGTTGACGCGGGCATCGGCACACGAGGCGAGGATTTCCTTTTCGAGGCGATCGCGCATGGCTTTGACGCGAGTGTTCTCCTCGTTCATATGTTTGATGGCGAGTTCACAGGCCTTTCCGAGTCCGACGATGTAGGGGACATTCTCCGTGCCGGCCCGCTTTCCGCCTTCCTGATGTCCGCCAAGGATGAACGGATTGATCCGCGTACCTTTGCGGATGTAGAGAGCTCCGATGCCTTTGGGCGCGTGGAGCTTGTGGCCGGAGAGGGCAAGCATGTCGACGGGGACTTTCTTGACGTCGATGGGGATCTTTCCGACGGCTTGCACAGCGTCGGTATGGAGGATGGTTCCGGCGTTGTGAACGAGTTCGGTGATTTCCTCGATGGGGAAGATGACGCCGGTTTCGTTGTTGGCCCACATGATACTGACGATGGCGGTTTCTCGTGTCAGGGCGGCTTTGAGTTCATCCAAATCGAGCCGGCCAAGGGAATCGACGCGCAGTTCAGTCAACGGATACCCTTTGGTCTCCAGGTATTGGCAAGGGGCCAGGACGGCTTGGTGCTCAACGCGGGTGGTGATGATATGCGGTCTTCCGCCGGCCGCTTCCACGGCGCCGCGGATGGCCATGTTGTCGCTCTCACTGCCGCAACTGGTGAAGATAATTTCGGAGGGGTCGGCGTTGATGATCGCAGCGACCTGCTCGCGTGCGCGATCGATGTATTTTTTGACCTGCCCGCCGAAGGTGTGCATGCTGGAGGCGTTACCCCAGAATTCGTCGAAGAAAGGGAGCATGGCGTCCCGGACTTCGGGCGCGACACAGGTGGTGGCATTGTTATCAAGATAGATATTTCGCATCAGGGTTTTACCTCCTCAACAACGATATCGTCGGAGACGAACTCGCGGAGCTGAGCCTGGACCACGTCCTTCATGGTGACTTCCGCCATTCTGCACCGGACACAGGCGCCCCGGAGGGAGACCTGGACATGATTGGCGTTTACGTCGATCAACTCAATGTCCCCGCCGTCCTGTCGAAGCATAGGTCGAATGTTGGTTGCGATCGTTTCTTCGATGAGCTTGATCTTCTGGATGTTGGTGAGCGGTTTTTTCGCGGGTCTGGGTGCTTCGGTCGCGGGGGTACCCCGGACGCGAGCGATGATCTTGGCAATTTCCGGCTTGCATCCGCCACATCCGCCCCCGGCCTTGGTGTAGTTGGTCACCTGCTCGACGGTGGTCAGGTCATTGTCGCGGATGACGCGTTCGATTTCGGTTTCGGTAACCCCGAAGCAGGTGCAGATCACTCGTCCTTCGAGTTCCAGTTTCACTTGCTTGCCGGTTCGGTAGTTTTTGATGGCCGCTTCGAGGGCTTCGCGCCCCATGACGGAGCAGTGCATCTTTTGTTCGGGCAATCCGCCGAGATATGCGGCGATGTCGGCGTTGTTGACTTTTTCCGCTTCTTCGAGGGTCATTCCCTTGATGATTTCCGTGAGAGCGGAGGAGGACGCGATGGCCGAGGCGCAGCCGAAGGTCTGGAACTTGACGTCGGCGATTCGGCCGTCCTTATCGAGCTTGAATGTCAGTTTCAGAGCGTCGCCGCAGGCGAGGGATCCGACTTCACCCACGCCGTCGGGATTCGCGATGACTCCGACATTCCGCGGATTTTTGAAATGATCCTTTACTTTATCGGTATAGTCCCACATGGTGTTGTCTCCTTTCCTGTTTTATCCGGCACGACGTCGCGTGCCTCTTCGGATAGAGGCTGATGTTTTACCCCATCCGGAATGACGGTCAGCATGCGGTCCAGGGCCACTCGGGCGCGGTCCCGGATCTCATCCGGCACCTTTACTTCGTACCTCATATCTTGCAATGACCAGAGAACAGTTTCAAGGGTAATTCGCTTCATGTTCGGGCACAAGGCGATGTCCTTGGCGGGGAAGAATTGCTTTTGCGGGTTCTCCTTTCGGAGGCGGTGGAGAATACCCAGTTCCGTGGCGATGATGAACTCATTGGCGGAGGATTTGGCGACATGCCGGCACATGCCTCCGGTGGACAGAACCTGATGGCCGAGTTTCCGTACCGGCTGGGTGCATTCGGGATGGACCAGGACCTCGGCCTGGGGGTGGGCCGCCTGCTGGTGTCGAATATCGTTTTCGGTAATGCGGGCATGAGTCGGGCAGAACCCTGGCCAGAGGATCATTTGCCGTCCGGTCTGATCCATTGCATACTGTCCGAGGTGTCGATCGGGGATGAAGATGATTTCGCGATCCAAGGGCAAAGACGCCACGACTTGGGCGGCGTTGGCGGAGGTGCAGCAGTAATCAGACTCGGCTTTGACTTCCGCAGAGCTATTGACGTAAGCCACCACGAGCGCATCGGGGTGTTTTTGTTTGAGTTCCCGAAGCTGGCTGGGAGTTACCATGTCGGCCATCGGGCATCCGGCGTTTTTGTCAGGCAGGAGGACGACGCGATTCGGATTGAGGATAGACGCCGTCTCAGCCATGAAATGGACGCCGCAGAAGACAATCACGTCGGCTTGGGTTTTGGCGGCGCGCATGCTGAGCTCCAGAGAGTCGCCGGTGAAATCGGCGATATCCTGTACTTCGTCCAGTTGGTAGTTGTGGGCGAGAATCACCGCGTTACGCTTATGTTTAAGTTGCGAGACTCTCTCTTGAATCGTCTCCATAGTCATCGTTCTTCCTTCCATTGTGACCAAGGAATATCTATAATCCCTATAGAGATAATAGAGAAATAACAGGCAATAGTCAACTCAGAACGGGCGAATGAAGGGAATCGTGATTTTGACAAATGGAGCGATGCGAAGTAGAATTTACACGAAACTTAAGTCGTTAGCCATTAGGCTGCATAACCTTTTGATATAAAGGTACATATGGATAGATCAGAGATTCTGCGATGGCTGATGGAGGAGGATGCGGGCACGCTTGAGACGCTATGGGCGCTGGCGGACAAGGTGCGCCGAGAGAATGTGGGAGACGAGGTACATTTGCGGGGGTTGATCGAGTTTTCGAATTATTGTGGAAGGCTTTGCGGATATTGCGGGTTACGGGCGGGGAATCGGAAGATTGAGCGGTACCGGATGACGAAAGAGGAGATCATGGAGTGTGCCCGGCAGGCTGTGGAGTTCGGGTATGGCACGGTCGTGCTGCAGTCGGGAGAAGACTGGGGAGTTCGTCGGGAGTGGCTGGCGGATGTGGTTCGGGCGATCAAGGGCGAGACGCCACTGGCGGTGACACTGAGTTTGGGTGAGCGGGACGACGAGGACCTGGTTGCCTGGCGTGAGGCGGGGGCGAATCGATACTTGCTTCGGTTTGAGACGTCCAATCGTAAACTGTATGAGAAGATCCATCCAAGTCTTCCGGGGAAGGTGTCGGACCGCTTCGCGATTCTGCGCAGGCTAAGGGAGCTTGGGTATGAGGTGGGGAGCGGGGTGATGATTGGAATTCCCGGTCAGCGGTATGAGGACCTGGTCAACGACATTGAGTTGTTTAGGGAGTTGGACCTGGACATGATTGGCGTGGGGCCGTTCATTCCGCATCCGGACACGCCATTGGGTGAGGCCCAGAGAACGGAAGGGCAGGTTCCGAATTCGGAGTTGATGACGTACAAGGTGGTTGCGCTGACGCGGGTGGTGTGTCCGCAGGCGAATATTCCCAGCACGACGGCGCTAGCCACGCTGAACCTGGATCAGGGTCGCGAGTTGGGATTGTGTCGAGGGGCGAATGTCGTCATGCCGAACCTGACGCCGGTGAAGTATCGCGCGAAGTACGAGATTTATCCAGCCAAGGCGTGCATTCGCGAGACGGCGGAGCAATGCCATGGGTGTTTGGAGAAACGGATACGCTCCATCGGACGAAT
>CAZLZE010000136.1:0-13484 GCA_964563935.1 uncultured Phycisphaerae bacterium | reverse complement strand
ACATGAACACGACCATAAGGAACTCGACGACTACCGAAAACGAGTCGCCGGCGACCTCCAATTGCTGGAACGCTGCCAACCGGCCCCGGAAAAACTGGCCAACCAGGTCGAACTGTTCCCCTCACCCGGCGCATCCGCCGGCTGTTGCGGACTCCTCCTGACACCGCCCGTCGGGGTCATCGTGGTCGCCGGAGACGCCATCATCAACTCGGACTACCTCATTAACGGACGGGTCTGGGAGGAAAGCCTCGACCTGAAACTCGCGCAGCAGTCCATGGCCGACATTCTCGAAGTGGCGGATGTGATCGTTCCGGGGCACGACAACGTAATTCCGCTGCTCGGAAAGCTCCTGTAGGAGATTCGCCCGATGCCTTCAGGCGAAATCGGAATATTCGAACTTCTCCTCGGACAACTGCCGTCATTCATCGCCTTGGTCATACTCCTGGTGGCCAGCGGAATCGTCGGCGGGGCGGAAACCGCCATCTTCGGACTCACCCATTACGACCGCGCCGATCTCAACAAAATCTCCCCTCGAACCGCTCAAACCGTCGAAGCAATGCTCCATCGGTCGGAGCAGTTGCTCCTGACCGTCATGTTCGCCAACATGGCCGTCAATGCCCTGATCTTCACCATCTCCAGTATCGTCGTCTACAACTCCGTCAAGGCTCATCACTCCGTACTCGCCAGCGCCATCGGATTGGGAACGGTCCTGGCCCTGGTGCTCGTCAGCGAGATCCTGGCCAAATCCCTGATCTACTACCTGCGCGTCCGTGTGACCGTCCTGATCGCCAGACCGATCTGGTTCCTGATGCGGGCACTGCGACCGGTGCTCGTCGTGGCGGAAAAACTGATCATCGTTCCCATGGTCCGCCTCCTCGTCGGACCGAACCGGGAACACCGACTGACCAAACCGGAACTGCTGGAACTCGTCGGCAATTCGCAAAAAGCAGGATACCTTCAACCCGCCCAGGCCCAACTGCTGGAGAACGTCGTGGAACTCCGCGACCTCCGCGTTCGCCAGGTCATGGTTCCGAGGGTCAATATGGTGACCTGCGAGATCCACCAATCGCCCGACCAACTCAAAAAGCTGATCCGGGAGACTCACCGCTCGCGAATCCCCATCTATGTGTACCAGGTAGACTACATCGTCGGGATGATCCGCTCGCGACGGCTCCTCGTGGAACAACCCAAGCAGATCCGCGATATTCTCGAACCGGTAAAGTTCGTCCCCGAGATTCAGCGGGTGGACCAACTGCTGTATTTCTTCCACAAGCAGAACGTCGATGTCGCCATGGTCGTCGACGAATTCGGCGGACTCAGCGGCATGGTCGGCCTGGAAGAACTGATGGAACGGACCATCGGTGAACTGCCGTCGGAATATCCGGACTCCAATATTCCAAAGATGATCGAGTTGACCCCGCGGGAATACCTCGCCGATGGACACCTCCCGCTGGAGGAGTTCTCCGAACGCCTGGCCATTCCCGTGCTCGACGTCGAAGTGGATACCTTGGCTGGGCTCCTGATGCACTTGGCGGGCCATCTGCCGAACACGGGCGAAACAATCAACTATGAAGGCATCAAATTGACTGCTCGCAAGATTAAGGAGCATTGGATCGAGGAAATTCACGTGCTCGACGCGCGACATCCGGAGCGACGGACATGACAATGTGGATGTGGCTCAGAGGACTTCTACCCGGTTATTCGCTCACCAGCACTCTGCTGGCGGGCGGCGTGCTCATCTTCTTCTACGCGCTCTACAGCGCCGGAGAAACCGGACTGTACCGCGTCAACAGGTTGAGGCTCCATCTTGCCTGCCGGAGCGGCGACCGCCGGGCCCTCATCCTGGACCGTTTCTTCGATCACCCGCAACTGCTCATCAGCATCTTCGTACTCGGAGCCAACCTCTGCGGATATCTGATCGCCAGTATTCTGACCACCTACCTTCGCCATTCCGGATTTACCTCCGCGGAAATTGAGTTCTGGTCCACCCTCATCCTGACTCCCACCTTCGCCATCTTCTGTGAGACGCTTCCCAAGAACTGCTTCTACGCCCAGGCAAACCGCCTCATGCTCTGGGCCGCGCCCTTCATCCACGTCAGCTATCTCGTCATGCGATACACCGGCCTGACGTATATCGTCGGCTTCCTCTCGCGACTGATCGTCCACGTCGCCCACTACTTCGGCCGAACGACCGCCGCGTCCGGCGATTGGGACGACTATGGAACTCTGCTCCGCGAAGGTCTGGCGGCGGGCCCGCTCTCGGTCGTCCAGGGTGGCATCGCCGAACGCCTGCTCAAACTTCCGGATATTCCCCTGGGCCGGGTGACCATCCCCCTGACTCGCGTCGTCGCCCTGCCCCTGGAGATTTCCCACGCCGAATTCATCGATCGCGCTCGCCGGTGTCCCTACTCCCGAATCCCGCTCTTCGAAGCCAGCCCCCGCAACATCGTGGGCATCGTCAGCGTTTACCAAGTCCTCACCGCGGAAAACGACAAATCCCCACGAGCTTTCATCCGCCCCGTACCCAAAATACCTGCCGACCAGAAACTGATCGACGCGCTCGAAATCCTGCGGAATCACTCCGTGCGCATCGCCGCCGTCGTCGACCGAACGGGCGCCGCAATTGGGATCGTCACAATGCGAGACCTCCTGGAACAGATTCTCAGCAACCTGGATTAGTGAGACTTGTCCCTTGTCCCCGCCCGCCGGTTCGGTTACACTCATGCTCCAATTCCATCTAATTGGCATCATCAGGGAGCTACGGATGAACGGTCTACATCTGGATCTTAAATGGCCCATGTACAAACCCGCCTATTTCCGGCACATCCTTCGTACCGCCCGCAGCCTGGGCATCGATACGATCCTGCTGGAATTCGAGAACAAAATTCTCATCGACTGGCTCAAGCAGGCCATCCATCCCGATCATTGGACGCCCAACGACGTGCGCAATTTCGTCCGCCTGGCAAAACAATACGGTCTGACCGTCATTCCCAAAGTTCCGCTCATGGGGCACATGGAATGGGTACTCCAATGGCCATGGTGGGCTCACCTGCAGGAAAATAATGACCGGCGGGAAGTCTGCCCGAGGCACCCGGACACCCCGGCCTTTGTCCGCCGATTGCTTGGAACCGTCCTCAATCTGTTTCCCGACGCGCCCATGATTCACATCGGTGGAGACGAATCATTCTCGCTCGCCACCTGTCCCCGATGCCGAACCAGCGGACTCGCCAAAGGCGAAATCTATCTGAACCACTATCTTCCCCTGATTCAGCAAGTCCAAGTCGCGGGCAAACGCCCCATGATCTACGGAGACATGATCCTGGCCCACCCCGAAATCATCGAACGCGTGCCCCGGTCGACCATCATCTGCGATTGGGATTACTGGAGCGGAAGCGCCAGCGCAAGAAACATCTGGGGATACAAGAATATCGAACCCGGTGATTCCTGGGCCAAAGTGCCCGCGCCGTACCGGCAGTTCAAAAAATACTTCGTCCAAAGCCCTGACAACCTCACGGAATTCCCCTACCTCGCCTTCCTGAAGGACAAAGGCTTTGACGTTGTGGCGTTTTCCGCCGCCAGGAGCGCCGGCGACAACTACTGCGCACCCCGAACACGAGTACACGTCGCCAACGCCATGTCCGCCGCAAAACGCGCGAAAGAACTGGGCCTCATGGGAACTCTCGTCACCTCCTGGGCTGTACGATTCAACCACTTCGAAACCAACTGGCCCGCTATCGCAGCCTCCGCATGGACGTGGCAGAATCCGACCCTCACCTTCGCGAAAATATCGCGACGATTCGCCGCCGAATGGTTCGGAACCGATTGGCCGGAACTCTTTGATGATCTCAACCTGCTGAGCCCGGAACTGCCCGACCTGCACAGCTACGCAGCCGATCCGTTTCCACCCGATATTGTCCACTCGTGTCTCAAAAACCTCTACGCCAACCCCGCCGGACCGCACAGCAAGACCATCGGCGAAAGACTCTCCGTCGTGGCCAAATCGTTCCAAAAGGGGCTTACTCACCTCCAACGCCGCTCAGCCAAAATCACACGCAACAACGATATGTACCAGCATTGGCTGCTCGCCGCGGAAACACTGGTCTGCAAGGCCCAAGTGCTGCCCGCCCTCATCAAGCTCGTGCGAGGACAGAAAGTGTCCAACACCACCCGCGACACGCTTCAAGCCAAGATGCGACAACTGATCGCCCGATATCGCAAGATCTTCGGAGCAACCATGCTCCCGGTATCACTGGCCATGGAAATCGATCTGCGATTCGGAGAATCTCTTGAACTGCTCCGCTCCTGATCGTCTAATGGTGTTCGGAAATGCAAGAAGGAAGAGCGAAACGTCATGAAAGAAACGAACGGATCGAACCATCTGTACATTACCCGGATCAGCCACCTGCTGAAAGAAATTCCCAACACCGTCCGAACAGGCAAACGTCGCATGGAGCGGCTGTTCTCCACCCCCGGACCGGATTATCTGCCTTTGCTCTTTGGTGTACCGGTACCTGAAAAGAAGGACTTTCCGGAATTCGATCGTCGCGAACTCTTCTACGATATCGATAAAATGGCCTGCGAGCAGTTCTGGTATGCCTTATCCCTTGCCCGCTCCGGATCGGACGCTCAACCCGTCATCCGCCCGCAGACGGGAACGGGAACCGCGGCATCCATCTTCGGCCTCGAACAGGATATCCTCCCCGACGCACTGCCCTGGCTCCAGCAGCACCTGACCAAGCAGCAGATCATCGATTTCAAGTTGCCCGATGACGTCAGCCAACTCGGTCTGATGCCTCACATCAAAAAAATCATCGAGTTCTACCAGGAACATCTCCCCCAGCTTCCGATCTATGTCGCCGATACACAAGGCCCCTTTGATCTTGCGCACCTGGTCTACGGCGACGCGATCTTCACCGAAATATACGACGATCCGGCCTTCATGAAGCATCTGATGGAACTCGTGACAAACGCCTATATCAAAATCACCGAGTATCTGAAAAAACTGACCGGCGAACCGCTCAACTCCGGCTATCATAACCCCTTCTACATGGTTGCCGGCGGAGTCCGCGTCTGCGAGGACACCACAACCCTGCTCAGCCCGGACCTGATCGACGAATACGTCATACCCTACACCAATCGCGTGCTCGATCACTTCGGCGGCGGCTTCATCCACTACTGCGGACGAAATGATCATCTGCTGAACGCCGTACTCACCCGCGTCCCCGGCTGCAAGTACATCAATCTCGGCAATCCCGACAAGCACGATATGTCGGACGTTCTGCGAAGGGTAAAGAATGCCGGAAAAGTTTACTATGGCGCTCCGGAACGCCCCAAGGGGCAGAGCCTGGAGGACTTCTTCCGCTCCACTCTGAGCGCCCTGGACGGCGACCGCCGGGGGTTGATACTCTCTGCAAGCTTCGATTCCCAGGAGGTGAAAAATCCCCAGACACTCATCGACCTCTACCATCGCCTTCAGGACGAACTTCTGACCAAAGCTTGGAACTCCGTCACCTGATTCGTAATCCGCCCCGACGCGGCGCCCGTATTGGAGCCGGAACTCAAACCGCTTCCGAAACTCGGCACGAATCCGATTTGCAGTTGGTCGATCGTCAGCGGTCCCGTCCCCGTCGCCGATGGAACGGTAAGGGTACCCATACTCCCACTCACCCCGGCAGCGGGCGGCAAGCCGTACACGCCTCCTGTACTCGGAGTGACAGTCGTCCCTGGAATGGTACTCGTCTCAGCCGGCAGACCTGTCGTAGGCGTCGTTGGTGTTGTGACTACTGGCCCCAAAGCCGGATTGTACGTGGTGGTAAGTCCCGGATTGAACGAAATCCCAGAAAATGAAGTGTCACCAGAAATAACGGGTACTGCTCCGGAAACACCTGCTGCCAAGGCGGCGACAAGAATCTGCGAAAAGTCGCATCCCGCCACCATGGTCATAAGCAACATCAAAAAGACCACACTTGTTTTGGCCCGTACTTTTCTTGTCCCTGACATGCCTGATCCCTCCCCGGAAGGTTGCCGCACAAACAGGCTATATCGATGAAGAAAAACAACCCCTAAAGAATTATACCCATTACCGATAGTCTAAACCGAGACAGCCAGGAAAACAAGAGCGCAAAACACAGGGAATTTCCTGCGCCTTTTGGAGGGAAATAGAACTTTGACCCGGTGTAGAAAGTTTATTCGTACTTCTTCACCACGATACAGGCATTATGCCCGCCAAAGCCGAACGAATTGCTCATGGCTATGCGAATATCTCGCGCCTTGGCCTGGTGGGGAACATAATCCAGATCGCATTCCGGATCGGGGTTGTCCAGATTGATCGTCGGCGGAAGCATTCGGCTTCCGATACCCATAACCGTCGCGATCAGTTCCACGCCACCGCTGGCTCCGAGAAGGTGACCGATCTGGCTCTTCGTAGAACTGATGGCCATTTTGCGGGCATGGTCGCCAAAAACACTCTTGACCGCCCGGGTTTCCCCGATGTCACCTAATGAGGTACTGGTTCCGTGGGCATTGATGTAGTCGACCTCGGTCGTGCTGATTCCCGCGTCGGCGATCGCCCGCCTCATCGCCATGGCCGCTCCCTTGCCGTCCGGTTCCGGAGCGGTCAGGTGGTGACTGTCAGCCGAGGCGCCAAACCCGATCACTTCCGCATAAATCTTCGCCCCGCGAGCCTTGGCGTGCTCGAGTTCCTCAAAAATCAATATACCCGCGCCTTCGCCCATGACGAATCCGTCCCGATCCCGGTCAAAGGGACGCGACGCCCGCTGCGGGTCGTCGTTCCGAGTCGACAACGCCTTCATGGCGCAGAAACTGGAAACTCCCAACGGCGTCAAGGCGGCCTCGGATCCGCCCGTGAACATCATGTCCGTTTCATTCCGCTGGATCGCCCGCAGTGCATCGCCCATGGCGTTCGTCGCCGAAGCACACGCGGTCGCCACCGCGGTATTGATCCCGCGAGCCCCGAAGAACAGCGAAATATTGCCCGACGCGGCGTTCACCATCAACTTGGGAATGGTGAACGCGGAAACCTTCGAAGGCCCCTTGTCCCTAAGCCGAATATGCTGCTCTTCCAGTTCCGTCAATCCGCCAATACCCGACCCGATAATGACGCCGACACGATCCCCGTCCGCAACCGGCACCGTCAGCCCACCGTCCTGACCGGCCAGAATGGCCGCCGAAAGTGCAAACTGGGCAAAACGATCCAGACGCTTGATCTCTTTGCGATCAATGTACTTGGCAGGATCGAACTGGACGCATTCCCCGCCGATCTTGCTGTCGAAGGGCTCGGCATCCCAACGCTGAATGCGACCAACCCCACTCTTGCCTGCCTGGACATTCTGCCAGAACGTATTGAGGTCTTCACCCAGCGAACTGATCAAACCCATGCCGGTTATGACGACGCGTCGTTTTCCCATCAGCCTCTCACCATCAATTCTCGACTATACACGTACGGTAGCGTTCCGCTTACGACTGCTGTTGCTGCTTGCTCAGATGATCAACAATAAAATCGATGGCTTGGCCAACGGTCTGAATCTTTTCCGCTTCTTCGTCCGGAATGTTCAACTCGAAGGCGTCTTCAAATTCCATCACCATTTCCACGGTGTCCAGCGAATCGGCGTTCAGGTCATTAATAAATGAGGTCTCGCGGCTGATTTCCGCCTTATCGACGCCCATCTGATTGCTGACGATTTCTATCACTTTGCTTTCTACGGTCGCAGGATCTACCAAGATCGATCCTCCTTTCATTCAAAACCAGTTGACGTTGTTACACTTAACTATAGACAAGCCGGAGCTTGTAAAGGCGATAATATACCAGACGCCCTATACCCAATCAACTATTTTTGGACTAAAACCGACAAGAATATAGGGGGGCCTTTTTGCCCCCTGTTTTCGCGAATCCCGGGCAGAAATGTCCAACACGTCTCCGCGGACGAGAACCCATAATCTGGACTTCTGAACCGAACTCTCATCCCGCCGTCTCAATCAAATTATCCCGGTGGATGGCCTCCTCGGCACTGCCTTCGCCCATCTTCTTCCGAACGCCGTCGCTGCG
This sequence comes from uncultured Phycisphaerae bacterium, assembly GCA_964563935.1. Taxonomy (GTDB): domain Bacteria; phylum Planctomycetota; class Phycisphaerae; order JAAYCJ01; family JAAYCJ01; genus JBAZZQ01. Next base: position 5,419 of record CAZLZE010000136.1, on the reverse strand, counting down.
AAGACCCTTGATCTTCAGCAGCTCTTCAGAACTGTAGTTGGTCAACCCTCGAGCCAGTTCCTGACCCGTCAGGTTGACCACCATAACCACCGCCCCGCGATCGAACGTACCCGATACCGTCGTTATCCCGCTCGGCAGCAGACTCTTTCCTCCCGCGATCACCGCCCTGGCCGCCCCGTCGTCCCCCACGATATTCCCTTCCGGCTTGGCCGCCGACCCGATCCAGCGAAGCTTGCCCGATATCTTCCTCGCCCCGCCCGCGAACACCGTCCCCACCTTATCCCCGGACAAAATCTACTGCGTCAGAATATCCGCCTGCCGTCCGTTCGCGATTACCGTATCGACCCCCGCGTTGGTCGCCAGCTTCACCGCCTGCAGCTTCGACTGCATCCCGCCCGACCCCAGCACGCTCTTCTCCGACCGAAGAAGCGACAAAATGCCATCCTCCACCTTCGGAACAAAGTCCACCCGGTTGCCCTCCCGATCGAGCAATCCCGGAACTACCGTCAAAAGCACCAGCAAATCCGCCCGAACAAGGTTCGCCACCAACGCCGCGATCAGGTCGTTATCCCCGAATCGATTCTCGTCCACCGCCACCGTATCGTTCTCATTTATAATAGGAACGGCATTGAGCTGATTCAGGGCCGTCAGCGTCCGCTCAATATTCAAATATCGACGACGATCGACGAAGTCCGCACGCGTCACCAGCACCTGTGCCACAGGAAGGTTATATTTCGAAAACCCCCGTTCAAAAATCTGCATCAACTTGCTCTGCCCCACCGCAGCCGCCGCCTGAAGCATCGGAAGTTCCTTAGGCCGGCGCGCCATACCCCATACGTTCATCCCCGCCCCCCCCGCCCCGCTGGAAACCACGACAATGTCCTTCCCCGCTTCCTTCAGCTTCCAAAGTTGAGTCGCCATGCTACCGATCAACTGTGTATCCAATTGACCCTTGGCGTCGGTAAGGGCGTTCGTCCCGATCTTAATAACAATCTTCTTCGCGGAAGAGACAATCTTATTGCGTACGACAGTACTTGGCATAGTTTCACAATCCCATCAGCGAATGGTTCAGGCCGTGAGTTTGGGCGAGGCGATTCCTCGCTCCGTCTGATCGTATTCCATTCCCAGAACGTCGCAAATCGCCAACACCGTCCTTCGCGTCGCGCCCTGGTTTGACATAACGACTTCCTTGCCCGCCGCGCCCATCTTTCCCAACTTCGTCCGGTCCGACAAAAGCTCATCGATAACGCCCGCCAACTTCTCCGCCTTGTCCACCTGCACAGCCGCCCCGACCGAAATAAGCTTCGCCACCGCGTCGGCAAAATTGAACACCGACGGACCAACGACAAACGGCTTGCCCAGCGCCGCCACCTCCATCACGTCCGACCCGCCCGCCGGAATCAGCGTTCGCCCGACGAAAACCACCGTCGACAGTCCGTAAAACTTCCGCAATTCACCCATGGTATCCCCAAGGATCGCCACGGGCCGACCCGCCATGAATTTCCCCGGCGGTGTGCTTCCATCCGGATATTCGCTCCGCCGAACCACGTAAAATCCCCGCGACGCCATCAACTTCGCCACATGGTCGAACCGCTCCGGCTTGCGCGGAATAATCGCCAGCTGCATCTCGCTCCACCGCGACCGCAACTGCTGGTAGCAGCGAATCACCGCCTCCTCCTCTATATCATCTCCCGTCTGTCCCGCAACCAGCAGTTCCTTGGTCGGATCAATCCCCATTGCCTGGGCCAGGGCGTCCTGGCCCGGCGTCGTGTCCGCCACCGTCGCCCCGTCCCATTTCAACGACCCCGTGATGATCGTCTTGTCCTCCGGGGTCCCCAACTCGACAAATCGCCGGCGGTAAATATCGTCTTGAACCAACGCCAGTGAAATCTGGCTGAAAACCGACTTCACCAGCGGACCCAGTAACCGGTATCGACGAATCGACCGTTCCGTAATCCGCCCGTTGGCAACCACTACGGGAATATCCCGCTCCCTGGCCACCGAGAGCATGTTCGGCCAGACTTCCAACTCCATCGTGATAATCAGCGACGGACGAAGACGACGAATCGCACGCGACACAATAAAACTGAAATCAAACGGCGAAAAGAAGACAACATCTTCTCCAAACACCTTCACCGCGCGGTCATATCCCGTGTCCGTGTTCGTGCTGACAAAAATCTCATGAAAGGGCAACTGCTGACGCAACCGGTCCACCAGCGGCTTGGCGGCATTGACCTCGCCCATGCTCACAGCATGAACCCAAATCCCAGGCCGTTCCCCCAACCGCAGAGGCACACCGCCAAAACGGTGCTTCCAACCTCGCAAATAACGACCACCTGTGATCATCCGATACACGGCGATCGGCAGAAAAATAATGCCCGCCACCAAATATCCAATATTCGCCAGCCAACGGAACAAATGTCTCATTGGGCAACCTCGTGTGAAAAAAAAACACATCCTAACCCGGAGCCATAACCCGTGGGGTTATGCTACAGCGTCATACGACCATACGCAAGATTAAATCAGCACGAACCAACCTTGCGGGTATGGTTGTATTTTGTGGGAATCCCGCCCCTCCGGGGCGAAGAACCGTGTTCAATTGCCCCACAAAAATCAGCCACGCCCCAACCTCGCCGACAGAAGCATCCTCCAAGTGCCTTCGATTTACTGTAAGCACATATTACGCCTTGCGATACACACGCCCCTCCCGCCCGCCGAAAATTCCGGGCAAGCGCTCTTTTACGACCGAATAACCAATTTTTGACAATCCGCCGACGCGGGTTTGTCGATAAATACAATAACGACATTGTTTCAAACAGGAGCAGGAATGACCCAGCTAATCTTCCACGGCGCATGCGGAGAAGTCACCGGTTCAATGCATATCATCGAATATCAGGGCCGATACATCGCCCTGGATTGCGGATTGTTTCAGGGCAGGCGAGCCGAAGCCAATACAAAGAACCGCACGTTTCCCGTTGATCCCGCCAAAATCGAAGCCATTGTCCTTTCCCACGCCCATATCGACCACTGCGGACGGCTGCCGCGACTGGTCAAGGAAGGCTTCCAGGGAACGATCTTCACCACCCCCGCCAGTCACGACCTGGCCGCCATCATGCTCGCCGACGCGGCACACATTCAGACAGAAGACGCCGAATTCTTCAATCGCAAACGCCTCAAAAACGGCGATGCGCCAATCGAACCGCTGTACACCGAAGACGATGCCACAAGGACCATGAAGCACTTCGTCTCCTATCCTTACAACCGAACATTCGACGTCGGCTGCGGAATCAAAGCCAGATTCTCCGACGCGGGGCACATTCTCGGGTCCGCCATCGTCGAACTGGAAATCCCCAACGGTAGTAAAAAACCCATCCGCCTCTGCTTCAGCGGCGACCTCGGACGACCCAACGTGCCCATCCTGCAGGATCCCGCGCCCATGCCGGAGTGCGACTACCTCATCATCGAAAGCACCTACGGCGCCCGCGTCCACGACGACCCGTCCAACATGAAAGAAAAACTCCGCCAGCAGATTCTCCTGGCCGTCGAGCGATCGGGAAAAATCATCATCCCCGCCTTCAGCGTCGGAAGAACCCAACTGCTCATCTACTACCTGCATCAACTCGTACGGGAAGGCCAACTGCCCCACATCCCGATCTTCATCGACTCTCCCCTCTCCGCCAACGCCACGGAAATCTTCCGGGCACACCCGGAATGTTTCGATACCGAAGCCACCACGCTCCTGAACACCATGGGCGACATCCTCGGCAACGGATGCTGCCACTTCATCCACAAAACCGAGGAATCCAAGGCACTGAACACCTTCAACAAACCCTGCGTCGTCATTTCCGCCAGCGGCATGTGCGAAGCGGGACGCATCCTGCATCATCTCGCCAACAATATCACCGACTCCAGAAACACCGTCCTGATCGTCGGATTCATGGCCATGCATACCCTCGGACGACGAATCGTCGAACGGGAACCGGAAGTAAAAATCTTCGGACGAACCTATCCCCTCAAATGCCACGTCAAAACCCTCAACGGCTTCTCTTCGCACGCCGACTCAAACGAATTTAACACCTGGCTCAAAAACAACGGCAAGTCGACCCGCGGCGTCTTCGTCGTCCACGGCGAACCCGACCAACAGCAAGGGCTGGTCAAGACATTGCAGAACCTCGGCTATCCTGCCATCCATCTGCCACAAATGGGCGATACATTCGAACTGAGTTGACGACCGACCGGTCCCGATTCACAAAACAAAAACCCCGCCGGGCGATGGATTGATCTCAAAAGAAACGCGACCGTGAGGAAGCATGGAACCTTCCTCCCCTTCGCACCTTTCGCACCCTTCACACCCGAAATCGACTGGCCGTCAACCCCTCTGCCTGCTAGAATTTCGCTGTGGAACGCACCCCTAACGTCATACTGGCATCGTCGGACACGCTCTCGGGCCAACCCCGATGGTTCATCTTCCGCGATCTCGTCGAAATCCGACAGACTCGCTGTTCCCACGATGTGATCCCGCACCTGCGCGCCCTGGAGCAGGCAGCCGACTCCGGACTCCATGTCGCAGGGTTCCTGGCCTATGAAGCCGCCGCAGGACTCGATCCCGCGCTCGCGGTACATCCCAATCCCCCCTGCCCCCTGCTCTGGTTCGGCGTATTCCGAAAAAAGGAGCCCTTTGAATTTCCCACGCCTGATTCAGCCGAACCGTGCGATCCCGTGGAGAATTGGGGCCCGGCGCTCTGCTTTCCGGAATACGAATCGGCATTCCGACGAATCAAACAGTACATCGCCCAAGGCCACACCTACCAGGTAAACTACACCTATCGCACCGAAACCCAATTCACCGGCGATCCGTGGTCCATGTTCGCGAAACTCTATCGCGCCCAGCCCGCTCCATACAGCGCGTTCGTCGATACCGGCGAATTGGCTGTCTGCTCCGTCTCCCCCGAACTCTTCTTCCGCCTCGACGGGACTCGACTCATCGCCTGCCCAATGAAGGGAACAGCCCGCCGTGGTCTGACCCTCGCCCAGGACCAGGCCCAGCGGGATTGGCTGGCGAACTCCGAAAAGAACCTCGCCGAGAATACGATGATCGTCGATATGATCCGAAACGACATGGGCCGCGTGGCCAAACCCGCGGGCGTACGCGTCACCTCACTGTTCGACATTCACCGTCTCCCCACCGCCTTTCAAATGACCTCGACAGTGACAGCCGAGACATCCGCGCCGTTCCACCAAATCATCCAGGCCCTGTTTCCCTGTGCTTCGGTGACCGGAGCCCCCAAGGTTCGAACAATGCAGATCATCCGCGAACTCGAAACGGCACCGAGAGGGATCTTCACCGGCTGGATCGGATATCTGTCGCCCGACCGTCTATCGCAAGTCTCCGTGGCCATCGGCACCGTCCCCATCGCCC
>CAZLZE010000135.1:0-13487 GCA_964563935.1 uncultured Phycisphaerae bacterium | reverse complement strand
CACAAAGAGTAACCTCTATAACAGCATCGCGCCAGTAAAATTAGTCAGACACGTGTCATTTGAGGGATGGGTCACGCCACCCGGAGAAGACGAGATCAGACACTGAACTGTGCGCCACAATGAAGAGAAGATGGCAGGTTTCAGACCTGCCGCTACAAAGAGAAGAATCCCCCAGTTGACGCTGGGGGGCTAGCGGGCGACGCCGGTGAAGATAAGGAGACGATCGCACAAACTCCTGGTGCGGGAAGAAAAAGATTGCAAAACGGGGGTTGTGAATTATATTGAAGAACTTAAGGGGTGTTTGTGTGGCAGCCAGCTTTTCCATTGAGAAAACTTTCGGTCTGTGCACGGGGGAAACAGTATGTTTTGGATTCTGGTTACGGGAGGATGCGGGTTCATCGGCAGCAATTTCATTCGGCATGTGCTGGAGAGCCGGCCTGACTGTGCGGTCATCAACCTCGACAAACTGACTTACGCGGGAAACCTGGACAACCTCAAAGATATCGAATCGCGTTGGGGGGCCGTGCGATACTTTTTCGTTCGAGGGGACATCGCCGACGCGGCCACCGTTAAAAAGCTTTTTGGCGGGACGCATCATCCGCAGCCTAACGTCATCATCAATTTCGCCGCGGAATCGCACGTGGACCGGAGCATTGTGGACGCGTCTCCGTTTGTGGACAGCAATGTCAAGGGCACGCAGGTACTTCTGGACGCGGCCAGGGAGTTCGGAGTCCGGAGATTCATTCAGGTATCGACGGATGAAGTGTACGGTAGTCTGGCACTTTCGGGGTCGGGGCGTTTCCGGGAGGACTTCCACCTTCGCCCGAACAGCCCGTACTCGGCATCCAAGGCGGCGGCAGACCTTCTTTGCCTGGCGTACCACCGGACGTATGGTCTGGATTTGATCATCACGCGTTGCTGTAACAATTACGGGCCGTATCAGTTTCCGGAAAAGCTCATCCCCCTGATGACGCTGAATACTCTGGAAGGCAAGCCCCTTCCGATCTACGGCGACGGGAAGAATGTTCGGGAATGGATACACGTGCGTGACCACTGCCGAGCGATCGATTTCCTGCTGGACCGTGGCGTGGCAGGCGAGATTTACAATGTTGGAACGGGGCAGGAAATTGCCAATACGGAGACGGTGGGAACCATTCTTCGCTGCGTGGCTGACGTCAGGCAGATTCCGATAAGCAATTTGGAGCAGTTGATCACGTATGTGAAGGACAGGCCGGGACACGACCGTCGATATGCGGTGGACAGTGAGAAGCTCAGGATGCTTGGATGGGCGCCGACGATGGAGTGGGCGGAGGGGATACGGCAGACCGTTGGCTGGTACTGCGAGAATCAGGGTTGGTGGGAGAAGGTCCGCAGCGGAGAATACAGGGCGTTTTACCAGATGTGGTACGGGCAGCGGGCGGAAACGAGGGAAATGACCAATGATACATGGCGCGACAATACGATCGCTCAGGAAGTACATTGACGAGCGAGGCTGGCTGGCGGAACTGTATCGCGAGGATGAACTGGGCGATATTCCTCGGCCTGGGATGAGTTACATTTCGATCACTCACTCGGGGACGAGTCGGGGTCCGCACGAGCATGCGCATCAGACGGACTATTTTTGTTTTCTGGGTCCGTCGAACTTCAGGATCGTCTTGTGGGACAACCGAAAGGACTCGCCAAGCTATGGGGAGAGGATGGTCCTGTACGCGGGCCAGGATAACCCCAGCTTGATCGTGGTGCCGCCGGGGGTGGTCCACGGATACAAGAATATTGGTCCGGAGCCCGGGATGGTGGTGAATTTTCCGGATAAGCTGTACAAGGGTATCGGGCGACGGGAGGACGTGGATGAGATACGTTACGAAAGCGATCCGAATTCAGTTTTCAGACTGGACTAAGTGCCAATGATATTAATCACGGGGGCGAATGGACAACTGGGTCAGGCGATGTCTTCTCTGCTGGAAGGCCAGGAGAAGGCATATCAGGCATTTGGCCGGCGTGAGCTGGATATCACGAACCTGGAGACGGTGCGAGAGGCAGTCAAGGGCCTGAAGCCGAAGCTCGTGGTCAATTGCGCGGCCTACAATGATGTTGACGGCGCGGAATCGCACTGGAAAGAGGCATTGAACATCAATGGACTCGGGGTGCGCAATCTGGCGGTGACGTGCGGGGAAAAGAAGATACCACTCGCGTGCGTGGGGACGGATTTCGTGTTTGACGGGAAGTCCGATCGCCCCTACACCATTGCCGACGAGCCACACCCGATCAATTCGTACGGGCGCAGCAAATTACTGGGCGAACAGTATCTTTTTTCGCTGACGGACCGGTATTTCCTGGTGCGAACGAGTTGCGTATTCGGACGGGGGAAGAGCAATTTTCCGGGGCGTGTCCTAGCCTGGGCAGCCGATCGCAACGTGCTTCAGATCGTCAATGATCAGATTTCGTCGCCGACGCTAGCCAAGGATCTGGCTGAGGCGATCCTGGCCATCGTTCGGACGCAGGCGTATGGGATATACCACTTCCACAACGCGGGAGAATGCAGCCGGTTCGACTGGGCTCGGTACGTGTTGAGCAAGACGGGATGGAAGGGACGACTTGACCCTGTCGCCAGCGACCATTTTGCCACTGCGGCGAAGCGCCCGGCGTATTCGGTTCTCGATATGTATCCGGTATCGGACATGGGCGTCTCGATTCGATGTTGGGAAGAGGCCACTGAAGCCTGGCTGGAGGATATTTCATGAAGGCATTAGTCTTGTCGGGCGGGAAAGGGACACGTCTTCGACCGCTGACATTCACAACGGCGAAACAACTCATTCCGGTCGTGAATAAACCTATTATTTATTATGTTGTCGAACAGATCAAGCGGGTGGGAATCACTGATGTGGGGGTGATCATCTCGCCGGAAACGGGCGACAGTGTAAAGGAATCACTTGGGGACGGTCGGCGTTGGGGTATTCACATTGACTACATCCTCCAGGGGACTCCGGGGGGATTGGCGCATGCGGTCAGGACCGCGGCACCCTTCCTGGGCGACAGCGCCTTTCTGATGTACCTGGGAGATAACCTGATCGGGCAGGACATTTCTCCATTTGTAGCCAAGCTGGGGCAGAATGGAACCGATGCGGTGATCCTTCTCAAGCGAGTGCGCGATCCGCGGATGTTTGGAGTGGCGGAGATCGACGAGAAGGGGTTGATACAGAGACTTGTGGAGAAACCGGCGGAGCCGAAGTCCGATCTGGCGATTGTCGGCATTTACCTTTTCTCGCCCCGGATACACGAGGCGATCGGACGCATTCAGCCGTCGAAACGGGGGGAACTGGAGATCACGGATTCCATTCAGGAACTCATCCATATGGGTAGAAAGGTTGACAGTTACGTCCTTGACAGTTGGTGGCTTGACACGGGCAAGAAGGACGACCTGCTGGAGGCCAACCGGGTAGTCCTCGATGAGTGGATTCAGGGAGCGATTCGCGGCAAGGTGGACCATAGCAGTAAGCTATCCGGACGGGTTCTTATCGAGGAGGGAGCGGAAGTCATCTCCAGTACGATAAGAGGCCCGGCGGTAATCGGGACTGGAACGAAGGTGGTCAATTCGTTCATAGGACCGTACACGGCCATCGGATGCAATTGCCACGTCGAGAATTCATTCGTCGAATTTGCGGTTATGCTTGATGGGTCCGGCGTGGAGCGCGTCTGCCGGCTTGAAGAGAGTATCATCGGGCGAAAGGCCTGTGTCATCGGAGACAACAAGACGCATGAGACGCTGAGACTGATGCTGGGGGATTACTCCGAAGTCGTCATGGGAAATACATAACACGTCCAACGCATAACCAAGCAAGGTCAACACATTGCTGCTTCGTCACTAGATTCCGTCTAACCTTCCACTTTGCCTGTCCGCATTTTTCATTCATTCCGCTTCTCATCTGCATGGAGTTCTTGACTGCGGATTCTTCCCGCCATAAGAAATCAGTAATTTTCATCCCTTTTTTGATCCTTTTCTCATGTGGACTAAAGCTCCCAAGGTGAAGCGTCCGATAACAATTACGGATAGAGACAATGCGCAACGAAACGAAGAACAATTTTCTGTTCTCCCTTGCGATTTCACCCCTGAATTCATCCCGAGTGGAAATGTGTCATAGGGCACGCCGTCCTATGAGCACCATTTTGACTTCTCTCATTTTCTCACCCTGTTAGATCTTCCTGAGAAAAACACACCAAACCTGAAGAGTAGGTTTTTTTGATTTTGCTTACTGTTTTTTGTGAGCCGGTAAGCAAGAAAGGATGGTCGATGTCAGTAAGTTGGTATGAAAGAAGCAGTAGAGTAGGAAGAGTGAAGAAGTTCCAGCGGTCATTGACGAGTGTGATCCTGGGACTGACCTGCGGGTTGTTCACGTATGGATGCGGTGGGACAGCAGGTCTTGACGGTACGGCAAAGGTAACCGGCCTGAGTATTTCGGGACCTGACACCGTGGAGGAAGGAGACGCGGCAAAATTCACCGTCACTGCTACCTATGAAGACGGAAGCCAGGGAGACGTGACGACCAGGGTCACGTGGGTGGTTTCCGACAACATGGGATCATTTACGTCGGAAGGTGAGTATAAGGCGCCGGAGGTCGTCACGGAAGACGTGCCCGTCACGGTAACGGCCACCTATGACGGGACGGGAGCCGACGACGTGACCGCCAAGATTACGCTGGTGGAAGCGAGCAAGCTCATCACGCTTGCCCGATCCAAGAATCCGCTGGTCAGCATTGCCATTAACGGACCCAACGGGACCTGTGAGGGCGGACAGGTACCATTCATCTGTATGGCAACGTACAAGGATGGTACGCAGAAGGATGTCACGAGTGCGGCCATCTGGAAAGTGACGAGCGGACCGGGATCGGTGTCCACGGGCGGCGTATACACTGCCCCGGAGAGTATCACTGAGGATACGTCCGTAACGATTAATGCCGTTTATGTAGAAGGAAGCCGCAAGCCGACAGCGAACAGGACGATCTCGGTCACTGGAATCCGGATCAATCCCGCCACACTGAGCTGGGACGTTTCGGATGACACATCCAAGACGTTTACCATTGACGGAATCAGTGAGACAGTGGTAAATTACAGCATCGGGGACATTCCGGACTGGTTGAACGTCACGCCCATTACGGGAAGCACGGGCAGCCAGGTAACGGTACAGATCAGGGATCGCAGCAAGCTTATTTCCGCTAGAAATACAGCAATGCTCAAGATCACGCCCAAATTCGGAGGCGGCGTCGGCGCAGCCAAGACGGTGACAGTCACCGTATTGGCGAGCGTGCTCTCGTTGAGCGTCACGGACATGGACTTTGGTACGGACCAGACGTCACAGACGTTTGAAGTATGGAATTCCGGAACTGGGACGCTGACGTACACATTGAGCACAGATGCCCAGTGGTTAACATTGGCGCCCAGCAGCGGACAGAGCGCGGGCGAACGCACAACGGTAACGGCAACGGCAGATCGGACAGGTCTCGCCCCAGGAAGCTACAAGGCGACAATCACCGCGTCGGGTCCGGGCGTTGCCACCCAGACAATGAATGTGACCATGGGCGTGGCCGAAGGTACGCCCCCAACCGACCCAGAAGACGCTCCAGACATGACTGCCCAGGCGGTCACAGCGGGCATGCAGGCTCCTTATACGACCAAGCCCCCGACCCTGGACGGTAAGTTGTCGAGCGGGGAATGGACGGATGCACAGAAAGACACCATGAATGCCGTTGATACCACGCCTCCGGGCGTACTCGCCAGCGGAAGTTCCAAAACCACGACAGACACGTCGGCAGCGGTCTACGTGAAGCATGACGCGAGTTATGTATACGTGGCGGTGGATGTCACGGACAACACCGTGGTCGCGTCTGCGCCGGACGTCTGGGACGCGGATTCAGTGGAACTGTTCCTCGACGCGGACAACAGCAAGACGACAAGCATCGGTCTGAACCGGTTGCAGTTTGATATCAGCGCGGGCGGCGGAAAGGTCGCGACCGCGGCGGTGCCGACGAATAGTTGGGCCGGTGCCGGAGCAAAGCGCACCGGGGGATATGTGGTTGAGTACCGACTGTCCAAATCGGCCCTGAAGCTGGGAGCGACCGGGACGTACGGAATCGACGTCAACGTGAATGATGTTGAACCGACGGCGGGAACGCTCTCCGCGAACTATTGGTACTTCTCCACCGGATCGACCCCCGAGATGAACGAATCGCTCTGGGGAACACTGACGCTGTTGGCTCAGCCCGGCGTATTGACAGTCACGCCCACGACGGGACTTACGAGCACGGGCGTAAAGGGCGGACCGTTCACCCCTGCCAGTGCGGTCTATACGGTTAAGAATACCGGAGGTTCGTCACTGAACTGGACAGCAGCCAAGACCCAGTCCTGGGTCACGCTCTCCAAGACCAGTGGAACACTGGCGGCAGGCGCAACAGACACGGTAACTGTTTCGATCAATTCCGGCGCCAATACTCTTGCCGCCGGTAGTCTGACGGACACCGTCACCTTCACCAATACGACGAACGGAGACGGAAACACGACGCGACCGGTATCGTTGACGATAACCGCTCCCACGCCTACCCCCACGCCGACGCCAACGCCCACTCCGACACCGACACCCACTCCGACACCGATAGATGGTTCTCTCATGACCACAGCCAACCGGACGAGCGGCGTGGCTCCTCTGTCCGTGTTCTTTGACGCGGTCAATGAGTCGAGCCCCGCGTGGACGAGCGGTGTGGTACAACCCTCGAACGGCGACTTTGCTTCCTATGACTACCAGTGGAATTTCGGCGACCCGAATTCGGGCACGTGGAGTACGACGGGCAAGAGCAAGAACACGGCCACCGGTTACGTGGCGGCGCATGTGTATGAGAATCCGGGTACCTACCGCGCGACGCTCACCGTGACCGATACGGCTGGTCAGAAGCGGGTTTACATCCAGGACATCACGGTAACGGCGATCAGCGGGACGACGTATTATGTGTCCAGTGTGTCCGGTAACGACGCCAACAACGGAACGTCGGAATCCACTCCCTGGAAGACCTTCGACAAGGCGAGCCAAGCCGCGGGAACTACCACCCGCATCCTCTTCAAACGAGGCGAGACTTTCTCGACGGGTGGAAGGTCGATCAACGTCGCAGGCCCGGGCGTCATCGGAGCCTACGGATCCGGTGCCAAGCCCATCATCAAGGTCTCGGGAACGGAAGGCGGAATCGTCCTGTTCAAGAGCGACTGGCGAATCATGGATTTGGAATTCGTCGGTCCGGGATCGTCGGACCAGCAAGGCGCGATTGTTTTCGACGCCGCCCACGGGATCAATAACATCCTTCTCCTGCGATTGACCTCCCGACAGTTCCGCGTCGGCATCATCTGGAGCGACTACGCCCCGATGTATGCCACGCCCCACGACGGTGACGCCGTTGTGGACTGTACTATTCCCAACGCGGACATCAATGGAATGTATGTTGGCGGACGACGCCTGGCCATTCTGGGCAATACCATCCAGGACATCGCAACGTCACACGTTCTGCGGGTCTGGCAGGGGCGCAAGTGCGTCATCAGCAACAACAAGTTGCACAATCCGGGTGGCGGACGGCATGCTCTGAAGCTGCACGGTCCCGCGTACAATGACGGTCGGCCGGAGACGCGGTATGTGGAAGTGTCGGACAACGACATCCTCGGACGGGTCTGGTCGGTGGCCATCGGTCCGCAGGACAACGGTCAGGACGAGCGTCTGTCGCATATCGTCTTTGAGCGGAACCTGCTGCGGCCCGAGCAGTCGATTCAGGTCGACCTGGAGATCTGGGCTCGCAACGTGACGATTCGCAACAACATCTTCAACGCAACCGGTTCCTACCAATACTATGAAGCAATATCGGTCGGACAGCGTGGAATCGAACCGGCATCGGCGAATGTGCAAATTCTGAACAATACGGTGTACAGAGGCAACAGCGCCTCGGAACTGACGGCCGTCAGCATTTCCAGCGTGGCTTCGAACGTCCGCGTCCAGAATAACCTGGTATATGCTCCGAGCGTCTCAACAAAGAGTGTCGTCAGCGGCAGCTGTTCCGGATTGGTCAATGATCACAACCTGATGATGACATCCCTGGGCATGGTCAGCCCGAGTACAGGCGACTTCCGATTGACGAGCGGTTCGCCCGCCATCGACGCCGGTACGCCGCTGAACTGGGTTCGCACGGACTATGTCGGAACGGCGAGACCCAAAGGCAGCCAGTACGATATCGGTGCCTACGAGTACTAACGGCGACGGAAACCCCGTAGCCTGAGCGTAAGTAGACTTCGGGCCTGCCAAGGAGGTCATTCCTTCGGCAGGCCCGAGTGTTTCTACCGAGCGTCAGGACGTCACGTTCGCATCACATTTACTGTTGAATATCACTCCCCTTTCCGGTCGATCACCGACGTGGGGTTCGTTCGGGCGCGTTGGTCCGCACAATTTATCAGATGCCTCATGCGAGCGCGGAAGACGCTGCTTGCGGTATACCGGGATGCGAAGTCGCGGACCGCAAAGGCGGCATCGGCGAGAACCTGCCGATTCGAATTCAGGTCGGCAATCAGGCGGGCGAGTCCCCTGGGGTCATTTCCCGGTGAAGTCCACCCGAGTTGCGAGAATCGGGCCAGACCGGCGAACGATTCACTGTCGTATCCCGCGATGGGAACGCCGCAAGCCATTGCCTCCAAGCACGTGGATGACGGATCCCCCTGGAGATGGCAGCAGACAAGGAGATCCACCGCCGCCGACAAGGCAGGCACCAACTCGTGGGCAAAGTCAACGATGCCTCGCAGACGCACGGCGTTACCGAGATTCAGGGCGTCGACCTGTTCCTTCAGCTTCGAGGTCATTACGCCATCGCCGTAAATGTCGAGCGTGAAGGGGACATTCTGCCGCCGCAGTTCACCTGCCACCCTGGGCAAATGCTGAGGTCCTTTCGCAGCCAGTAGTCGTCCGAAAAAGGCGAGCCTCAGCGGTCCGCCATCGCGCATGCGGCGTGTCCGTTCCCGCAGGACGTCGTCCGACACGAGAATATCCCGTTCGACACGGGAATGAAAGAAGAGCAGCGGATTCGCGTTCAGGGCCTGGTAATCGAGAAATGTTGCCATCCCGCTGCACTGCAGGCCATCGGCCAGGGCAACGGCACGGCGGCGTTGCTTCTCCGCCCGGGCGGCCGACCATAGCCGTCGAAGGCGGACAAAGGGATTTGTTACCCCGGAGCAGATGGTTTGGCGGCGAGTCTTGTATGAGCATTCCGTGACGCAAACGACGGGGACACCCATCGATACACATACGGCTGGGATGTGGATTTGCCGCCAATCGTCCAGAGCGCAAAGAACAACGCGTGCGTTTCCAATCCGCCCTTCGTAGTCCAGATCGCGCCACCGAACGGGACATACTTGAAAGGGCAGATCCGACGGCAAGACATTCACGTCATCGAGGTCGTTACCGCGACCACGACTCATCTCGGCCAGGACCCGGACATGCCCGGGCCAGTTCTTGACGTATTTCAGGACCTCTTCGACGTACTTTCGCGACAGAATCAATCCACCGTTGACACCCTCGCGCACCTTGGTTGGAGAGAGCAACACCAACTCGTCCCGGTTAGTATCGGCCGCGGTCATTCATAGACTCCCTCAGGCGAATAGACGTCGTCGACGGGATACATCCCGGTTTCACACGAGCAGGACGACTCCGCCAAGTCCCTCCAGACGAGGTTATGCACAAGCGCACAGGCCATCCAGAAGAAGGGCGCATAGTCGGCAGCGAACCAGACGTTTCCCATGCACCCGGCCACGCCGACGAGACTTCCGAGAACCATCGCGTACAGTCGCCGCGATCCGGAGGGCAGACGGAGCACATGTCTGACTCCCTGATACAATAGCGTCAGAATAATGGCGCAGAAAGCTCCCCCCCCCAGCCATCCTCCCGTGAGAAAGAGGTACAGATAGGCGTTATCGATCGACCAGGCATGCTGAAACTCAGGGTGTGCCTGGATTTTTGCATCGCCCCACAATCCGACCTCGGTGATCTGCCGGCCGTAGATGAGCAATAGGGCGACACGATAGTGGCCACTGGTGGTATTACCGACCCTTTTCATCTGGGTCTCTGTCCGTTCGACCTCCTCCTTGGCCACGTCCATGAAGGACGGCGCAGCCACAATCGCCACCACGAGAAGGACAGGGATCCAGATCTGCCTGGAGCTCGAGAGTATGCCGGGCAGGAGCAGAACAATCACGAGCACCAGGATGGGCCCTCGGGATAGCGACGAGAACGTTCCGGCGACACAGGCAAGAACCGCCAAGGTGAAAAGCCACCGGGACTTCGTCACCCATACAGACGCAAGCAGCATGAGCGGCGCAGACATGGGGAAAGATCTTCCCAGGGACAGGGGATGTCCCATACTCGCAGCCGCCCGCAGATATCCCCATCGCCAACCTCCGAAATGATCGAGATTGGTGATTTCGATTCCGATCTTGCTCCACAGTAACGGCGCAAGGCGGAGGGCCATTCGACATTCATAGATTGCGAGGAAGCCCAATGCCAGCGAACTAAAGGCCAAAGGGCGCAGCAACACGCGCAGATCATCGGCGTCCCTGATCAGGAACCTGGTAAAGAGATAAGGGAAAGTCCACTCACACACAAGCAGGCGAAAGCGGTGAAATCCGCCAACCACACCCGTGCTTTGCCCGTAGGAGATGGCGAATGTCAGGACCGGAAGGATGGCCAGCAGATCGAACCACTGCCATGATAGATTTTCGTGCTCTCGCCGCAGGATGAGGGCGCCCAGCAGTGCCAACCCCGCCGCACCCGCGGCGTTCAGTTCGGTTAGTCCCGGCAGGTTGCACCGGATTTCCGAAGGGATAAGGACCAGGACCGGAACATACATCCAGGCAAATGCCCAGCGCAGCCCCCTGGACATGGCACCCAGGAATACAACGGCCCAGATAAAGATGATAAGCGGAGTAATCACTTGACGAGCCCACGGTCATGAGGGAGACGCCAGATGGCAACATGGGCCTGTGTGGAGCGGGCAAGCCGGGATGACTGGGTGGGAATCGGTGCGCTACGATAGACTTCATCCGCTTGCGACAGTTGCAGAACGGCATCGGACTTGTTGGGACGGGCAATGTGGATCTGGCTCTTGCCTTCCTGATACCGGGCGTGAATATCGGCAAGAAAAGTCACATTTACTTGCCTCAGAAATTCGGGAATATTGTCCGACGCGACATATTGCTGATATTGAAAGCTGTTGGCTTTGCCGTCCAGGTTGATGGTCGGTCGATCGGAGAAATAGCCGAACAGGCCGGCGTCTTTGATTCCGAATATGGTGTTTGGGGGCGTGTTCCTGCCAGCCCACTGCGCGGCGGCGAGCCACTCGCGGTGCTGACGATACTTGCTTTGCAAAATATGGATGTGCGTCGATACAGCCATACCAAGGACTATGATTATGAGCACCGGATAGACTACTCGGCGAACTCTGGGACATGATGCTGTCACCTGCTCCGCGACGGCCGCCAGCACAACGGCCAAGACGAGCGCGGAAACGGAAAAGTGCCACCAATAGACCCCCCAATCCAGGAAGAGGAAGGCATGGATATAGTGCAAGACACATCCCAGCGACAGAAATATGACAGGTGAATGGATCGTGCTCCTTCCCTGGCCCCGTCGGTACTCGCCGATAATCACCATAATAGCCAAAATGACCAAGGCTACAGAAAGAACGGCGCCCACGGCCATGTCTTCCTGAAAACTCAGCGATGTGCGAAAGGCAGGAAATGTGCTTTTCACCATCCCGCTGACGGGCATGAGACGTCCGAAAGAGGCCATGTTCCATACCAGGTACGGTGTTACGAGAGTCGCCAGACCGGTGCAAAGCGCGAGTAATCTCCAGAGGATCGTTTTTACGCCCATTCGATCGACGAGAGCGGATATACTGGCCATGAATATGGCAGCGGAAACGATGAAGACGGAATCCAGGCGGGCCAGAACGATGACGCCGAGAACCATCCCGAAGAGAAGTGATGAGCCGGTTCCGGTTCGCAAGTCATGGATGCGCCATTCCCAGCAGAGCCAGAGAAGAACAATAATGGCGAAAAGCAATAGGCCCGTTTCCATCCCGTTGATCATCGCGTTTGAGATCACCGGCAAACAGCAGATGGTGGAGGCCAATTTGCCGGTCCCTGGGCCAATGTGACGTTCCGCGAATCGATAAATCAGCACAATTCCGGCGACGGCCAATAATCCCTGGAGACCCAGGACCAACCGCACCGGCATGTCAAGGTTTGGCCCGCCGAGGTAAAAGATCGGCAGGAGACAGATCATCCAGAGCGGATGGAACCCGTTCGTCGGCGCAATTCCATCGAAAGAGCAACCCCGCCCCAGGAGAATATTCCGGGCGATTTTGTAGTAGTAGAAGGCATCATCGGAAGGTATGGCGACAACGGTATCGAGCGACAATCCTCGCATCATCATCCACAGATATACGCCTCCAGCCGCAATCCCCCCAATGAGGAGAATACGGGTCCACACAGAAGAGAATGAGCGAGATTCGGCACGGGTTTGGTTCATCGGCTACTCCTCACGGGCGTGTAACTGCGTTTGGCCCACGAGTCCTTGAATAGTTTGAATACGAAAGGCATGTCATCGATCAGGTATCGTCGCGCGAGTCGGTAGGGTTCCTGACACAGTCGATGGACCCACTCCAGGCCGGTGCGTTGCATCCAGCGCGGAGCCCGTTTGATTCGCCCCGCCACGAAACTGAAACTGATGCCCACGCCAAGCCACCAGGTCCGGGGCAGCAACCCGAACAGGTCCATCATCAGGTATTCCTGTTTTGGCGACCCGAGTCCAACGAAGACAACATCCGGCGACGCGGCCACCAGACGATTGGATATTTCCCATATTTGTGAGGGATCCCGCTCAAATCCGAAGGCCGGGCAGTATGTTCCGGCGACGATCAGACCCGGGTATTTTTTGGTCATGACCTCGGCCGCCTCATCGGCGATCGCCGGGTTTCCCCCCAGGAGAAACACTTTTCGGTATTCCCGGCTTAGCGCGGCGCTGAGTGAAAGGATGAGGTTCGACCCGGTCACGCGTTCCGGAAGCGGCGTGCCCTGCAGTTTGCTGGCCCAGACAAGCGGCATACCGTCGGCAACTCGAAGATCGGCCTTGCGGATGGTCCGGGCATACTCCAGGTCACAATGACATCGCCGCAGATGGTCCAGGTTGGGCGTGACGACCCACCCGCCACGGTTCTGCTTCAGTGAGTCCATGATAATGGACACACACTTTTCTTCCGTCACCGCATGTATTGTCGTGCCCAGCAGGTCCACCCGCGGTATGCCCGCCAGCGGACGATGGACCGTCTTTCGACACAATTCGATTTCCGTCGCGAATTGCATATATTCCGGGGGGGGGGGGGGGGGGGGGGGGGGGGGGGGGGGGGGGGGGGGGGGGGGGG
>CAZLZE010000134.1:0-13527 GCA_964563935.1 uncultured Phycisphaerae bacterium | reverse complement strand
CTATTGATAATACATATTTCGTCTTGTAATCGTGAAGAGCGATTAAGAGAAGGCCCAATGGACGCCTTGGGTCATTGCGGAGAATTCGGACATGCCGCCGATGCTGGCGAGGAGGTTCAGGGGCAGGAAGACAATATTGATCAGGGTGAGGTTTTTGAGCAACACGTTCATGTTGTTGTTGACGATGTTGCCGCGGGCATCCATGAGCCCGTCGAGAACCGAACTGTAGATCTGGGCTTGCCGGAGGCACTGCTTGTACTCGATGATGATGTCGTCGAGTACGTCGGCTTCCGTTTCGGAGAATCCGATTTTGGCGGTATTGGCGCGGAGTTTGGTCAGCACGGCGATATTTTCCTCGATGGCGCTGAGATAGTAAGTCAGACTCTCGCCGAGAGCGAACATCTGGAGCAGGTAGCGGTTTTCCATGGAAGTCGTGAGCTTGGCTTGGAGTTCCGCGTTGAGCCGGCGTATGGCCCGCAGGTGGCCCAGGTAATGATGGACGGTGTGGAGGAAGAAACCAAGCAAGACGTCGTAGGGGGAAGAGACCTTTCGAAATTCCTTGGCAGTAACGGGAAATGGGTCCTGGCTTGAGATGAAGGTGAGTTGTCCTTCCTTGAGGTAAAGACCGACGGACGAGACCTGGAATTTCAGTTGCTGTTCGAAGGAGACATTATCGGGTCGCTTCCAGATGATGAACAGGTGCTCCGGGTCGAGTTCGACACGGGACAATTCGTCGGGGTCAAGGGCGGATTCAAGGTCGTGGGCGTCCCATTGCAGGGTGGCCAGGAGTTGCTGTTTTTCGGCATCATCGGGGGATGTATAGGCGATGATACGGGCCGTCGTCGGGTCGGCAGTGACCAGCGAATTGTCCTTGATTTCGTATAGTGCTTTCATGGTAAAGTCTTCATTTTATACACCTAACATCACTTGTGTTTTGAGGCAAAAGAGGGCGCCCAAATCACTGTGTACCATTGTCCAAATCAGGGCCGTGCTATGATACCACTGTTTTGAGGGGAAGGGGAGAGGAATTCCGGATTTTGGGTTTTTGGGTTTCAGATTTTGGATTCCCGCCGGAGACCATCCCCGCGCAGGCGAGGACGGGAATGACGGAGGAAAGAAGAAGGTGGGTGCAGAGTGTCAGAACAACAGAGGGTGGACGCGGTCCACCCTACGGTCGGAACGGGAAGATCGTGGTCGGACGAGCCGACCGTGGCACAGCGAGCATTTGTTCAGGTGGCTACGAGGAATAACAGATAGTTGGGGAGGATTGGGTAGGGGCAGGACTGTGCCTGGGGAATTGACTTAGAACTGGATTTTAGATATACTGATATATGACCGGTCATATATGACCGGTCATTCTGGAGATGTGTAGAGCAGCTAACGTGTTTTATATAAAGCATTTATGTGTGAATAGTGGAAGCGGTGAGGGGATGATGAGTGTTTTTTAGTTTCTTAAGAGAAGAGTAGGACGAAATGGCAGTCACGCTGAATGACATTGCGAAGGTGGTTGGGGTGAAGAAGCAGACGGTGTCAGTTGTGCTGAACAACAAGCCGACGCTGATCAAGGTGGGGGCGGAAACTCGTCAACGGATTTTGGAGACGGCGAGGCAGTTGCAGTATCATCCGAACGGCGCGGCGCGGTCGCTGGCCACGGGGCGTACGCATCGCGTTGCGCTATGGGTACCGGTGATTGACGGTCAGTATTTTCACGAAGTGACTTGTATTTTGCACCGTCTGCTGTTGGGGAAGCATTACGAGATAGTTACCCGCGATTTTCATTCTTCGCTGGCTTCGTTGAGCTCGGAGGGATTTTCCCGCATCGATGTGGACGGGGTGCTGCTATACGGCAGCGGATCTTCGCCCGCTACCCAATCTCTTCTGCGCGATGCTTTGTCCAAGAAGATTCCCGTGGTCCAGATGGGCATGATGTGTCAGTGGGCGGGGGACTTTGTGCTGGTGGATTTGTATGCGGCGTCGTGTCAGGCTGTGGAGTATCTGATCAAGAGCGGTTGTTCACGAATTGCGTATATGTGTTGCGTGGAGGACGATCGTTCGCGTGCGTATCGCGAGGTGATGGGGCAGGCGGGCAGAAAGGGAGAATGGATTTTGAGTCCGGATTTCAGCCGGTCGACGGGGCGTCGAGTGATCAAGGAGTATGTGGAGGCGCACGGGTGTCCGGATGGAATTTTCTGCATCAGCGACGAGATGGCGATCGGGGTTTGCCGGGGACTTCGAGAGATGGGGATACGGGTTCCGGAGGACGTCGTTCTGGTGGGTTGCGAAGGGATTGAGGATTTGGATTATCTGGAGTCGCCGATCAGTTCGGTATCGGTGCCCAAAGAAGAAATGTGCCGGCTGGCGTGGGAGTATTTGTACAACCGGATGGTGGATCCGGGCCATGCGCAACAGACGGCGTCCTTGTCGGCCTATTTGAAGATACGCAAGTAGTTGTGTGCAACGGCGGAGGTGGTCTTCGTCGAATCGGACTTTATAAAAAGGAGATGCGTATGAGGAAACGGACGAGCAGATGTGTAGTGTTGGGCGTGTGTTTATTGGCAATGTTGGCGGTTCCGGCGTGGGCGTCGATGACACCGATGGATTCGGCGGATTTTGCCAACAAGATTGAAGGCGATGTCTGGCCGGTTCCAGGGTATGACTGCGGGGGATCCGCATCGAGTGATGGTTCGGTGATAACGTATACGGCTGGCAGCAGTACTTACGTGGAAACCACCGCAGCCATGCCGCAGTCCTACACCATCGAGTGGAACATGAAGGTTCTTTCGAGCGGTCCCAACGGCGTATTTACCATGTGGATGTCGAATGCCACGAATATTGTGGACAACGTATGGGTGATGGTTGGGCAGGACAAGGTGAAGATGTATCGCGACGGCGCTGTTGTTGACGTGGCTGCTACCGGTGCGAATGACGATGCGTATCACACGTTCCGTATTGCCCACGAAGCCAATTCTTCGGTATTCCAACTCTGGCGGGACGGAGTTCAGATTGGAACTGACGTTCCCACGACCAATTTTGCGGCAGCCGATGACATGTGGTTCTTCGGCGGCTGGGGCGGACTCGGCGGACAGGCCGAGGTGGATTATTACCGCTGGACCGAAGGCGCGTATAGTCCGGTTCCCGAGCCGATGACGCTGGCGTTGTTCGGTCTGGGGGGGCTGTTGCTGCGGAAACGGAGTTGACGGCTTATGACGAACGTGTGGAAGGCGTAAATCCGCTCGGTCAAAGTGGCACGCCTTCCACACGCCATCTTTACAGGGTACTCGGTTTGGGGTGATGGGTCAAGACAATCAGGGAAGAGAGATAACCACTAAGGCACGAAGACACAAAGAGGAAAAGGACGAGATTTTAAGATCGAAAGAGAAGGTGGAAGAAATGAAACGGCATATGAGTATGGTGGTATCGATTCTGGCGATGGTGACGGTTCCGGCGTGGGCGGAATTGGGCGGGGTGAGGGATTCCGCGACGTTTGGATTCAAATACGAGTGCGATGGAACGCCCGGGACGGCGGGTTTTTTGGAAGGGACGTTGACGGGGGCTCCGGTGACGATGACGGCGAGCGGCGGGATCTTGAACTGCGGAGTGAACGACTGGTTTGACGGGTCGAGCTTGTTCAGGGTGACCCCGAGTACGAACTACACGGTCGAATTCCGGTCGAAGACGCTGTCGGCGGCTGGGACTTATCCGGGATATGGCGCGATGTTCAGCAACAGCAGCAATATTATCTGGATTTCGGTGGGTACGAACCAGGTGAAGGAGGCATATACGCAGTCGACGTATACGGGGATGGACAACGCGTCTGATTTTCACACGTATCGGATCGCTTATGAAGCGGAAGGCAATCAATATACGGTTTGGCGGGATTCGCAGCAGTTGGCGGGGGCGCCGACGAAGCTGGGTCTGGATCGAAATTACGGAACGATTTTTCAATTTGGAAATCTCTCGACCGCCGGGGTGGGCGCATCGCAGGTAGATTATATTCGCTGGGACACGACGGGCGCGTATGCTCCCACGGACATTTCGTCGGGCGCGTTTCCCGGGACCAGGAGCACGTGGCACGGGTTTGATCGCTACGATTTCACGGTGGATGGTTTCGCGACGCGGGTAGTGGCGCCGGAAGTGGCGGCACCGGGCAATCCGTGGGTGATGCGGGGGGAATTCGAGGACTATCACACGGAGGTGGATGAGGCATTGCTGGCGCAGGGTTATCACATTGTTTTCACGCAGGGGATCGTGCAGCAGTTCGGGAGTCCGGCGGCGGTGTCGCGGTGGGACGCTCTTTACGAGACCATGACGACGGAATATGGTCTATCGGAGAAGGCGGTTCTTGAAGGGATCAGCCGCAGCGGGCTATTGGTTCATAATTGGGCGGTGGCGAATCCGGAGAAAGTCGCATGTATTCTGGGTTATGTTCCGGTGTGCGATTTTAAGAGCTGGCCTGCGGGTCCACTGGCGGGCGGGGTTGGCGTGGGGAATACGGCGGAATGGGAGAATTTGAAGAACGCCTATGGGTTCACGAGCGACGCCGAGGCGTTGGCGTATGGCTTGAATCCGATCGATACGCTGGGTACGCTGGCGGCGGCGGGGATTCGCATTTTGCAGCTGGTGGGGGCGCAGGGGTTTTCTGCAGGGGGCGGGGGGTTGGGCGGGTATTTGGAGTGGATCGTGGGGAATGGCGGGGATCATGGTGCGTGGATCAGCGATGTTTCGCCGATTGTGAATTTCGTGATGGCTCCGGAGCCGGGGGCGCTGAGCTTGCTGATGCTGGGCGGAGTAGGGCTTTTGCGGAGGCGATGAGAGGAAAAACGCACGCAGGAGTGCGTGCGCCACATTAAAGAGCAGCGTTTCTACAATTTCTTTGTTTTGGAGAATTGGTAGGGGAAGTACTTTCGGCGATATTCACCAGGGGTTATATTGCTTTCACAGCGAAATCGGCGATAGAAGACTTCGATGCTCTCGAAGCCGCGGTCGGCGGCAATTTCCTTGATGGTGAGCTGTGAGCCGGCGAGGAGGAGGCGGGCTTTGGCGAGTTGGTGAGAGAGAATATACCGGTGCGGAGTAGTGTTGAGGTGGGTCTGGAAGAGTTTGAAGAGCTGGGAGGGGCTGACCCGGCTGTGTGTGGCGAGGGTGGCGACCGATATTTTTTCGGCAAGGTGGTTTTGAATGTAGTTGAGGGACAAGTCGAGGGGTTTGGGATAGTTGGATCGGTTCGAGGAATCGTCGGTGGTGAGGGCATGGCGGAGCAGGGTGCTGTAAGTGTAAAGCGCCAAGACGTTCTCATCGAGTTTGTGGGCATGGTCGGCGGTGTGATGGTCCAAGCGACTATCGACGTCTTGCAGACCAAGGGGCAGTGCGATATTCCGTTGGGCGAATTTCAAACGCCCAATTGCGTCTACGGTGATTCCTGGGGTCCGTCGGTCGGAGAGGTTTTACATTCCATGGACATCGGCCCCGGTAAAATCCTCCGGCGGCAAGAATTTCCCTGAACACAAGACAATCGCGGAAATCAAAGGACCATGGACGGTCGAATTCGATCCCAAGTGGGGCGGGCCGGGGCGAGTGACGTTCGATGCTCTTGACGACTGGACCACTCACGCGGAATCGGGCATCAAGCCCCCCGAAAAGCGGTTGACCTGGACCTCGCTGAACGACACGATCAGCGCTTTTAAGCCGACTATAAGCCCCTTGTTCCCTCCGGTCTGTACGGTCCGGTCGCTTTGTGCATCGAGGAATTGTAACCGGCATCGGTGGAGACAATAAAAAAGGCCGACCTCGAAAGGTCGGCCTTGATCGGTCGTTGGCGTATTCCTACACGAGTTGCAGAACGCGAACCTTGCGGCATGCCCGTTCCACTGCCGGCAGGAAGTATTCGTCGGCCACATTCTCCCAGCCCATGTGGCTGGCGACGCTGTAGCCTTTCTGGATGAGGTATTCCACCTCGGTGTTGTTTTTCGGGAGTCGACGGAGCACGTCTTCCGCCAGTTTTCTCGCCACTCGCTGTTCCATCTGGTCACGCTTCGACTGGTCCAGGCGGAGGAGGTCTTCGACCTCCAAGCCGGGTTCGTCGATGTCGATATAGTCGGCGAGGATGACGTTCGGGATCGGGTCGTCGCCGCTGAGAGCGTTGACGAATCCGACGCATCCGCACACATTGCTGACCACGCAGATTCCGCCGAACGTGAGTGGTTCGAGCTGGGCGATTCCGAACGGTTCGTAGACCGACTGTCCGAATTCCACATCGCTACCCCGTCGAATGTCGAGGAATTCCATGTCCGCGGGCATCCGGGTTCCGCAGGTGAAGGGATCAAACCCAAACTGGTTGATGAGCAGGACCTTGATGTTTCTCGCCTTGGCATTGAATTCCTGGACGCCGGTATACAGGGCGGCCTCGCCTCCGGACAGATCGGGAAGCCCTTCACGATGGGCCACAGGCCATTTCCACCAGTTCTCCATGTGCAGAATGTCTTCCCGCCGACGACGGGGGAGTTCCGTGGTCAGCAGGTACATGACCGCGGTCTTGTTCTGCTGGCGGAAGGCCCGTTCGATATGTTCCAGGACCCGAAGATCCCGCCACAGACCCTTGCTGATCGCCAGTCGCGACACGTGGGTGAACACGTAGTCGGGCCGGTAATCCAGCAGGACCTCGCAATACCGCTGAAGCCGCGCCTTGCTGACGAGTTTCTGCTTCAGGTCGATCTGCGTTGAGGGAATTCCGTTATAGCACAGATCGATATCCACGTGCCCGAACTCCGGGCCGAGGAATCGCAATTCCTTGATCACATAATCGCCGACCGCCATGATATTGTCGCAGTACTTGCTCGCCGACACGAGGGCGTGTTTGAAGTAGTGGTCCTGCGGTCCGAAGATGTCCTCCAGGAAGAGATCTTCGCGTCTCGCCGTTCGCAGCACGTTGTAGAACATGGTGTCGTGGCCCGGATGGTCCTCGACGATCTTTCGGATGGTCGCCACTTCATGGGCGTAGAAGACGGTGCGGAAGTTCGGCCGTTCGCTTAGGATGGCCGCGAGCGCCGTCGGCATTCCCATGAACTCGTGGGCGACAATTACGCAGTGCCCATCGTTGGGAACCGCGCCGATGGCATCGATCGCCGCCAAGGCCGGCGGAGCCAGCTTCACGTATTGATCGTATTCCCAACTCGTTTCATATTTGATCGACTCGATGCCGAAATGTTCCCAAAGCTTGCCCTTGAAGGCGTTCACTTCCCGCGGGTCAATGCGGGTGATATCGACGAGGATTACCTCCGGGGAAACCCGGAGTCCCGTGTCGCGGTTGACAAACTGGCGGTGCCCGTAGACGATTCCGACATTGAACCGGTCTTCCACCGGGCGGAATTTCGCCGACCATTCGCTTCGCACCAGTCCGTCCACCGAACTATACAGGACTTCACCATCTCTTCCCAACCGTGTTTCGGCGGGTCCCTGTAGACTGAACAAAGGGCACACCAAGACCGTTCGATCGACGCTGGCATTATACGAGGCACTGGTCATCAGCCCGTCAAGCACGGCCCCGATTCCACCCATCTTTTCCACCGCTTCATGCGTTACGTGGACTACTGTTCGCATCTTCTCTCCTTCACCCACTTTCAGTTGGTAATTCTCCTCATGTACAATACGTCTACAGACTTCCCACAGGAAGCCGTACCTCCTCTATCGGCTTGTTATTGATTCCGCGTTAATTCGAGGCAATATTGACATATCATATTTTATCGGACCTTGCCTGAAAAGTGTAGTTACTACAGTAAAGAACGTAAAGAACAATAGATAGAGATGGGGAATTGGCAGAAGTTAAGATGTGAGAGCCTGATTACTTGCAGATGATAGGGGAGGGGTGTCGTCTAGCCGATTTGGCTGACACGATCAAGAATGGCCGCGATCTTGTCACCCAAAGCGAAGTATCCGCTGAAGGCGACAAGGACGATGAAACTCAGCATGACGGCATATTCCGTCGCGGAAACCGCTTCCTCGCTCGCCCTTAATGCTTTGATCTTCGCAGTGAGTTTGCACATCATGGCAACATCCTGTCCTATAAAAAGTCCGTAGTCAGGGCCTGTGATCGTATGGCTGCTTGCTATCACTATAAACTTACGATACAAGTGAAACTTAGTCAAAAAGGGCGAACTGCGGTGTCTGCTTCCGAATCAAGCCCGTGGCTACGGCGATCCAGCTAACCACAACTCAAAGCATCCCGTATGCACGCGGGCCACAAACCGTCGCAAGTGATCAGAATGCCCACCGCAATCCCAATTGAAACAATAGCAATGATCGCTATGAAGAATCGTGATCCAGTCTCGGGGTCAACCTTCATCGCATCCTCCTTTGTGGGCCTTCGCTATGGTGGTATCATGCCAAGCTAAATGTAGAATATGATGCAACTGTAGTCAAATGAGTGCCTTATGGTAAAGCGGGGTCCTGGACATCCTATCCATTTTGCGCCGTTTTGCCAATTCATCGGTCGTGTGAAGGTGGGAAGGATACTTCTGTTCCAGATGTAAGTGTTCGATTTGTCAGGTTGCCAGTCAGGGTCAGATAACCGTGCTTCTTTCTTTTCTTCACATCCGGGGCTGGATATAATCGCCAGTCGAGTAGATGGCATTTTCGTTTCGACAGGGAAAAATGGACGTTCAGACGCCGGAACAGCTTGATATCGGACCCCAGACGGACGAGCCCCAGATCAGCGTTGCCTTGCTGGTTGACCGGGATTACCTGTATCGGTTTCGCAGTATTTTTTCACATGTGCTTGTGGGCCTGGTGGATCAGCCGATCAATGTCACGCTGGTGTGCTCGGACCTTCCAGCGGCCACGGCATTGCCGATCGGACCGGCGCGGGTGGTCGAGTTCAAAGTTCCGCGGTGGCCTTGGCAATATCGGCGGGCGTTGGAGACGCTTGTCAATGAACTTCGTGCAGCCAAGGTCAACTTGATTCACAGTTGTTCGGGCAAGGCCTGCTGGCTGGCGGTTGATCTGGCCCGGGAGCTTGATATCCCGTACGCCATTACGTTCAATGGGTTGTTTCAGGAGGAATGCTATCTCCGCGTCGATCACGGTCACTGCGGGCGTCTAATCGGGATTACGGAACCGATTTGCCGGGCGCTGGGCGACCTCTATGGTTCGTCCTGCGGCAAGATTGAGCTGATTCGCCCTGGATGCTTCATGCGCCCCCGGTCGCCGCGTCCCGATCGTCCGAAGACGATCATCAGTGTCGGCGAATTCAGCCGTCAGAACGGGTACGATGTTTTACTTCGCGCCTTGGCGGAGGTGCGAGACCGGGGTCTGGAGTTTTTGGCTGTCCTTTTCGGGCAGGGCCCTCTCGAACACAGCTTTCATTCCTGGGTGACCAAACAGAAACTCGGAAACCAGATCACGATTCTTCCCGTGCTGGCCAACTGGGAGGACGTACTCGGAGATGTGGATTTCTACGTTCAGCCGGGTCCGTTTTACGCCCTGCATTCGGGTCCGTTTGAGGCCCTTGCCCACGGATGTCCGATCATCGCGACGAAAGACACGGCCATGGACCTGGTCATTCCCGGCAAGACGGGATTCCTTTTCAACGCGGGGGACCACATGGGACTGGCGAAGATTCTGATCGAATGGCTCGAGGGGAAATATGACTGGCCGACGATGTCGGATCAATCGCTGACCTTTGCCCGACAGGAGTTCTCACTCGCCCGAGTTATGGACAAATTGATCGCCTCCTATCACTCGATACTGACCGATGCCGGCGTGCGGTAATTCGCAAGAGGATCTGCCATGAATCAACGAGTCGAGCGTGACAGTCTGGGGGAAAAGCCGATTCCCATCGAGGTTCTGTGGGGAATCCACACGGCCCGTGCCGTCGAGAACTTTGCCATTACCGGCCGACGGGTGGCTCCGGAATTGATTCACGCCTTTGGGCAGGTCAAACTTGCCGCCGCCCGCGCCAACGCCCGGCTGGGATATCTGGCGTCGGAGAAGCTCAAGTATATCGAACTGGCTGCCAGTGAAATGAGCGCCGGCGCCCTGGACGAAGACATCGTTGTCGATGCACTTCAGGGCGGGGCGGGGACGAGCACGAATCTGAACGTCTGCGAGGTCATCGCCAATCGGGCTCTTATCCTTATGGGGAAGGACCCCGGTCAGTACCAATTCATCGACCCCATCGAAGATGTGAACATGCACCAGTCGACCAACGACACCTATCCCACCGCGCTGAAGGTCGCGGTGTTCAAGCTTTTGAAGAATCTTGAGGCGGCGATTACCCGTCTTCAGGAGAGCTGTCAGGACAAGGAACGGGAATTCGCGGATATTTTGAAGATTGGTCGGACGGAGTTGATGGACGCCGTGCCCATGACCCTGGGTCGGACTTTCGGCGCCTGGGCGGATGCGCTGTCACGCGATCGCTGGCGCGTCTACAAGTGTACCGAGCGCATTCGCGTGGTCAATCTCGGTGGGACGGCTGTGGGTACCGGTCTCGGCGCCGCCCGGGACTACATTTTCCGGGTCACGGACGAACTTCGCGAGATCACGGGGCTTCCCCTGGCCCGCGCGGAAAACCTGGTTGAAGGCACGCAGAACATCGATGTGTTCGTCGAAGTGAGCGGTATCCTGCAAGCCCACGCGAGCAACCTGATGAAGATGGCGGGCGATCTGCGTCTGCTGGGCAGCGGTCCGGATACGGGGTTCGCCGAGATCAATCTTCCTGCCCTGCAGGCGGGGTCGTCGATCATGCCGGGCAAGGTGAATCCTGTGATGACCGAGATGCTCACGCAGGTGGCGATTAGCGTGTTCAGCGACGTCAGCGCGATCGCTCTGGCGGCTGGTTCAGGGCAACTTGAGCTGAACGCTTTTCTGCCGCTCATCGCCGACAAGTTGCTCGATATGCTCCGCAATCTCATTGCAGCCGATACACTGACGGCGGAGAAGTGCATTCGCGGCATCACCGCCAATGCCGAACGCTGTCGGGAACTCGCGATCCGCAGCGCAGCCCTGGTGACCGTGCTCGTTCCGGAGATCGGTTACCACAAAGCCGCTGATATCGCCAAGTACATGAAAGAGAACCGTTGCGACATCTTCGTCGCCGCCCAGAACGTGGCGAATATCGATCCCGACCATATCCGACGCCTCATCTCCCCGGATGCGGTTAACGCGCTGGGATACAAACGGGAGAAAGCGTAGTGGTTCAGTGTGACAAGTTTTCCCGGCACTCTCACGAACCGCCTTTCCTCCGTCATTCCCGTTTCCGACTGCGCTGGGATAGACTCTGGCGGGAATTCAGAAGAGACCTGCCGGTCCCTGAATAACTGGCGTCCGGAAGGACGTTTCTGGATCCTCAGGTCAAGCCGGAGGATGACCATAAAGGGCTTGCCAGAAAATGTGGGCAGACACCTCCTCGGAGGGTGGATGCTTATTTCCTTGACAGTCGAATTCGTCCTATTGTATATGGACGAGATAAAGTTACGTTGCTATTTCACTTGTTACAAGGGACGTACATATGCTGAAGAAGACAATACTGGGTTCGTTGTCCATGCTGGCTCTGACGCTCACCGGCTGCAATGCCGAAGGTGCAATCGTGATCGGCGGCATCGCCGTGGGTCTCGTCGGCGGCGCGATTGAAGTCGTTGAGACGATCCTTCAACTGTTCGGCGTGATCGGCCCAGCCTAGTTGATGTCGCTCGGTCAGAAGACTACCAACGCTGCATCTAGTCGATGTCCGACGATATCGCGAGCCGAGAGGCTCTGCTGTAATCCTCCACCCAGGCATCAAACCGCTGTGTAGCCTGTGCCAAGGTCTGTTTGCCGCCCCAGTAGTCCAGGAACATGCTGTAAACAAGTCCGTACGACTCCTGCGAGGGGACAGAATGATCATGTCGCATGACCGCGGTTTCCTTCGCCACAAGGCGGGATAGATCGCCATCTCGCTGTTTCCAGGAACTTCCAGATAGCGGACGTGCGGGACTACCCGTCAGACGGCTCGCCAGTCGCTGCTGCCACAAAGGCGAAAGCAGAGCTTCGATCAACCGCAGTCCTTCCCGCGGATGGCGGGCGTTTACACCAATCGATGCCAGAATCGTCGCGCCGTCTGTAACATGTTCGCCCAGGTCCGGAAGGGGAGTTGCCTGCCAGGGGAAGGCGTTCAATTGCAGCAAACTGGCGGCGAAGTTGCTGGAACTAATGAACATCGCCACAAACCCGGACAAAAACTCGCTCTTGCCGTTGACCAAGGAGCCGGGGGCATCCGATCCCGGGCAATATCCGGCTCGGACGCCCAACTCACGCCAAGCTGCCATGGCCTTTTGTGAACCGGGCAAATTCATAAGACTCTGAAGATTCCCTTGTTCGTCCTTCCGCAGCAATCCTCCTCCGCACTGCCGCATGAATGGAACGGCGGCCGTCACCATTGGTTGCCAGGCGAACCCATGCCGATTCCTGGAAGCATCCGTCAGCCGATCTGCGTACTCCAAAAAGGAATCCCACGGCGCCTTCTCACCGGGCAGCGGAACGCTGTTCGCATCGAAAATATCCTTTCGGCAAAAGAGCAGGTAGGGCAGGTAGAGAATGGGCACCGCCTGCCACGTTCGATCAAGTTCCAGGCTCTGTCGGTTCCGGCAGTGCTCCATCGCCTCCGCTATCGCGGATCCCTCGCTCGCCATCGATCGGATGTCCGCAAAGCTCGATCGCGACCAGCAGAACTTCACATGAGTGAGTATCGCCAGGTCCGCTACCGCCGGATCGTGAGTCAGGTCCGCCGTGAGTCCCGCCTCCAGCACCAGTTCCGACACGTGGCTCCAGAAGATGCCCGGTTTGTCACAGAAGATTCGCAGCGTATGAGCGTCATGGATCGGCAGTTGTGAATTCAGGTACGTTCCGCTTCCGTGTCGCTGCGTGAGGTATCCTCGTGCCGACAGGTCTGCCAACGCCCGGTTGACCGTAAGCTGGCTGCACCCAAGTTCCCCCGCCAGTTTTCGTTGCGAAGGCATCCGGCTTCCCGTCTGAAACCGCCCAGCCAGGATGTCCTGCAAAATTTTCTGTCGTACATGCTCCAGCAGCCGCATTGTCCTTGTTCCTGTAAAAGTGATATATCAAATATGTAGCCAAATCACCAAGTTGACCAGTTGTTTTGTGCTGGTTAAGTGATATTTTAGAATTCAGTTGACGAAAAAGAAAGAAAAATCATAAAGTGATATATCACTCAAGGCGACGATGTCTGAAGTTGTGAGGAACACGTATGAATATGTTGAAGCCCGCTTCCGAGTCTGCTCCGATGTCCTGGCAGACGTGTTATTGTCTGGATTTTGGGTTCTGCTTCAATTATCCGAAGGAATACTGGTTCGGCTACTTTGATACGCTCCAGAAGTATGGGTACAACTCCGTGTGGCTGTGGGTGGCCGGTGTGATGCCGACGCCGGGATATGAGCCGACCCTTGCCTGGCGATGCGACTATGTTCCGGAAGTGGTGGACTATCTTCACTGGCGGGGAATGCGGGCGTATCTGATGACGGGCGTGGTTGGCTTGCTGGG
>CAZLZE010000133.1:0-13758 GCA_964563935.1 uncultured Phycisphaerae bacterium | reverse complement strand
TGTGGGCTCACACTTACAGCCTTTCCTGTTGTTCCTCATGAGGTCAAAATGGAGGAAGCTCGCAGATGCATAATATTAATATATATGTTTATTAATTACGATTAATGGATGGATATAATCTAACGTAATATTTGATCGCCAAAAATAAGTGGAATTATATTGTTATTTTTTGTATTGAAAACAACCTGAGCTTTTTGTATTATAGGTGGTTGAGAGAGAGAACTTTGCGATGCCCGCAGAGATTCTCTCTTTTTTTTTGGTCGGCAACTCTAAATGGGTCTGTTGAGTCAAGGAGGTTCGGAATGAAAGGGTCAACGTTTCTTATCGTTCTGTGTCTCATAACGGCTACGGCCTCGGCAGCGTTCTTCCAGGATTATGGCAACTTCACCGGTATCACTATCGCGTACAAAAACGTGAATGAAGAGACCTATACTGAGTCAGCAGCTCTCTATGGTCAGCCCACCTTAAATGGCGATGCTCTTGAATTCAACAATCTGCGAATGGGGTCGTATTCGTCGGGGATTAATGGAAGCGATATTACCGACGGATTGCTGAACGGGATTATCGAAGCAAAACCCACCAAGGTCATCAACTATGTCCGATTTGACGAATGGGGCGATGCTACTCTGACGGGCACGGGCGGGGTCGGGACCAGCGCCGGTGTGGCCAATTCCATGTTTATTAAGATCACAGAAATCAGCGATGAGGGCGTGCGTATTACTCTTACAGAACCCATTGAAATAACTATCAATATGGCCATGACCTCCTCCACGGGCGACGCCGATTGGAACTTGCGGGACGACGGGGCTTTCCGCGGCAGGATATGGAGTGGTACCACGCTGTTCGATGCAGCCGCAGCCCTGAGAGCCAACGGGTACGCCACCGCCAGTGTCACCAAGCTGGAGTTCACCATGGACAATACGCTGACTACCTCAAGTGAGGTTGGTACAAGCGCCTATATCGCCAAAAAGGACACCAATGGTATTCGCGTAACCTCATCGGAGGAATATATTCCGGAGCCGCAGATCCCGGAACCGATGACCCTCGGATTGCTGGCGTTGGGCAGCTTGGCTCTCTTGCGTCGGCGGGCGGCGTAGACAGCTTCTATCTGAAAACTTGTCCGGGCTGTAGATTTACGTCTACAGCTCTTTTTTTTTGCGATCGCGCAGAGTCAGTATCCCACGGCCGCAAGGAGTGGCACTGATAATGACCTTTCGTCTTCCCCTTCATCTCTTGTATCGAACAATCACCGCCCCGGGATTCTCATTCACCGTCACCAAAATCCCCTCTTCCGCCAACTCCCGGCCCATCACCGTCCGCGATTGCTGGACGTCCATATCCATGACCTCATACGTTGCGTTCATATCCAATCCGCGCAGCTTGAACCGGGCCGACACGTAGGGACTCTGTGGCCGACGAAACGCCTGCACGATCCCCTCCCCAAGGTCCGGTCGGTCGAACTGCCATGCCATCCACGCCGCAGAGTCCAGACTGTACGATGTCAGGGGATAAAAATCGCCGTAGAAGCACTTCCGCACATCCAGGTATTCCTGCATCAGTTTCCGCAGCAGATCCACATTCATCCCCGCACGATGATCAGACGGTTTCCCGGGCCAAGCCATCGCCATCGCAGGCGCATACCCGCTCCGCCATGCATACGGGCCGAATCGCTTCGACATCGGCGTCGCAGAGCCGAAGATCGGCATCCAGAACGATAGCCCATACGTGAACGCCTGACTCGACAGCGGATCGAAGTCTCCAGAGGCCTGGCAATCGCTTCGCCAGAGGACGACACTTCGGGCAATGGTTTCCAGGTCGAGCTTTCGGCCACCGCAACCGCAGTTATCGATGAGAATATCGGGATTGCTTTTCAAGAGGGCATCCCAGAAGGCGTAAAAGCCTTCATTATAGCGGATTTGATTTATACCGATCCGGTCGGGGTCGATTTCGGCAGGCCAAACGTGCGTACCATCCTGGCGGAAGACATCGAGATCAAAATCAGAAATAATATTCGAGAAATGATCGATCATGAACTGATTAACGATCGGGTTGCCGTGATCCAGACCGTAAAAGACCTGTTGGCCGAACTCCTTATCCGAGTAGGGTTCTCCAAGCCATTCCGGATGTTGCTTGCCGATCCCCACCTCCGGATGTACGCTCTCGGGAACAAACCAGAGGAGGAATTTAAGTCCCCGCTCATGGGCGGCATCCGAGACGGGGCGCATTCCGTCTGGGAAAAGGGTTTTGCTTGGAACCTGCTCCGATTGATGGGCTGCCCAACCTTTGCTCATATCGGTCCAGCCGGCGTCTATCCAGTAACATTCGAGAGGGAGATTGTTTTTCTTCCACCAGTCCATGTCCGCGATATGGCCGTCGGCGGACATCCAGTTACCCCATACGGCCGAGGCCAGAATACCTTCGAAGGGTTTTCCGCAGGGCCGAGGGGAGTAATATTCGAGGAGTAACCTTCGCCAGCGGTTATGGGCGTCGATGCGGTCACCTTGCCAGAACATCGCCAGTATGCGCGGCGTGCGGATCTTTTCACCCGGATGCAATTTCAGATGGACGGCGTCCATTCCGCCGATGATCTTCACGGCTGAACCTTCGCGGATGAAATCGGCATTCCACGGGCCGGTCCAACCGAGAGCGATGATCGCACCCTGGCCGGCGGTTTCGATATTAAAGAAGGGCAGGGATTCAATCGATGGGCTTCCGCTGGGCCCAGCCATGGAGGTCTTCCAGCCATGCGAATGAAGATGGACTCTTCCCTCCGGCCCAAGTTCATCCGAGAGGGGAGCATAATCGCCAGGATCACTGCTACTTCCCCGGGCGTGATGGAGAATAAACTTACCTTCCGGGCCGCCGGCGATCGTCAGATCAATCGCCTGGACGGATTCCAGGATGGGCGTATCCTGCTTTCCCGTATTCTCGAAATGGACGACCCACTCGACGGCCTGATAGTCCATATACTCAATAGACTCGCAACGGACCGACAGATCCGTCGCCGGATCACGCCACACCCGTGTTCGTCGAACACGCCGATCATCCAGTTTCTCCTGAGCGACGTTGGATTTCCATCCCGCGAGAATCTCCCTTGATTGCCGGCCGGAATAGAGGAAGGAAAACAGCGAATCGTCAGTAGCCTCGACCAGGGCCTTCACCACATCTGCATGCATTCTCAACATCCTTCGGATCCTGACCCGACTCAAAAAGCCGCGGCCGTAAGAGACCGGGTGCTTTTCTCTTGTCTTCCCCGCCAAACGCAAGGAAGCAGCTACTTTCAACTTGGTCCCTAAATACCAGAACCGGGCTGATCCTTCAAGCTCTGCATCCATTTTTCATACTCTGACTCAACATCAGGTCATTTCCAGATGAGCGCCCTGTTGAAGCCCCTGGACAGCTTACCCGTATTGATAAATAATTCCCCGAGACCCCAGGAAATGGGCGAAAAGGACAGCTACAGCAACATCGGTCATTATGAGGGAAGACCGCGTCCAAGAGGACTCGAACCTCTAACCTTTGGTTCCGTAGACCAATGCTCTATCCAATTGAGCTATGGACGCACTCAAGGGCTTGCCTTGATCTGAGGTATTATAGGTTGACGGGACAGCCGTTTCAAGCAAATTGGGGGCTCAGTTGGAATTTATTACGCCGGTATCGGCATGCGTGTTTGCCGTGCTATGTATCACTTGGCATCCCCGACGTCAGAGGAAAAGAGGGATGCGCGGGAGACATTTTTGAGCAGGCTGGGGATCTTGGCGGCTTCGACGGCGAGATTTTTGGCGATGGGCGATTTTTCGTCGACGACGTAGAAGGATTCGGACCAGGAGACCGATTTACCGGACGCAATCACGTAATCCGGAGAGAGGACCTCAAGCTCGAAAATATGGTTTTCCTTGGCGTCGGCCCAGATCTCCACCTGGGAGTACCAGTCGGTGTAGAACCCGCTTTTGGGGTCGGTGGAGAAGCGTCGGATGAACCACGACCCCGGCTGGCGACAGGCGAGGTAATCGCTTCCGGGACTGACCCAGAGCTTGGCGCCCTTGAATTTGTATCGTCGCAGATCGACGGCGGCCACTTTTTTGTTGACCAGGCGGACCACGCTAGACATCCATTTTGTCTGGTCGTCGGAGTCCCCCGGATACTTGATGTCGCGTTTGCCATGGGGAACATCGAAAAAGACAACCCCGGTAGGCGGAACGGCAGAGAGGTTCCAGATCCCCCATCGAACGGGTTGGAAGCCGATATTGTGGAGCGTGACGATGAATTCCATGCGCGGCTGATCTTTGACGAGACGAAAAGTCTTTTCGATCTGCAGGCCATAGCCCCAGGAGGCGGGTGAGAGCATGGTCAGTTCGGTATCGGAGCAATAGGTCACCCGGAACGGTCCGCGGTCGAGGGCAGGATCGGCGCCGACGTAGGTGTTTGTGCCGTCAAAGGGGACCCAATGCGACTGTGGAGAGATCCATGTATACAATCCACCAAAGA
The DNA here is from genome assembly GCA_964563935.1 of uncultured Phycisphaerae bacterium. Classification (GTDB taxonomy): domain Bacteria; phylum Planctomycetota; class Phycisphaerae; order JAAYCJ01; family JAAYCJ01; genus JBAZZQ01. Next base: position 9,270 of record CAZLZE010000133.1, on the reverse strand, counting down.
AGACGAAATCAGGCGAACCTGCGGGCGGAACGCAGCCAAGCATCTTCCGGTTGACGGCCAGGACGTTTTGCCCGGTCGTGGTACGAAAGGAGATCATGCGTCCGATCTGGGGATTGATAATGGCTTCAACCTTGCCGTTACAGAGGCGATAGCAGTTGTCCCAGCCGTAAAATTTGGTTCGCTGCTTCGAAGCGCATGACGAGCAGACGACGATGATGAATAGACATACCAAGCCGGCACGATAGATCATTTCTTGCCCTTCGCGATGAATTGTTCGAGCAGGCGATCGTATTCGGAGTTGTCGAACGGAATGGACACGGATTTTCCCGTGTGTCCCGAGTAGACCATGGCGTTGGCCAGGGTAAGGGAGTTGATGCCCTCTTCACCGGGCGCCACCAGTGGTTCGCCGGTCAAAATGGCCTGGACGAAGTTCTTGACGATTCCTTTATGGGCGGCATCTTCGCCTCCGACAGGAATGTCGGCGGTCCAATATTCCGGGGTAGACCACGCCACGCTTGCATTGTGGGTATAATCGCTGACCAGTTCGACCGTACGATTGAAGGTTACCTTTCCACCTTCCACGACGAGCCGTCCGCGGTTGCAGCTGATTTCGAGGCGATTGGTGCCTGGGAATTCGCCGGTGGAGGTCGAGAAGGTCATGATTCGGCCGTCGGCGTATTCGAGGATTGCGCTGACGTCATCCTCGACCTCGATATTGTGATATCGGCCGAAATTGCAGACGGCGGAGATTTTTCTCGGCATGCCGAAGATCCACTGGAGGAGGTCGAGCTGATGCGGACACTGGTTCATCAGGACACCACCGCCCTCGCCCTTCCACGTTCCCCGCCAGCCACCGGTGTTGTAATAGGCTTGCGTACGATACCAATCGGTGATGGTCCAGGAGACGCGGAAGATTTTGTCCAGTTGACCGCCGGCGATGAGATTTTTGACCTTCTTCCAGAGGGGATTGAGTCGCATCTGGAAGACAATTCCGAATTTAACGTCCGGATGTTTGCGATGAGCATCGATCATCTGCTGGGCGTCGCTGGCTCGGACGGCCATGGGCTTTTCGCAGAGAACGTGGACCCCCTGCTCGAATGCCCAGATCGCCACGGGAGGATGGAAATAATGCGGGGTGGCGATGAGGATCGCGTCGAGGTTGTCCTTTCGAACCATTTCTTTATAGTCGGTAAAGCCACAGCAATTGTATTTGGCTGAGACTTTCTTCACCTGCTCATCATTGACATCGCAGACACCTGCCAGCTCAATTTCATCGAGAGTAGTGAGATGATCGAGATGGTATGCGCCCATGGATCCCGCACCCACCAAACCTAGCCGGACTTTGCTCATTTGCTTTTCTCCAGAAAATGGCCGTTAAGGAATATTAGTTTAGCATGGATGGGGTCAGATGCAATAGCATCATTGTGAAGAAGGTATACACCATGAATCAGATGTTTGCGCTCGGACAAAGTTTGTTCAGGGTGCAGATTGCGTGCTCCGGACTTCGCGCATGGCAGATTTCCCGGCCAAGGAGGATGATGGAATGGCTGAAGAACGTCCAATCTTCTCGCGGGATCAGTTCCATCAGATCTTTCTCGATTTTGACGGCGTCCTTGGAATCTTTGGTGGAGGTAATGAGCCCGAGGCGAAGTGCGACGCGTCCGACGTGGGTATCGACGGCGATACCCTCGTTTTTACCGAAGACGGTTCCCAGAACGACATTGGCGGTCTTTCTGGCCACACCGGGGAGCGTGACGAGTTCCTCCATGGTTTGGGGTACGTTTCCGGCAAATCTGTCCACGATGATGGCGCAGGCGGCTTTGATGGATTTGGCTTTCTGACGATAGAAACCCGCGGTACGGATCATCTGCTCCAGTTCCGCCTGGTCAGCGGCCACATATTCGGCGGCGGTTTTGTACTTCTTGAAAAGATCGGCGGTGACGATGTTGACGCGGACATCGGTACACTGGGCGGAAAGGCTGGTGGCCACCAGCAGTTCAAGCGGATTGGACCAATTGAGCGCCGTCGTCGCCTTCGGATACGCTTTTTTGAGCAGTTTCAGAATCTGAATCGCTCGCTGCTTCCGCTGTTCCTGGGTTTCCTTCGCGCCCATTTGACGATCCTCCATGGTAGTTGCTTCCACTGAATTCTAGGTGGATCGCGAAGCAAATGCAATATCGAGCAGTGCAACAGGTTCCTGAGAGGTCAGGTTACTTCTTCACCCGCGGGATGGGTTCGATTGTAAGGTAGAGTATTCCGTCTCTGGCGCGCAAGTGGGTGATTCGGAAGTCGTAATCGCTGTTCGGATACCGGAACCGGTTGGGGTACTGTCCGCTTTCCAGAATACCGCGAACATCGGGTAGAAATTTCGACTTCTTGCCGGCCAATTTGTCGATTCGCTCCTTCAGGGCACTCATAGGAACCGGATAGAGTCCCACCTTCACCTTCAGGGTGTCAAGCACCAGCCAGTTTTCCTGGGGCCTAACTCTGATCCAGAAACTGGCGAATACCTGCTTTCCGTCCTGATCGACAACCGCGCCAACCTTGAGATAATCGTCCTCGAACTGGATCGCGGGATCCATCACATTCGAAGGAATGGTGTCCTTCAGTTGCGGATCGAGATAGGCCAAGCCGGAGATGAACCGGTTGACGTCACGAGCGGCGATCGCGAGTTCGAACGGCTTGGGATGCTGCATGCCCTGGTTGATCTTCGTCGTCAGCGAGGTAAAGTCATCCCGCAGTTTTTGCTGATCCATCGGATCGACGTACTCGGGGACATACCAGGCTGGGATGTAGATGAGGGCGAGATATCCGGCCAGGATAATCAAGGTCATAATGGCGAGAGTTCCGATGACGATAATTTTGTTCCGGGTCTGCATGATTCAAGAGACTACCTGGGGGTAAACGGTGTTTCCATGACAATCGTAGGCGACAACAACAGGGAGGTCCTCGACGATGAGTTCGCGAATGGCTTCGGTGCCGAGGTCCTCGTAAGCAAGGACTTTGGCGGATCGGACACACTGGGCCAGGATCGCGCCCAGACCGCCGATGGCGGAAAAGTGGACACCCTTGAATTTCACGAGGGCATCGATAACCGATTGGTTTCGATATCCCTTGCCGATCATTCCGCGAAGTCCGACGGCCAGGAGTCTCGGAGAGTACTTATCCATCCGCGAACTGGTGGTGGGACCCGCGGACCCGATCGGACGTCCCGGGCGAGGCGGCGTGGGTCCGACGAAGTAGATGACCTGATCCTTGAGGTCCACGGGCAGGGGCTGGCCCTGGTCCAGCAATTCGCACAGGCGTTTGTGGGCTGCGTCGCGGGCGGTGAGTATTCGTCCGCTGAGGAGCCATTGCTGACCCGCCTGCAGGCTTTCGGCCGTTCGTGCGTCAAACGGCACGGTCAATCGAGGCATATGTTCCACGAGAATCTCTCCCGACGTACTACGATCACTTCGCCAATGGGGGAAAACCCTCGGCGATTTCAATGGCTTTGAGCTGTCCCTTGGCTTTGTTGATGGTTTCCTGATATTCGTTTTCCGGCACGCTGTCGGCGACGATACCGGCTCCGACCTGGACGTAAGCGGTATCGTTCTGCAGGACCAGCGTCCGCAGCGCGATGCACGTATCCATGTTTCCCGAAAAGTCCACGTACCCGACGGCGCCCGCATAGGGTCCGCGTTTTGTCGGCTCGAATTCGTCGATAATCTGCATGGCACGGACCTTCGGAGCGCCGCTGACGGTTCCGACGGGAAGGGTCGAGCGGAGGGCGTCGAAGGCGGTTCGGCCGGCGGCCAGCTTGCCCTGGACGTTTGAACTGATATGCATGACGTGGCTGTAGCGTTCGACCTTCATTTCCTCGGTGACACTGACCGAGCCGAGTTCGGAGACCTTGCCGACGTCGTTTCGACCAAGATCGACAAGCATGATGTGCTCCGCCCGTTCCTTCGGATCGGCCAGAAGTTCCTTTTCCAGGGCGAGGTCTTCTTCCTCGGTTTTGCCACGGCGGCGTGTTCCCGCCAGCGGACGGTTGGTAATGATACCGTCTTCCACCCGACACATAATCTCCGGGCTGGACCCGACAAGCGTGCAGGCTGGGGTCTTCAGATGGAACATAAACGGGGAGGGGTTGACGACTCGCAGGGCCCGGTAGATGTTGAACGGGTCGGCCTTGGTTTTGACGGCCAGCCGCTGCGAGAGCACAACCTGAAAAATATCGCCCGCGAAGATGTATTCTTTGCAGCGATCGACGGCGCGTTCGAACTCCTCGCGTTTGAAATTGCTCGTGAAGTTCATTTTCGGCTCGGCCGACGGATCGATCAGCGTCGGGGGGAAATCGACATGGGACGATAGTTTCTCCACGAGCCACTCGATGCGCTCGACGGCCTTGGTGTAGGCGGTGCGTGTCCCGTGCTCAATGAATGCGTTGCTTACCACCTTGATCGTTTTGGTGACATTGTCGAAAACGATCATATTCGGATAGAGTCCGAACGCCAGGTCGGGCAGGTTCCGATCGTCGTTCGGGACCTGAGGAAGCTTCTTTTCATAGTATCGGACCATGTCATATCCGGCATAGCCGACCAACCCGCCAAGAAAGCGAGGCAGGCCGGGTAGGTGGAGTGCCCGATAGGGTTTAAGAATCTGTTCCAGTATCCGCAGAGGGTCGGAGGCCTCCTGGCAGCGGATCTGCTTGTTCTCGGTGATTTCCACTTTCGTGCCGCGGGCTTCGAACGTCATCACCGGGTCGCACGACAGGAATGAATACCTCGCGATCTTCTCCCCCCCTACCACGCTTTCCAGCAGGAAAGAGTGGGAACTCGCCCCTGCCACGCGCGCGTAGGCACTTACGGGGGTAAGATTGTCGGAAAGTATCTGGCAGAACACGGGGATCACATTCGCCGAGGATTCCGCCAACCGCTGAAACTCGTCGTAGCTGGGATATAGTTTCAATGACGCCATGGGCACCTGCTCTTTTACATACCGAGTAACATCACATTAGACGGCGTGTATTGTAATACTAATCGCCCGCAAATCCAATGCTTTCAAAGCGACCAAAACAAACGTGACGGAGTTGCGGCTCCGTCACGATCGTAGTCCATTAATATCTTCGGTAATTCCGCCGAACCACTTAAAGGTTGGCGACCAGCGTACAGGTATCGCGGGCAATGGCCAACTCCTCGTTGGTGGGAATGACCAGAACCGCGATTTTTCCTTCGCGGGTGTCGATGGCGGCCCCCGTCGCGGGCAGGCTCAGGGAGCGATTTTTTTCAGCGTCCATTCGGATTCCCATATGCTCCATGTCGGTCAGGATCATCTCGCGCATCCGCCAGGCGTTTTCTCCGATCCCGCCGGTGAAGACCAGGGCATCGGGTTGACCGATTTCGACCATATAGGCGCCGAGATATTTCCGGACGCGCCGGGCGAAGATCTGCAGGGCCAATTTGGCCCGTTCATTGCCCTTATCGGCGGCTTCGAATACGTCACGCATATCGCGAGAGGCGCCGGAAACTCCGATCAGACCGCTCTTTTTCTCCAGACTTTCGCGAATCTGGTCCAGCGTCATACCGCTGACGGCAAGCATGTGAAAAACGATCGCGGTATCAATATCGCCGCATCGCGATCCCATCACCAGACCCTCCAGCGGGGTCAGACCCATGGTCGTATCGATGACCTTGCCCTGCTTGATGGCGGCCATGGAGCACCCGTTGCCCAGGTGCATCGTCACGAAGTTGCATTTGGACAGCGGCTTGTGTAGGAATTCCGCGGCCTTTTCCGCCACGTAGCGATGGCTTGTTCCGTGGAACCCGTAGCGGCGCACGCGGTATTTCTCGTACCAATCATACGGTAAGGCGTAGAGGAACGACTCGGGAGGAAGCGTCTGATGGAAGGCGGTATCGAAGACGGCGATTTGCGGCGTCTTGGGGAAAATCTCCTGGCAGGCCTTGATACCCGCAAGGTTGGCGGGGTTGTGCAGGGGCGCCAACTGGGAGCAGCGTTCGATGGCGTCGAGGACGGTCTTATCGATGATCACACTCTCGCGAAAATCCTCGGCCCCGTGGACGACGCGGTGTCCGACGCCGGCCAGATCGTCATTGATCAGATGATGATCGCGGAGATGGCCGGCAATTTCCGCGATACCCGTCTTGTAGTCCTTGATGGCCTTAACGGCGGCGAACTTCTTGGAGTCGATCTGATGCGTTACCTGGGCCTGGTCGGTCCCGATGCGTTCGAGCAGTCCCTTGGCCATTTCGGCGTTGTATCCATTTTCATCGATCACGAACAGGCGGTACTTAATTGAAGAGCTACCGCAATTGATTACGAGAATTTTCATGAACCTGACCTCATTCCTTCGTTATGCCTATTTCTTCGCGTACTGGGCCTCGAGTTTCGCCATATCGGGACGACCCGCGCCAGCGAGACTTAGCCCCTTGGCTTGTTTTCGATCGACCGCCTGCAGCGCCGTCACGCACGCGGCATCGACAATATCCTGCCACTTGCAGCCGCGGGACAAATCGTTGATGGGTGCGTCGAGCCCCTGCAGAATGGGACCGATCGCGCTGCCCTGGGCGAACCGTTCCGTCAACTTGTAGCCGATGTTTCCGGCGTCGAGATCGGGGAAGATCAGGACGTTGGCCTTGCCGGCTACTTGCGAGCCCGGGGCCTTTTTGGCGCCAACCGCCGGAACGATGGCGGCATCGACCTGCAGCTCGCCGTCAGCCTTAAGGTTCGGATATTTCTCCTTGAACATCTTCAGTGCGGCTCGGACTTTATCGACTTTGGGATGCTCCGCCGAGCCGTAGGTGGAAAAGCTCAGGAACGCGATCATGGGCTCGACTTCAAGCAGCAGCTTGCAGTGGGCTGCGGCGGAGAACGCGATATCTACAAGTTGCTCCGCCGTCGGATCGGGAACAAAACCGCAGTCAGAGTAAATCAGATTGCCTTCGGCGCCAAATTCGGTTCGCGGGGTCACCATGAGGAAGAAACTTGAGATGGTCTTGAGGCCCGAGGCCACGCCGATGCAGAAAATGCCCGATTGAATGACCTTCGGCGTGGGCGAAACCGACCCGGCGACCATTCCGTCGACGATTCCCGCCTTCACCATCGACGCGCCGAAGAACAGATTGTCCTTCACCTGCGCCACCGCCTGCTCGAGCGTCACGCCTTTGTGCTTGCGCCGCTCATAGAATGTCTCCGAGAACGGATTGACCAGGTTGCTTGCGTTCGGATCAACCACGATCGCGCGATCGATATCCAGGGAAAGTTCCTTGGCCCGGCTTCGGGTCTTCTGTTCCGGTCCGAGCAAGACGAGTCCAGAAACGATATCTTCGTTCAAGAGGAAATCTGCCGCCTGCAGGACACGGTCATCGTGGGGCTCGGCCAAAACGATTGTCTGCTGGGCTTCCTTCGCACGCTTCCGGACCCGGTCCAGAATGCCCATCGAACCGACCATAAAGAACCTCCGTCGTTGCCAAAAGAACCTTTAAGTAACTGATGTCTGCCATAAAGTAACGGTAAAAGGTCTATTCTATAGTGGTTGTTAACAAATTTCAATAATCCGATCCGGATTTTACACGTTGAACTTGTAATTTTCAGCACTTGAACCCTTGCCCCATCGTCCAGTGAGACAGTCAGAATTATTACCACAGATGAAGTTCCAGACGATATAAGGGTCCTCAAGACGATGGTGAAGGTGTGAAGAGTGTGAAAGGTCAGAACGGGTCATGGATTTTTTGGATGATCGTAGTTGGGGAGTTTCACTCCATGGTCGGCCAAAATCTTCTCCCACTTTTCCTTATTGCCTCGTTGCATCAAGCGTCTGGGCCGACTCTCCTTTTCTCCCTGGCAGTCGCTCTGCTAAAGATGAGCGATGAAATTGGAGATCATGCCGCTGATCTGCCGGCAAAGCGAGTAGAGGCGATCAAAATCGGAGATGACCAGGTATTTCTGGTCCAGGGCAATTTGAACTTGAGCCCGAACTTCCCCGCATGATCCTTTGGCAATATAAAGAAACTGAATGAACTCCGTCTTGCTTCCTCGCTCGAAGCCTTCGCGATATTGGACATGACGGAAACGGCGACTCATCGAATCTGGTCCGTCAGCCAAAATCTCGCTGGAACCCGCCGATCCGGGTCAGCGTGTAGATCGAATTCACCAGTTCCCTGGCTCGTTGATAGATATGAAGGTCTTCGAACGATTCGACGGCTCTTCCCATGGGACCCCTTTCTGACTTTTCACACTCTTCATACCTTAACACCCGCTGGCTTGTATTATACCTCTGCAAGTCTCAGCAACGCCAAAGCTGTTTTTCGCATCTGGGTGGTCCAGTGGTTGATTTCCGGCAAAGCGGCTATCTTTTGGATGTCACCAATATATTCACGAGTGAATTTTCCGACCTTGGCGGACTCGCCACCATCGATATCGCCCCATATTCGAGCGGCAGAGCGATAGAGGCAGACGCGTTTATCGAGGATCAGATCCTCCAGCAGCAAGAGATGCCGGGCGAGTTGATCCTTGACAGGGCCGGCGTCGGCGAAGAATTTCTCCGCCACCTGCCGGAAGAAGACATCCGCGTCCCAGCTTGGGTTCTGAGACTGCATCTGCCGACGAAACGCGCGCAGATGGAAAAGTACATGCTCGTAGGTGGCAGGGACGGGCGCTGGGGCTTCGACGAAGTAACCGAAATGAATCGGGTCGTAATCCGGGAGGAACATGTACCTGCCCGCGGGGTCCGCGGGAACGGTGCCCAACGCGCGGGCTTCGTGGGCGACCTTGACCGTGTCCGGCGAGTGGGTCAGGCAGAGCAGACGGGGCGCATAGGCAGACAGTTCCTTCGGGTCCATCCATTCATGTCGCCGGCCGGCGGAGTCGACGTAATTATCCTTCATCCGTACCTGCCACCAGATGTAGCGAGGATCGTCCATCTCCAGGATTTCCGAATAGAGTTGGGATTCCGGCGGTTCACCGTGTGTTCGGCCGTAGCCGAAAGGCCAGATGAACTCGGCGGCAGGATTGATCTTCCAAACGCGTTCGCTGATCCGGCGCAAGAAGTCCAACTCGAGTCGCCACAGCCCGCGTGAGGTGCAGGCTTGACACTGGCAGTGCGGCTTTTCACAGTAGACTTCCAGGGACAATCCGTCGGCCTGGGGGCAGGCGCGATAGAACGCTTCCACATAGTCCAGGCATGTATCGAAGCTTCGCGTCGGACACAGACCCCGGCGAGTGCTTTCCAGGGGATAAACCTTCTTCATATCCTCCGTCCACGTGGTTTCA
>CAZLZE010000132.1:0-13810 GCA_964563935.1 uncultured Phycisphaerae bacterium | reverse complement strand
CCGCTCACCACCGCCCCGCCCGTCATCGTCAATTTCCGCAGTCCCTTCAACACCCCCAACCTCTCCAACACCTCACGCACCCTCGCCGCAACCCCTCTCATGTACTCCCGCACCTCGCCACACTCCCCAATATCTCCATACCCAACCCCCAGCTTCGCCAGAAGCGTCTCAAACTCCTTACCCACCGGCCCAAACGAAGTTATGAACCCAAACAACCCGCCTTCCACATCCAGCCCCGGATGCGGCAAGTACGTCGCCATGTCGTACAGCGGTCCCCGCGTCTTTCCATCGATCACCCACGCGCTCCCCGTCGCCAGCATCACCGACCCCTCGCCCAGGCCGCACCCCGCCATGGCAGCATATTGGTCATGCGAACTGGTCACCATGTGTATTCCACCCGCCACACCTTCCGCGATCACCTCGATCTTCTTCACCATCCTCCCCAGATTCTCTTTTTTCACCCCCGCCCACTCGAGAATCTCGCTATCCCACCTCCCCGCGCCAAACTCGCATATCCCCGAAATTGCGGCTGAGGAGAGATCGGTGATTGGCGATTGGAACAGTTGGGCGTGGATGAAGTCGGGGACGGCAGTGACGAATTGCATGTCCCGAACCGCATTAGCGGGATTCTCGAGCCATTCCTTCACCTTGCACACCATCAGCCAGCCCATGGGATTCCACCCCGTCCGTCGATAATAATCGCCAACGCCAAACGTCGCCGTCAGATCCTCCACAGTCCTTCGAGAAGCCTCTGCCATCCAGGAGTACGCCGGCGAGATCGGATCAAGACGCCCATTCAGCACGGTGAAACTACCGCCCTGAGCGGTTATACTGCAGTAGGTTTTTCCAGGCAAGACCAGCTGCTCCCTCCTGAAATACTCAATCGCCTGCACGAAGTGGTCGTACCATATGGCCGCCGGAAAAACGGTGGTTCCGGGTTCATGCGAAACGGGAATGCTGACGCGATCCAGTACGGACATGTCCTGGTCGAGAAGAATGGCCTTGGTATTCGTCGTGCCGATGTCTATTCCACAGAACCGCATCTGAAGTCCATGTTAAAAAGTTACACAATTTAACAGATTATAACATTCCGCGTTACACGTGCAAGGCTTTTCATCGAATTTCCACGGTATTCGAACGAACTTGCCAAAATGCGTATAATCGGACAGACAGCATAGTTCCGCGGCGCCGGGTTTTATCCCGGCAGGCAGCCAATTGTTGTTGCATAAGTCGCTGGAACAAGTTATGATAATTTCAGCTTCGACGATGGTAGTTGATTTTTAGGCCCTACAGAATATCTGCGATAGCATGGAGGTCCGCCGTGAGGTTAAACTCTATTGTTTTCCTTTTGGGTACCCTAGTCGCCGGTTTCTCAACCGTCGCATACAGTGGCGAGCGTGAGAGCGGCGCCGGTTACGCCCCGCGACAGGTGGTATTGAAGGTTCAGCCGTCGGTCAGCATTTCCATGCAGAGCGGACGGGTGATATCGAGCAATGCCTCCCTGCAGTCGGCGTTGGATAGCATGGGGGCCATTGGCGTCATAGACGTCTTCCCGTGGGACGCGTCCGGTACGCGACTGAGCAAGGTTTACACGGTGTTCCTGCCGGAGTCGACGAAAGTCCTGAGTGCGGTTGAGGCGTTCATGAAGACGGAGTGTGTGGTGTCGGCCCAGCCGAACTACATCATTACGATTCACGCGGTCCCGAACGACATTTCGTTCCAGTCCGAGTGGGCCATGCAGAAAGTTCAATGTACGGCCGCCTGGGATCTGTTCACCGGCGTCAACAAGACGGGCATCGCGGTGATCGATATCGGCGTGGACATCGAACATAACGATCTCAAGGCCAACATCTGGACGAACCCGGACGAGATTCCCGATAACGGAATCGATGACGACAAGAATGGATACGTCGACGACGATCGCGGATGGGATTTCTGCAGTCCCTGGGCACAAGACCTCGGTTTTGGGCTCGATCCGAACGATCCGTGGATCACATCGAATATCTACCATCGTGAAGACAACAACCCGGGCATGGACGCATCGGACCCGATCGACGATCATGGGACTCATGTGGCGGGTATTATCGGCGCCGTGGCCAACAATACGGCCTCGGGAACGACCAACATCGCGGGCGTGATGTGGAACTGCAAGATCATGGCATTGCGGGCGGGCGGAATATGGAGCTATGCCCCATGGGATTACTGGCTTGGCGCGGAATTTACCGTGGTCGACCTGGTGCAGGCGATTCGTTACGCGGCCGACAATGGCGCGCATGTGATTAACATGAGTCTCGGGGGTAGCTACCCCTGCGGAATAATCGACGACGCCATCCAGTATGCCTATTCCAAGGGTGTGGTCGTCTGCGCCTCAGCCGGCAATAGCGACACGAACGACAAGATGTATCCCGCCGCTTTCGAACATGTCATTTCCGTAGCGGCGACAGACAAGGATGACGTGAAAGCCAGTTTCTCCACGTATGGCGACTGGGTGGACATCTCCGCACCGGGCGTGGATATTCTGAGTACACTACCGAACAACAGCTACGGATTGATGAGTGGAACGTCCATGGCCTGCCCGCTGGTGTCGGGCGCCGCGGGCATGGTGATCGGATACGGAAACAGCATCGGCAAGAAGTTCTCGCCGGGACAAGTGGCGTATATTCTCAAACAGAGCGCCGACGACATCGACGATCCAAACCCGGACTACAAGGGAATGCTCGGCACGGGACGCCTCAACGTCTCCGCCGCCCTCTACACGGCGCAGTACACACCGTCCATGATCACCCTGATCGAAATCAAATCGGCGGACCAGCCGACGGCCACATCGATCACCGTTCCCGAATTGAGCAGCCATAAATTCAAAGCCATCGCCGTATATACGGATGGGACGACGGGCGACATTACGAAACAAGTGGAATGGTCCATTCGGCCTTGCCAGTATGGTCGATTCAGCGCGATTACGGCGGGACAATTCAACGCCGCACAGGTTCCCGAGAACCGCGAGGTGGTCGTTCTCGCCTCGATCAACGATCGGGAAACACTCATCACGGGTGAGCGGGTCATCACGATTTTGGAAGACCCCAAGGCTTCTCCGTTGGCCATCGAGGGACCGGACCAGGTGGACCCCCTGTCGAGCAACGCGTATAGAGCGGTTTTCCAGATGGCGGACGGCAAGAAGGTGGAAGTCACAGCCGTCAGCCAATGGGACTCTGCCTTGGGAGGCGAGTACGGGCGTCCCGATCCCGCCCAGCCGGGCGTGCTGATGACGACGGGCAATTCTGGCGGTCAGGAAATTACGCTCCACGCGACCTATACCGACCCCTCGGATCGACGGACATATGAACAGACCAAGAAGATCGTGGTCCGGAACGTGGCCCAGCAAGTGGCAGGTTTCTTCCTGACCTCGCCCAAACAACTGGCTGCGGGTTCCAACAACCAATTATTGGCCCAGCTCATCTACGCGGGTCAGAACGTGGCGGAGGACGTGACGACACTGGCGACATGGTCGGTGTCCCCGTCCAGCGCGGGAACCTTCGTTCAGGCGGGTCTGTTCCTGGCCGGAGACGTGACCGCGGAGACACCGGCCACGCTGACGGCCCAGTATCTGTCCAATGGGCAGGTTTATACGGCGAGCATTGCGACAAAGATCATCCCGGCCACACCCAGCGGAATCACAATTACCGATGATACCGCGGAGGATGCGTCGCCTGGAGCATCCCTGCCGTGCACCCTGCCGGCGTTGGCAGTCCTCTGCGGACTCTGCATGGCGGGTATACTGATGAGCCGACAAGATTAAGGGACAGATCGAGAACCATTGCATGTAACCCAAGTTCGACGCGGTCGGAACAAACGTTCCGGCCGCGTGTGTTTATGGGGCAAGACGTGCAGCGGCGATTACCGGGGTAGGGACCCGCTATTTTTTGCTCGCCGGCTGCGTCGCCGGCTGCGTCGATGGCTGCGTGGTTGGCTCCGGTTCGGGTTCGACCACGGGCAATGGACAGCTAAACCCATGCCCCAGGTTGCCCGCCTTGTCCAGTGCGCTCACGCGGATGGTCAGTTTTTTGCCTACGGCGTCGGCGGGTATCTGAATATCCATCGATCCTTCGACGGGGAGGTTTTCGCCCAAGCACTTCCACGGAAGTTCGTCGGTGGTGCATCCGCAATCGACACAAAGATTGATCTTCACGCTATCCGGTTTCAGATGCGGATCGGACGCGGACCATTCAACAGTCACGATTTGGCCGACCGTATACACTTCCTCATCCGGACGCACGTAGACAGTAATGGCCGGCGATTTGGTGTCAACTATATACAGCATGTGCGGCTTTGGAGGTTTGCACTGAGCGGGCGGAATTCCAGGACCGATGAACCGGATCCCGTAGTGACCGTCCTTGTCGAGGCGATAATGAAAATAGCTCTGCTGGATTCCGAAGTATCCGATCCGCTCCCAGTGAATGCCTCTGTCCTTGCTCATCCACAGGGCAATACGTGGTGCTTTTCGGGAGTCCCCGATACAGGGGCGTGGAACCTGGAGGATACGCTTGCGGGTGTACACCTCCACGGGGTCCCGGTCAAAGCTGGTGATCGGGGGCATTCCATCGGCGGGTCTGACGTAAAACGGCGCATCGTAGCTCCATTCCGGGGTGGCATCTTCCTTGGCCTTGGTCTTGACAGGCTTGCATTCCCGCGGTTTCTTCTCGGATTCCTGGCAGCAGCCAGCCAGTGGGATAAGTCCGATGGCCAGCGCCACGACACAGGCGATTGAAAGATTACGTACGACTTGTCGGCTGATTCGGCTCCGCATTTTCATGGCATCCCTTACTATAGTATCTCCAGTGCTCTCATAAAACTTTATCGGTCAGACTAAAGCTCAAACTTTACACGAAGGAGGGGAGACTTGATCAGTACCAATGTGCTCGGGGCAAAAATAAGGTCCGCAACCAACGAAAACGGGCGACCGGCTGTAACCCTGGTCGCCCAATGTTTGACTGACCCCAACGGGATTTGAACCCGTGTCGCAAGGATGAAAACCTTGTGTCCTGGACCTGGCTAGACGATGGGGTCTACCATTTCAGAATATTCAATCATGCCGCCCCCCGTCGGAGAAGTCAAGAAAAAATCGGGGGTACCTGGTCAAAAACACGGAAAAAGATAAGAGAGGATTGCACGTCCGAAGCATTCCTGTTATTGTGTCAGGCTTAAGCGAATAATCGGGAATGAAAGGAGGACGCTATTATGGTTTCAGATTTTGAACCGCAGGGCGAACGAAGCAAGCGGCTCGAAGATTTATTCTTCATGAAGGAAGACCAGCGGATCATCGAGAAACTTAAGTGGATGCGCAAGATGCAGGAGACCAAGGAATCGCTGGCGAGAGTGTCGGGGATTCGAAACGACAAGATTCTGCAGAAATTGGTGGAATTGAACGTCCGGCCGGAGACGCTGGCGTCGCTGTCACTGATCCCGCTGGTGGAAGTGGCCTGGGCCGATGGGTCGATCAGCGAGAAGGAAAAGGCGACGGTGATTCGCACGGTCAATGAGTCCGGACGTGCCACTCGCCCCGAGGATCGCGAACTTCTGGCGCAATGGGTCGAGCGACGACCATCGAGCGAGTTGCTTGAGGCATGGGTCACCTACATACAAGGACTGTGCGAGCAACTGTCCGCCGAGGAAAAGGCCCAACTGAAGAAGGAGATACTGGGACACACGCAGGAGATCGCGGAGTCCAGCGGCGGATTTCTTGGACTCGGTAAAATATCCGACGCTGAGAATGCCATGCTCAAGAAACTGGCAACGGCGTTCGAGTAACCGTCAACCGTCGACGATTTGCGGTAACGGCCTTGTCAATCCGCAAATATAACCTGCAGGTGCGTCATACGGTGCATGGCGTCTCCCGCAGGGTGGGTTTCTGAACCCGCCGTTTTTTTCTGATACGACTTTGTGGAGACATTAACCATGATCTATCGCGGCGAAAAGACGAAAGAAATATCGTTCCCGCTCGGCGGGATTGGAACCGGATGCATCGGGCTGGCGGGAAACGGGTCGCTGGTCGACTGGGAGATATTCAACAAGCCCAATAAGGGCAGTCGAAACGGATTCACCCATTTCGCGGTCCGGGCCGAGTCGGGTGGAAAGGTGTTGGACGTCAAGGCGGTGATGGGCGATGAACTGCCGCCGTATACTGGATTGGGGCACGGCGACTATAACGGCTTCGGATTCGGCATCTCGCGGAATACGCTTCAAGGCCTGCCGCATTTCGTCGGGCACGAGTTTGTGGGCGAGTTTCCGATGGCCGAGGTGCGGTTCAAGGACAAGACGTTCCCTGGGACCGTTCGCATGAACGCGTTTAACCCGTTCATTCCCCTCAACGACCGCGATTCCACAATTCCGGCGGCCTTTTTCGAGTTCGAGATCACAAATACGACCTCCAGGAAGATTACCTATACGGTTTTCGGAGTAGTCAAGAATCCCCACACGGTGAACACGGTCAACGAATTCATCAAACAGGGAAAGATCAAGACCGTCAAGCTGTATTCCTCGAAATATGGCGAGAGTTCGCTCGAATACGGGGACGTGACGGTCGCCACCGACGCCGATTCCGTGAGTTTCCAGGAATATTGGTATCGCGGGGGCTGGTTCGACAATCTGGAGGTCTACTGGCACGACATCACGAGGCCCGGAAAGCTGGCGAACCGTCGCTACGATCCCCCTTCCGCCGAGGCCGAGACGAAATTCGAAGACCACGCGACTCTGGCCGCCCATGTGGACGTCGGACCCAAGCAGACTCGTACCGTGCGATTCGTCATCAGTTGGAATTATCCCAACATGACCAACTACTGGAATGCCCCCAAGTGCGATTGCGGCGGCAAATGTCCGCCGAACGAATGGAAGAATTATTACGCGACGTTGTTCAAGGATTCGACGGCCACAGCCGAGTACGCGTTGTCCCATTGGGACCGCCTTGCCGCCGAAACGCGGAAATTCAAGAATGCCCTTTTCGCCTCGACGCTTCCGGACTATGTTTTGGACGCGATTTCGGCGAACATTTCGATCCTCAAGTCCCCTACCGTACTGCGTCTGCCGGATGGATCGGTCTACGGGTTTGAGGGCTGCTCCGGCAGTTGCGGCTGCTGCGAGGGATCGTGCACGCACGTGTGGGCGTATTCGTATGCCATGGCATACCTGTTCCCGAATCTGGAACGATCGATGCGTGACCTGGAGTATCGCTACTCAATGCGTGACGACGGAAAGATGGGGTTCCGCCTGCAGCTTCCGGTGGGCCGGGAGTTCGGGGATTGGCACGCGGCCGCCGACGGACAATTCGCTACCGTCCTGCGGGCCTACCGCGAGTGGAAGATCTGCGGCGACGACTCCTGGCTGAAATCCAACTGGGAGGCGATCAAGAAGTCGATTGACTTCGCCTGGTCGCCGAGCAACGAGGACAAATGGGATCTCGATAAGGACGGGGTGCTCGAAGGTCGCCAGCATCACACGCTGGACATCGAGTTCTTCGGTCCGAACAGTTTTCTTACGGGTCTTTATCTCGGCGCCCTCAAAGCCGGCGCGGAAATGGCCGACTATTTCGGTGAAAACGCAAAGGCCGGAGAATATCGCGTGCTGTTCGAAAAAGGCAAGGCATGGGTGGACAAGAACCTCTTCAACGGCGAGTATTACCACCAGAAGGTTGCCATCAAAGACAAATCCGTCCTTGCCCCCTACAAAGAATTCGACGGCAAGTTCGGGAGCATCGAATCGTTCTATTGGAGCGACGAACACGGGCAGCTCAAGTATCAGGTGGCCGAGGGTTGTCATTGTGACCAGGTAATCGCTCAGTGGCACGCCAATATGATTGGACTCGGCGAGATATTCGACCGTAGACAGGTCAAAAAAGCCCTCAAGGCGATTTACAAATACAATTTCAAGAAGTCCCTCCGCAATTACTTCAACGCCTGCCGGATTTACGCTCTGAACGACGAAGCCGCTTTGGTCATTTGCACGTGGCCCAAGGGTAACAAGCCGGCCGTGCCCGTTCCGTACGCCGAAGAAGCGATGAACGGGTTCGAATATCAAGCCGCCATCCACATGATCCAGGAAGGACTTATCAAGGAAGGACTTGAGGTGGTCAAGGGCGTTCGCGACCGATACAACGGACAAAACCGCAATCCGTGGAATGAGTTCGAGTGCGGAAGCAACTATGCTCGCTCGATGGCTTCCTACGCCCTCCTGCCGACACTGTCCGGATTCACCGTCGATATGGTCAAAAAGCACATTGGCTTCGCTCCGATGATCCACGAGAAGAACTTCTCCTGCTTCTGGTCCATCGAAGGCGCGTGGGGAACGTACAAGCGATCCGGGCGGAAGATCACCCTCAAAGTCGAGTCCGGCGAACTGCAGCTCAGGCAATTCTCCGACAGTCTGCTGGCCAAAACGAAGAAAGTAAAGACTTCCGCGGGAAGTTTCACGAAGGACGGCCAGACGCTGACCTTCGATACGCCCCTGCTGCTGAAGGCGGGCCAGACGCTGACGGTCGGGTAGCAAGAGCGTGTTCTTCCCTGTATTGCGAAACGGTAGTCCTATGCAGGGACGGGGCTCAGACCCGCCATTTTTCTCCACGTTCGATATTGGGCGTTGAATGTTGCCTGTTCGATGTTCAGCGTTCCCCACTCCATTCGCTCCCGCGCCCACCGGGTAATGCCCCTGCAGCCGATGGTCGACAGGATCGTCAGGTACCCCAGAACCAGACTGCCAAGCCACAGGCTCCACACCAGGTCGGTCGTCTTCCATCTCAGCACGAACGCGATACCCAGTCCGAAGGCAAAGGCCGCCACGTCCGGTAGAATCTTCCTGAACGCCGGCCACTGGTACACTGCCTGACTCATCCTGCTGTCCTCCAACTTCGAGTCACAATCATGATCCTTTAGTAACGTAATTTCGGCAAATTGACAACTTTTCATTCCGCGAATACAATCCACAGACACATGGATACCGAACCGACAGACAATCTCGCCCTGCCTGAGACGCCGCCGGAGGAACGTCCGCTCGCGGATCAGGATCTCGTCAAACCCTTCACGGAGCACTTGGAGGATCTGCGGTATGTCCTGATAAAATCACTCGTCGCCGTCGCGATAACCTGCGTCGTCTGTCTGTATTTCACCGACGATATCGTGCACATTTACGAATGGCCCCTGACGTCCCTGGCCGGCAGTCTGCCCGAGGCAAAGGACCTGAGTCATTCCATGCTCCGATCACTGCACCCGGCCGACGCGTTCATGATGAGCATCAAAGTGGTGGTCGTGACCGGCCTGATCTTCGCCAGCCCCTTCATCTTCTACTTTATATGGGGATTCATACGTCCGGGACTCAATCCTCACGAGAAGCGTGTGGCGATTCCCGTCTTCGCCGGTGGTATCCTTTTTTTTCTGTTGGGCGTGATTTTCTGCTACTTTGTCGTTTTGCGGATCTGCCTCCGCTTCTTTTACACGTATACCGTCAAAATGAACATCCAGCCCGACTGGAGCGTCGACAATTACATCTCTTTCGTGGCGATGCTGCTTCTGGCGTTCGGTCTTGTTTTTGAGATGCCCGTCCTCGCCGCGTGCCTGGCGAAATTCAAACTCATCACCAGCCGATTCCTCACCGCCAAACGCCTCCACGCCTACCTCGTCATCGCCATCCTTTCCGCCATCCTCACCCCCCCCGACGTCTTCTCACAGACCCTGCTGATCATCCCGATGATCGGACTCTATGAATTCTCCATTCTCGTCATCAAATCGATCGAGAAACACACCGCAAGATAAAAATCATCCCAATCGGGCTCTTCCCATTTTATACAAGCAATTCCCATTTAAAGCATTCTCACGCTAATTTCAGATGATATAGTTGACTTGTTGTATAAGTGAAAAAATACATGGTCGCGATGGTCTTCCATGCCGATGGGTTTGGCAGGCCATTGCGGGTGCACCCAACCAACGTAATAAGGAACGCAAAATGGACAAGATCATTCTGGGTCGTCAAGAGTATCGGGACAAGGTTTTCGCATGCTGGCTGGGAAAGAACATCGGCGGAACGCTTGGCGCGCCCTGGGAATGTCACAAATACGCGCATTGCCTGGAATTCTATGAACCCCTGCCGAGCAAGGCGGCTGCCAATGACGATCTGGACCTCCAGCTCATCTGGCTCAAGATGCTCGAAGACCAGGGGATCGACCCCGCGTTGCCGTGGTTCGCAGAATACTGGAACCGCTATGGTGCGTCCTACCCGTGGAACGAATACGGATTCTTCATGCGAAACTTCAGCCGTGGACTCAAACCGCCTGTCGCTGGATGTTTCGAGAATTACTTCGTTGACGAAATGGGCTCGCCCATCCGCAGCGAAATCTGGGCCTGCCTGCATCCCGGCAATCCGCAGGCGGCGGCAAGAATGGCGTGGAAGGACTCTGCCATCGATCACGCCGGAGGCGAAGGAACCTACGGTGAGATGTTCTGGGCGGCCGTCGAATCGGCGGCGTTTGTGGAAAAAGATCCCATGACGCTCATTCGTCTGGGACTGAACATGATCCCCATCAGCAGCCACATTGCCCGCGCCATCAAGGAAGCCGTCTGGTGCTATGAGAACGGTCAGAGCTGGGGTCAGGCCCGCGAACGTATCAGTACACGATTCGGACACCTCCAACCCTGCAACGCCATTCCCAACCACGGTTTCACTATTATCGGCTGGCTCTATGGCAAGGATTTCGGTGACAAGATGTGCAAAGCCGTCAACTGCGGATACGACACCGACTGCACGGGCGCAACCCTCGGATCGGTCCTGGGAATCATCAATGGAACGGCGGGAATTCCCGAGAAATGGATCAAACCCATCGGGATGGAAATTGTGGTCCACAAATACACCCGCAATTTCACGCCCCCCCAGAATCTCCACGAACTGACGGATCGCACGGTCGCCCTCGCCGAAAAGGCGGCAAGCCTCTCTACCGAATGCGAGTTCGGCGAGAAAACCGTATTGCCCAAGGACACATTGACCCGACTCTTCCGCAACGACCTTGCCCGCGAGGCTCTTCGCCAAGACCCCCAGATGGCCGTCGAGCTCTGCGGTGAAAAAGAAGTGTCGTTCCATTACAACGGATATCCGGTCCTCTGGCCGAACATCGGCCGACAGGTCGAAGTGACCATCGCCGGAGACAAAGAACCGAAAGTCGACCTTGAAGTTCCCTCCGGCTGGACCTGTGAACGCCTCGGACCTGCGAAGTTCGAGCTGATCAGCGCCGGACCGATTGCGGACCGCAATACACTTAAAGTCACCCTGGCTGGCGGTCAGTCGGTCGACTTCGTCATGCTTGGTCCCGGCGAGGCCAAGGGTTTCCCCGCCGGCGATAACGTCCGCACGTGCCCGACCTGCTGGGCACGTATTGAAGCCTGCATTTGCCCGAAATAGACAACGATTTGGATATATTGCTTTGCTAACGCGGTCAATCATGGGATTTCCGTCGCATCGAGGAAATCCATGTTTGGCCGCGTTGTGTCTGTCAACCGCGTAAATCCATTTCTTCATAAATTGTCATTTCCATGTTGCAATAGACGGCCAAATTCCGTAATCTACGCCAGCATTGAATCATTTACATGGAAAGGACGACTGTGGACGGTCAGAAGAAAGTCAAGACGTACGATCTGTCGAAACTGGAATGGAAGGTTTCTGGGTGGATTCCCTACGTGTGGCGGCTTGACAATCGCCCGGATATCGGAACCGCCGGCGATCCGGAAATCCGCCCCCTGGTCGCCAAAGTCCCCGGCTCGGTCCAGTGGACCTTGCGAAACGCCGGTATCATCCCCGACTGGAACCAGGGTCTCCAGGGCCGGCAGTGCGAGTGGGTCGAGAACCGTCACTGGATCTACGAAGCTCGCATTCCCAACGAGTGGATCGACGAGAACGCCTCCCTCGAACTCGTCTGCGAGGGGCTCGACTACTCGGGCTGGATTCTCATCAACAACAAGGAGATCGCGACCTTCAAAGGCTCGCACGTTCCGCACATATTCCACCTTTCCTCGCATCTGCAGAAGGAAAACAACTTCCTTCAGATCGTCTTCGATTGCCCGCCCCGGTGGCTCGGACAATTCGGGTTCACCTCGCAGATGACCGAGTGGAAGATTCGCTTCAATTACATGTGGGACTGGACCGGGCGCATCGTTCAAATCGGCATTTGGGATCCGATCTACATCCGCGCGGTCACCGGCTGGGAAATTTCCAAATTTCAATGCACCACCACCGCCGACGCCGCCAGGAGCACAGGATCCGTCTCGTTCTTCGGTATGGCCGTCGGAAACAAGGACGGTCGGGTCCGAGTGTCCCTGGAAAAGAAGGGCTCCGGCACCGTGGTCAAGGCGCAGGACCTCTCCCTCGCCGAATTCAACAGCGGCATCACATGGTTGGACATTCCCGTCGAGCTCTGGTGGCCCAACGGGCTGGGGAAGCAGGCGTTGTATACTCTCAAGTGCCAATTGCTGGACGAAAAAGGAAACGAGATGGAAACCGTCACCCGCCAGGTGGGGTTCCGGTCGGTTGAATGGCAAAGCTGCGAAGGCGCCCCGAAAGAGGCCGATCCGTGGCTTTGCGTCGTCAACGGTAAGCCCGTCTTCCTCCAGGGTGTCAACTGGGTACCGCCCGTCTCCAACCTTGCCGACGTCACCGAATCCGACTATCGCCTGCGTCTGGAACTCTATCGCGACCTGGGAATGAATATTCTCCGCGTCTGGGGCGGCTCGGTTCCGGAACGCGAAGTGTTCTACAACATGTGCGATGAACTCGGCATCTTCGTCTGGCAGGAATTCCCGCTTTCCTCTTCCGGCGCCGATAACTGGCCGCCCGAGGATCAAAAGAGCATCAACGAACTGTCCGAAATCGCCATCTCCTATATCGACCGCCGCCAGCATCACGCGTCGCTCCTGGTTTGGTGCGGCGGAAACGAACTGCTCGGCAATCAAAATGGAAGCAAGATCGGCTCGGACAAACCCTGTGACTGCAGCCATCCGCTTCTCGCTGCGCTCCAGGAAATCGTCGCCCGCAAGGACCCCAATCGCCGATTTCTCCCCTGCTCGCCTTCCGGTCCGCGCACGTGGGGCGGGGAGAAGGAATTCGGCCAGGGCCTCCACTGGGACGTCCACGGTCCGTGGAAGTGGGAAGGGAAACTCGATACCTGGGCCCAGTACTGGGCGAAAGACGACGCACTCTTCCGCTCCGAAATCGGCTCTCCAAGTGCCAGTCCGATCGATATCCTCGAAAAATACAAGGGCGAATGCGAAACCTTCCCGTGCAATAAGGATAATCCCCTCTGGACCCGCCCCATATCCTGGTGGATCGAGTGGCAGGTGTTCAAAGAGGAGATGGGGCGCGACCCGAAAGACTTGGCTGAATACGTTAACTGGAGCCAGGAGCGTCAGAAGCAGGCTCTCTGCATCGCCGTCAAGGCCTGCAAGGATCGCTTCCCCCGCTGCGGCGGTGTCATCCTTTGGATGGGGCACGATTGCTTCCCCTGCGCCGCCAACACGGCCATCGTCGATTTCCACGGGCGACCCAAGCCCGCCGCCATCGCGCTCTCGAAAATCTACAAACGAAGTTGACGGACACCTCTTTTCTTTTTGCGGAGTCTGTGGGAGCACGGCACACCGTGCCCTCCTGCCTCCTCCCGCGCCCCTCTCGCCCCGGCTATACTATTTCCCCACATTCCTCGACCCAATGATCGCCCCCTCCTCAATCGCTCCCCAGCCGCCCTATAAGCGGCCCAAACGCTTCCGTATTCCACACTTCACACCACCCCACA
>CAZLZE010000131.1:0-13827 GCA_964563935.1 uncultured Phycisphaerae bacterium | reverse complement strand
TGCCGTGGAAATAAGTGCAATGCCCGGTATCGGCTTGGTCCCGCTCGTTGATAACTCGGTTCACAGCCGGGATGTCCAACCGCTCAAAGCGGATATCGAGGTTCGGGTCGGGCCAAGACAGCGGGACTACGACGATGACAGGTACTACCGTGATGAGGACGACTATCGCAACAACGAAGGATACTACGAACGTGACGAGTATATGGACCGTGATGGCGGTTATTACTACAGGGACGATGACGACTATGAGGAATACGAACTCGACAAAGATGACCTCGAAATTGAGTTTGATGACTAACTCTGACCGCGAGCACAGTTAAGTCGAGTTGCCGTTTGCCTGGGGCGACCAGAGAATTACTTAATGCCTCCAGCTGCGCGACAGGTGAAAGATACCCTTGTCGCCCGATGCGTTGCGGACTCGACCCAGGCTGGACCCGGAAGGTTGCTCAAAAATGTCCCACCCGTCTGCCGTACATCAAAAACGCCACCAAAACTTCAGAAAAATTTTGAAACATTTTCCCTTCTCGTGCGTCTATTCTATAGGAGTGTACCTAAGAAACCATATGTCTGTCTGCACATGGAACCAAGGTACATCTCGATGTCGGGGAAGGGTGAGGCTTGGGCTCTGCGGAGTCTGCTACTGAAAGTAATGTTAGGCTAGGGGAAGAAGTTTCTCCATGTTTACTTTTACAAGGGGTCCGATCGATGAGCAACGTGGGTAGGATGTTAAGTGCGTGTGTATGCCTTGTCGTCCTGGTAACACCATGTCTGGCTGGTCCCGCCAACTCTATGCCTGGCTTTATGGCGACTGTAAGCTCTTGCAGTGTAGAAACTTATCCTGGCAAAGTGGCTGCTATGGGCGATAGTCTCACCGATGAATACGAGGTGGCGGAAGGGGCGGTACGCAGTTTTGCCCGGAATTGGCTTGAACTGCTTCACGACCATCGTGGTCTGGACCTCGGCGTTTTCACTACCACAAGTCGCGGAACACCAAGAAATCAAGGTTACGAGAATAACTGGGCCCGGGCAGGGGCCACCACGGAAACCATGCTCAGCGAAGGGCAACATACCGGGGTGGCGGCCCAGTTGGCTGGGGGCCAAATTGATCTGGTCTTCCTCATGATCGGAAATAACGATTTCGCCTTCAATTATGATTGGATTTACAACGGAGGAACGTGGACCACCTTTGTCGATAACGCCGCAAATCGCGTCCAGATTGCCGTCAATACCGTTCTCGACGCTGATCCCAACGTCAAACTCGTCCTGGCGACCGTACCAGATTGGGAACTGGATCCGTGGTATCGCCAGAATTACCCCGTCGCACTCAAGCGTCAGAACGTAATCAATGCCATGGCCAGGTATAATGAACGGATCAGGCAGATCGCCGCGTCCTCGCCGCGTATCGCCCTGGCCGATGTCCACCAACTCAGCCTAAACCTCCTGGCTTTACCCAGAATCGTCATTGGCGGCTGTGAAATAAAGAACAATACATGGAGCGACAATCCGACCACCTTGATCATGGGCGATCACATCCACCCTGGGACGGTTGCTTCCGGGCTCATCGCCAATGAGTTCATCAAAGCCATGAACGAGTTCGACGCGGACATTTCCATCTTTAATGACAACGAACTCCTTGCCAATGCGGGTCTTTTGAGGCTTCAGGCTACGGTTGGCGGCGGGGCGGGAACCGTATCTCCCCAGACGGGAGCCTACATCGTGGATGAGGTCGTTATGTTAACTGCCGTACCTGCCGATGGATATCGCGTCAAGAGGTGGATGGGAACTGATGACGATAGTTCCACCGACAACACCAATTTCGTCACCATGGATGCCGACAAGAGCGTGACGGTTGAATTCGAACAGATTCCCACCACGAAATATACCCTGACCGCATCGGTTGTGGGGGGGCACGGGTCGGTATCGCCGACAGACGGCGCTTTCAGTGCAGGCATGAAGATTTCTCTTCAAGCGGTTCCGGAGGTAGGCTACCAGGTGAAGCGGTGGACCGGTACCGACAAGGATGGGTCGACCGCCAGCACCAATCTCGTCACCATGAACACCGATAAGTATGTGACGGTCGAGTTCGAACTGATGCCTCCGCCCGTGTACACCCTGTCGGCCGGTGTGGCAAGTGGGCAGGGCGATATCTCACCCGACGGAGGAACATATGCGGTGGGAAGCAAGATTACCCTAACCGCCGTTCCAGCCGACGGATATTGTCTGCGGCGGTGGACCGGAACGGACGATGATACGTCCCTCTCCTGCACCAACACCGTGACGATGAACGCAAACCGCAAAGTCACCGTGGAATTCGGACATCTCCAGTATCAGCTTGCTACCCGGATCGTGGGAACTCATGGTATACTCATCGTGGCTCCTATCAATCAAACCTACAACTCGGGCACGAAAGTCACCCTCACTGCCTGTCCGGAGGACCAATATTTCGTCGCACGATGGACGGGAACGGATGATGATGCGTCTACCGCAAATACCAACTCCGTTACGATGACGGCAGACAGATCGGTGGTTGTCGAATTTCAGCACAAACCGTTCAACCTGACCACCCAGGTCATTGGTGGACATGGTTCTCTCTTGCCCGGCGACGGGTCATACAGCCCGGGCACCGTTGTTTCCCTGACGGCTACGCCGGACCCGGGATATCGGGTTAAGCGGTGGACGGGAACGGATAACGATGGTTCGCTTGATCCTGCCAACAGCGTCACCGTCAGTGCCGATCGCAAGGTCACGGTAGAGTTTGAAAAAATTACTTTCCAACTGTCGGCCCAGGTGGTGGGGGGGAATGGTACGGTAAATCCCACGTCCGGGGCGTATGAAGCGGGAACAAAAGTTACGCTCAGCGCTACGCCTGCCTCACGCTACAGGGTCAAGAAATGGACGGGTACCGACGACGACACATCCACCTCTCCGGCCAATACCGTGACGATTACGACCGACACAAACGTGACGGTGGAGTTTGAATTGGCCGCCGTGCCACTTTACCAACTTACCACTCAGGTCAGCGGGGGAGTGGGAACGATCGGTCCTGAGGGCGGACGTTACCCAGCCGGAACCGTGGTGCAGCTATTGGCTGTCCCGGGGAGCGGGTACCGTGTCAAGAGCTGGAAGGGAACGGATAACAATGACTGCACGTCTTGCCAAAACACTGTCGTTATGGATTCCAATAAGACGGTC
This sequence comes from uncultured Phycisphaerae bacterium, assembly GCA_964563935.1. Lineage (GTDB taxonomy): Bacteria > Planctomycetota > Phycisphaerae > JAAYCJ01 > JAAYCJ01 > JBAZZQ01. Next base: position 10,635 of record CAZLZE010000131.1, on the reverse strand, counting down.
GTACTCGAATTGGCGATGGGAACTACACCAAGCAGCGACGGTGAGAATACACAGACCACCGAGACTCCTTATCCCATGCCGTCGGAAGTGACACGGAATTGTGGAAGTGCAGGAATGTTCCTGATTGTTCTGGTCTTTCTTGGGGGGATTGGGCTTGGTACCGCAAGAGTCAAAGAATAGGAAAGTTTGGTGCCACATCCCAAATGAGTATCACGGCTGACTCTACTCGGCCGTGATACTTTTTTGCCCTCGGCGTCCGGCGAGATAGACGGCCGTCGTCTTGCGACGAATGAGCACGTGACGATCACCGTCCCGGCGGCTAAAAATGGATGATCGGCATGTTCTGGGTGAAGGCCATAGCCACGTCAAAGACCGAGGCGACCAGAAGCGACAGCGTCACCGCGCGAATCCTCCATCGTGAATTCGTCGTTGCGCTATTATCCATGTGTGTTATGCGTCGACCATTTCAGAAAATAAAATGGTTACTTTAGCGTGTCCTGCGGGAATGTCCATAGAGACTATGTTGAGCGGGAACAGGATTCAGCTGCTCCACGGAGTGTATTTGGCCTCAAATCTGCGAGATTGACATAACGATGATCATCCCATATAATCATTCTCGATAAGTGAGTGTGTCGGGGATTTTCCGCCTTTGTCTTCACCAGGAATTTGATTCTGCGACCTGCTGTTGGCGTTGAGACCTTTGATGCGTCGGCATGGAGTACGCCATCAGCCGGATACTGTGATATACGTCGCAGGGTGGCGGGGGGGAAGGGGGATCCGGTGGTATGTTCATGGGGCCATTTTCCGCACGCTTGTCGGGCGATATGGCATTGGGCGATTGCCGGGATCCCCCTGTTTTTTTCACCCGATATGACGTACGTACGTGTCGGGCGGGTTATTAACCCGCCGTCTTATCTTTCCCGATAATTCCACGCCGGTGCGTTCGGATTCAGGAAGTCCGTGAACTGCGGAAGCTCGCGATTTTTTCGATACATGTAGAACCACAGGCCGAAGTAGCTCGCCGCGTTCGCCATCCACGCCCGCTTCTTGAAGGGCAGAATCTTCAAGCGTCGAAACGCCGATCGCGGATGGTAGAACTCGCAAAACGCCGACATCTGCGCGTGGCGCAACTGCTGAATGGTGAATCGCTCCGGCTGAAATACCACGCTGGCCCCGTTGTACTTCGTCCAGTCACAGGTGAGAATCCGTCCCTGCTGCTGGTAACGTGTGAACATTTCGGTTCCCGGGTACGGCGTGAGGATGGGGAAGCATGCCATTGCCAGGTCCGCCTGCTGCGCGAACCGGCAGGTGTCGCGGCAGGTCTGCCAGTCGTCATGGTCGAATCCGAAGATAAACGCGCCCCAAAGGCTGATCCCGTAGGACGATATCTTTTTGATCCGCCACGTGTACGTATCCGCTTTGACGAATCGTTTGCCCGCGTCCCGCAGGGTATCCGGCGACACGCTCTCGAGGCCGAGGATCAGTCCGATGCATCCGCTGTCCTTCATTGCCTTGAGCAGCCGGTCCGACTCGCTGATCAGGATCTCGCACTGCGACGCCCACTTGATCTTCAGAGGGATCAGCTCCTGGCAAAGCTCGTACGCCCACTGGCGGTTGCCCGCGAAATTGTCATCGGAAAAAATGAAGGTGTTTGTCCCGAACTGTTCCTTCGCCTGGCGTACTTCCTCGACGATATCGCGGATATTGCGCTGGCGGAACTTTCGTCCGAAGATGGCCGGTGTCGTACAGAATGAGCATCCATGCGGACATCCTCGCGTGGTCTGGATCGGGTTGAACACCAGGTAGTCCTTCGGGTTCAGGATGTCTTTCCGCGGCGTGGCGATCTCGGCTGTCGGATAGTCCTTCCAGTGATATCGTGACTTGAGCTGACCTTTCAGGAAATCATCGAGAATGTGCGGCAGGGTCGACTCGGCTTCGCCGATGACGGTGACGTCCGCGTGCAGCTGCGCTTCATCCGGAAGGGCGGACGCGTGTATGCCTCCCAGAATCACCTTCACGCCGAGCTTCCGGTATTCATCCGCCAGTTCATATGCGCGTGGCGCCTGCGTCGTCATCAGCCCGATGCCCACCAGGTCGCAGTCCGCCTTTGGGCGGTGCGGTTCGCCGGTTGCGCATTCGTCGATGATCTCGACCGACCAGTCACGCGGTACCAGCGACGCACAAATCGCCAGGTTCAGCGGCATGAAGAGGGCTTTTCGCGAAAACGTCATCTTCTCGATCACCTTGGGGATCGTGATCGTCGACAACGGGCTTCGCGGGTTTATAAAACGGATCTTCGTCTGTTTCTTAGCTTCTGCGGGAATCATAGCCATGATCTTAACAGAAAAATCCCGCCCCGCAATACTGCGCGTTTTTGAAATTGCGGGCAAAACAATTTTCGCCTCATCCGCTCTGGCGCTTGCATCGCCTGTTTTGGGTGAATATACTAGACCCTCATGGCATTGGTCGTGCACACCCCGGATGTAAAGAATCCATAACAGAAAATATAGTGAGCCATGAAATTAACAGATGTGATAGCGTTGGAGACGATAAAGGTTCCGTTGGCGTCCACGGAGAAGTTTGCCGCGATCCAGGAACTGGTGGACGTCCTGCATCAGGCGGGAAAGATCAAGGAAAAGGATGGGCTTCTGAACGCCATTCTCACCCGTGAAGCCGCCCGGTCCACGGGGATCGGACAAGGGCTGGCTGTTCCGCATGGAAAGTGCAGCGGGCTTGATTCGCTGGTCATCGCAGTCGGAAAGCCCGCCCAGCCTATGGACTTCGACAGCATCGACGGCGACCCGGTGAACCTGATCGTTCTTCTCGGTTCCAACGTCGATCAGACCGGACCTCATATTCAGGCCCTTGCGCGCTTCAGCCGGTTGATGATGAAACCTGCCTTCCGGGCCCAGATCGAACGTGCCAAAACCCCCGAGGACATCCTTCAAACCTTCCAGAAACACGAACAATAGACGCACTATTGCCAAGTGGCGTGGCTTGGTGTCCTTGCCAAGCCATGTCGCGCATCTTTCCGCTGGAGGAATTCCGTTCCGCGAGTAGAATACAGGCGAAAGCTTTTGGTGATGGAGGAGTCGTGCCCACAAAGGAAATGGTCCAGGACGAGGTGATCTGCCTCACAAGACGCGAGTTTTCCGAAACGTCGCAGGTGCTCGTCTTCATGTCCCGCGACCACGGCAAGGTCTCGCTCCTGGCCAAGGGAAGCAAACGCCCGCGAGGCAAGACCGCGGGGGGGATCGACTTGCTCGATACCGGGCAAGCCAGCTTCATCATCAGTTCCGAAGGCCTGGGTCTGCTCCGCGAGTTCGTTCCGGGAAAGCCCTGGCCGCAGTTACGCAATAGCATGCACAAGTGGTACGCCGCTCTCTACCTCACCGAGGTGGTCAATATCTCCACGCGGGAACTTCAACCGCTCAGCGACGTTTACGATATTCTGGTCCAATCGATCGGCTGTGTGTCGGCGGCGGCGTCCGATCAGCAACTCGGGGAGATTCTTGTACGTACCCTGATCGATCTTCTCACAGCCCTGGGATACAAGCCCGAGTTGGTCCGCTGTGTCAACTGCAAACGCCAGCTTACCCCCTCCGATTGGCTGTTTTTCAGTGCCTCCGGTGGTGGGCTCGTCTGCCGTGATTGCGAACCGGCGATGTTCGAGAAGATCCGCCTCGAGCATCGCGCCTGGTATTATCTGACCGGCAAAGTTCGCGACCTTGTCTCTGCCGCCAAGGCCTTCGATATCCTCAACTACATGCTTCGCGAACACCTGGAACGCGTACCAACCATGGCCTCCTACTGCCGCGCCATCTTCTTGCAACAGAATAACCATAAAGATGCCGCCAAGACGCCAAACTCGCCAATGCCCCACGATTCCCCAGCTTGAATGAAAATCTTCCAGATACCCGGCTTTTCCATGACAATTCGATCTCCGGTACGATATACTTTTGAGGTAGGAACAAGGCCTTTTGTTGGTGTTGGCGGCAACATTCATGGTAGCTGGCTCTTTACGAAAATGTAAAACTCTGGCCCCATCTTACATAAACGTAAATCAAAAGAGAATTGGCTGAATACTGTGCCATTCTCTATCGCATGATAATGAAAGTAGTTGTATTCGCATGTGTTTGTGTGGTACGGGAATTGCCTTTAATCCAAAAGAAGGGTCCGTTCGACTTGAGGTGGACGGACTTTGGGTTATTGGAAAACGTCAGGTAGAAAATTAGGAGCAGTCAGGTATGAGTTCGACAAACGGTTTTTCCTCCACGATTTTTGGTTCGAACGTCTTTAATGAAAAGGTGATGCGGGAACGGCTTCCGAAGCCGATTTTTAAGGCCTTCAAGAAGACACTGGATGGTCAGGCTCCGCTGGATCCGGAAGTGGCGGCGGTCATCGCCAACGCCATGAAGGATTGGGCGATCGAGAAGGGTGCGACGCACTATTGCCACTGGTTCCAGCCGATGACGGGCGTGACGGCGGAAAAGCATGATGCGTTTATTTCTCCGACCGCCGACGGTTCGGCGATCATGGAGTTCAGCGGTAAGGACCTGATCAAAGGCGAACCGGATGCCTCGAGCTTCCCCTCTGGCGGTCTGCGGGCCACTTTTGAAGCCCGGGGATATACTGCCTGGGATACCACCTCGCCTGCCTTTATCAAGAAAGACGGCGATAATACGACACTCTTTATTCCCTGCGCGTTCTGCTCGTATACGTCCGAGGCCCTGGACAAGAAGACCCCGCTGTTGCGATCGATGGAGGCGCTGTCCAAGCAGGCTATCCGGATATTGAGGATTCTGGGCAATACGACCTCCAATCGCGTGGCGGCGACCCTCGGTTCGGAACAGGAGTATTTCCTGGTGGACCGGAAGTTTGTGGAAAAGCGAATGGACTTGCTGCTGGCCGGGCGGTCGCTCTTTGGCGCTCCGTCGCCCAAGGGTCAGGAAATGGAAGATCAGTATTTCGGTACGCTGCACGACCGAATCGGGTCGTTCATGCATGAATTCAATATGGAATTGTGGAAGCTGGGTATCTCGGCCAAGACGCAGCATAACGAAGTGGCCCCGGCGCAGTACGAGATTGCTCCGATCTTCACGACGGTCAATATCGCCGCCGACTGGAACCAGTTGGTGATGGAAACGCTGCAGAATATCGCCCTGCGGCATGGTTTTGTCTGCCTGCTGCACGAAAAGCCGTTCGCGGGCGTCAACGGGTCCGGCAAGCACAATAACTGGTCGATGTCCACTGATGACGGTATCAACCTGCTCGAGCCGGGTTCCACTCCGCACTCGAATGAAGTGTTTCTCGTCTTCCTGTGTGCCGTGATTCGCGCGGTCGACAAGTATTCGAAGCTCCTGCGGGCCTCGGTCGCCACCCCGGCTAACGATCACCGGCTTGGCGCGAACGAAGCTCCGCCGGCCATTGTCAGTATCTTCCTGGGCGATCAGTTGACCGATATTTTTGAACAGCTTGCCTGCGGTGGCGCCAAGACCTGCAAGAGGGGCGGCGAGATCAAGCTGGGCGTCACGACGCTGCCGGCCTTGCCGAAGGATACCACCGACCGTAACCGGACCAGTCCGTTTGCCTTCGCAGTCGGTCGCTGGTCCGAATTTTGTGCGTAACACGATCGTCGCCGAGGTGCTCTCGGAGATGGCCGACGAACTGGAAAAGGCCAAGGACGTGCATGCGACTGCCCAGAAACTGTTGCAGAAGATCGCCAAGGAGCATGCCCGGATCATCTTCAACGGCGACAACTACACCGAGGAATGGGAAAAGGAAGCCGCCAAACGCGGTCTGCCCAATATCAAGAACGCGGTCGACAGCATCGCGACGATTATGGACAAGGAAAACGTTGACGCCCTGGCCAAGCACAACGTGCTGTCCAAGAAGGAACTTCACGCCCGCGTGGAAATCCTCTTTGAGAATTACGTCAAGACCCTGGGCATCGAAGCCAAGACCATGCTTTATATCGCCAAGCGGCAGATCCTGCCCGCGGTGATCAAGTACATTGGCCAGGTTGCTTCCAGCGTGGCTGCCTGCAAGGCCGCCGGTGGAGACGATGAGGTCTGCAATCTGACGCTCAATACCGTGCTGGATCTTTCCAACAAGTTCCAGAAGGCGATCGGGAACCTCGAATCGGCCTTCGCGAAGACGACGACGATCGGCGACGCTCACAAGCGTGCGGTTGCCATCCGCGACACGGTCATCCCAGCCATGCTCGAAGTGAGGCAGTACGCCGACGCCCTCGAACAGGTCGTCGACGCGGAAGTCTGGCCTCTGCCGACGTATGCCCAGATGCTGTTTATGCGATAGGAAAATAGCGTCGGTCCATAAATGGATTTTATCCCCGCAGGCCCACGGCTAACGCCCGTGGGCCTGGTGCTTTTGGGCGGGGCCGCAGGGCGGGTGGTTCCGGTCTTCCGGGTTCACCCGCCGTGCTGGTCTGCGGATGGCGGGTCAAGGGAGCTGAAGACCGCAGAACGACCCGGCCTACAAAACTGCAATTAGTTTTGTATCCATGGCAAGACAGGCCTTGTCATGGATACAACTACAACTGTTGAAGATGTTTTTTTGTTTTTCAAGAGGAGGCGAATCCGTTTGCTTTCTCTGCCAGAATGGATAGAATTGAGATGAAACATCAGTGAAGTCGCGTTGGCTCCCAACAGGTTTGAGCATGATGAAGAATCAAGCCGGCGTGGTCGAACACTTTTCGGTGTTCCACCACGTCGGCTTTTTTTGAGATATGGTCCAACGGCGAGCTTACGACAGGATGTCGTGAGAACAGGGTTGGGAGAAGGGCAAGAAAAGGAAGAAAATGGAACTACCACGGCGTGAGGCGGACGATGTGTACTTGGCGGACGGGACTTTTCGACAGGTGGTGCAGAGGCTGAGGACACGATCCGAAGCCCATGACCTGAGGATCGGAATTGTCTATCCCTTCGACTTCCGAACACGGATGCTTCCGTACTGGTACGCCGACAAGCGCATGGCGCCGTGTTCTGTGCGTACGCTGGCTGACGTCCTTGACGCGGCGGGTTTCAAACACCTGCGGATCGTTCTCCAGCAATGGACACCGAATTTCAAGCCAAGCGAGGCGATACTGGACGGCAGGGGGCTGGACCTTCTGCTCGTTTCTTCCATGCAGGTTCACGCGGAACCGGCGTATGACTTTGTTCGTGATGCCCATCGTCTGGGTGAATCACGTCCGCTGATCATCGTCGGCGGACCCAAGGCCATCTACGAACCGACCGATTTCTTCGACCTTGGCCCGACCCCCGGCATCGGCGCCGACTGTGTCGTAACCGGTGAGGCCTTTGTCCTGCTCGATCTTCTCGAGAAGATACTGGACGCTCAGACTCCGGGCCAGAGCATACGGGCTGCCTATGAATGCACCCGGCGTTCCGGGACGCTGAATACGGTGCCCGGTCTGGTCTATCTGCATCCCGACGCGCCCTGGGCACATCCGGTGGCAGTGAGTACGGGCGTGCAGCGTCTTCTTCGTGACCTCGACGAACTGCCCATGCCCGACGCGGGATACCGCCTGATCGAGCCGCCGCATCGCGGCAGCAAGCTGCGGGAAAAGCCCCTTTCCGCGAAAAAGGTGGGTCGCCGATCCATCATTGCCACGGTCCAGACGACGCAGGGGTGCAAGTTCAACTGCGGGTTCTGCCCAATTCCAAGCGTCAATCAGCGGACGTGGCGACACAAGAGTCCGGCGCGGTTCGCCGCCGAAATCAAACACATCCATGAGCAGTTTGGAATCCGCGAGTTTTTCGGGACCGACGACAATTTCTTCAACGATCGTCAGACGGTCGTTGATCTGATAAGTGAACTGGCGAAAACGACCACCGGTGGCGTTCCCCTCGGTCGGCGGATCGGATTCTACACGGAAGCTACGGAGTTTGATGTCTACAAGAACCGTGACCTGCTGCCGTTCTGTCGCGAGGCCGGGCTGCGGGCGATATGGTTTGGAATTGAGGATATCACTGCCGAACTCGTGAACAAGGGTCAGACCGCGGACAAGACAAGGGATTTGTTCCGCCTGCTTCATGAGGTCGGCATTCAGCCGATGGCGCTCATGATTCACAGCGACGAACAACCGGTGCGGTCCGGTCGCGGAGATCTGACGGGATTGCTGAACCAGGCGCGGTACTTGTTCGAGCTTGGAGCCGTATCGTATCAATGTACCTATCTTGGCCCGGCTGTGGGAACCCGCGGGTTTGAGGAGGCGGCCAAATCCGGCATGCTATTCAAGGCCGTGGGCGGACATGCCATGCCTCAGGCCTTCCAGGATGGAAACCATGTAGCCGCCAGTCGGCATGAGAAACCCTGGCAGCGGCAGACGAATATTCTGCGTGCCTATGCTGCCTTCTACAACCCGTGGAATATGCTCCGCGTTTTTGGAAGGATCGGGCGTGATTCCCTGGTCTGGAAAAAGCTACTGTTCCAAGTACTTGGCCAGATCGGCTTGCTCATGACCATTCCCAAGCTCTTCATGTGGGCGCGCAAGCTCAAACGCGGTCCGCTGAAGGTCTGGGATGGATTGCAGTTGGCTCGAATTCCCATGATCGACCCTGTCAGCCGCGAGCAGATTCATTGGGGAATCGAACACCTGCCAACCCTGAATCTGCCGAATCTGTCTTGCCCCATGCCACCTGCGTAGATCAGGCCAAGAGCGTTTCCGCGATGTTCCAGGCATGTTTTGACCTACATTTGCCCCTGGTTGGGGAAACCTGTGCATATACGCATCAGAATCGGTGTATTTTTCTTGAAATGATACCAAAATGGTATTATATTACATAGTTATACCAAGGTGGTATATGCCAAAATATTTGAAGATTGCCAATTTGCTGGAAAAGCGGATCGAATACGGCGATTATGCCGTTAAGGATATTCCTCCGGAGCGTGAGCTTGCCATTCAGACCGGGGTTTCGCGGATGACGGCTCGCAAGGCCATTCAGGTGTTGATTCAGAAGGGGTTTCTGGTTCGTCAGCCGAGCGGACGTCTGGATTTGAATCGTCAGACCGCAGGTGGGAATCGTCGGCTGCAATTGGCGTTTCTGGAGCCGGCGTTTCATTCGTTGTATGCCGATGTGTGGCGTGGGCCGGTGGAGATAGTGGCGGATAGGCTGAACGCGTCGGTTCGGCCCATTGATTTTGTACACTGGGACGACCCTGCGATCCCTGATGCGCTGAACAATTTCGACGGTGTGTTTTTGCTTCCGGTTTCGGAGGAGTTCTCGCCGGAGATTATCGATATTTTGAGAAAATCGCGATCGCCGCTGGTTGTGTTTGATCACGATCTGACCGAATATGGAATACCCTCGGCGTTTATTTTTCCGCCGGTGTTTGTGCAGAATCTGCTCGATCATCTGGATTCGCTTGGTCATCGTCATATCGATTGTCTGAACACTCAGCCGAGGGATCAGATCTGCGTGCAGCGGATCGAACAGTGGAATCTCTGGCGGGCGAAACATGGGTACCAGGGCCGATTATTCGACGAGCCGGTTCCGTCTTACGGTTTTTCGTGGATTCAGGCGTACGAAGTGATGGGGCGATTGCTGGATAGCGGCGAATTCAAAGCCTCCGCCCTCTTCTGCACGACCCAAGCGGTCGCCATCGGCGCCATGCGGGCGATGCATGAACGAGGGATCAAGGTGGGTGAGGATGTTTCCGTTTGCGCCGCCAACGACGACGGGACGTGTCAGTACCTTTGCCCGTCGATTACGTGTCTGAAGAAACCGGATATTGTTCCACACATTACGCTATGTGTGGAATGGATGGCCCGGGGTGGGAAGGACTGGGTCGGACCCTTGCTGCTTCGGTCGTCGAGCGATCCGATATTCGTGGGTGAGACGACGGGACCGTGTAGGAAGAATTTTGGATTCTAGATTTTGGATTTGGGATTGAAAACGAGGAGAAGATGATGAAGATAACCTACAAACCGGCGACGCTCTTGAATCGAAAATCGAAAAATCAAAATCCAAAATGCGGATTCACGCTTATCGAACTGCTGGTGGTGGTGGCGATTATCGCGGTGTTGATTGCGATTCTGCTTCCCGCCATCAGTGTGGCCCGGGAGACGGCGAAGACGACAGTCTGTCTGACTAATTTGCGGCAGGCGGGGATCGTCTTTCAAAATTATTTCAACATGTATAATGATGTGATTCCGCCACCCACTTGGTGGCCCCAACCGAGTGGCGTTCATTCCGATTACAGAATTTGGCCTTGGCTGCTCCTGGATGCTAAACTTGTCAACTACGGAACCGGCCCCAATTCCCATTATCCCGAACCCATCGCACTTAACCAAGGCACATATCCGGGAGGAATCTGGCGATGCCCCGCTGGAGAAGCCTCACCCGGATGGTGGATGAATCGGACCCACTATGGAATGAGCGGGAACCTGTTGCATGTAGATCCGACGAGCACTCCTCGCAATAAATGGTACTGGCGTGTAATACAACTGCCGGATCCCGGAAAAAAAGTGCTTTTGGCGGATTCATGGCATTCAGGTGGAAATAACCAGGCAATTTACATAAATGAGATCTATAATAACCCGCAAAACCCGTATCTTAGCTCGGCCCTTTCCATCCGCCATCGGGATGCAACCAATTTGTTATTTTTCGACGG
>CAZLZE010000130.1:0-13924 GCA_964563935.1 uncultured Phycisphaerae bacterium | reverse complement strand
GCGTAGGCAGGCCCTCCATCCAAGACAAGGCCCCAAAAAAGTGGGGATGAGTCAGCCCATTCTGCTTTTGACACGCCCCAGACGACGATCTATAATCACGAGTTGCGGGGATTGCAGCAAAATGACCGGACGTGCGAAGGGCATGATTCCGTGTGGACGCGAAGTGTGGTTAAGGAGTGACCATCATGACAGACACGTTTATTCATCCGAACTGGCACGTGATTCTTATTCATTACCCGATCGGGTTTCTGACGACGGGGGTGATTTTTGAACTGATCAGCCTGATCTGGTATCGGGAACGATTCAGGGCCGCCGGACGGTGGATGATCCTGATCGGGGCCCTCTCTTCAGTGGTTACCCTCACATCCGGCATCTACGCCTTCCGAGACGTGGTATCGACCGTTCCCGCGGAGCCCGACTACAAATGGCATTATGTTGTCGATCACACGGTGTTGTCCTCCCAACAGTGGACGCTCATGTCTCGGCATATCTGGTACACCAGTTTTGCCGTGTTCTGCTTCCTGTTGGTGATTGCGTTGTGGCTTTCGGGGCGTGAGGAACGGCGGCGACGATTCTATGTGCCGCTACTCATTTTGTTGCTGATCGGAGTCGGGTTGATGGCCGTCGGCGGTTGGTATGGCGGCGAGAGTGTCTTCCGGTATGGGACGGCAGTAAACTACAATGTCATACGAACTGAAAAGCCGGTCGAATACGTCAGTACGGAGATTCCGAGCGGTGTTGCTTACTACATTCCTCCTCTTCAATTGCACATTGTGATGGCGGGCGCGGTGATCGCCTTGATGGTTGCAGCCTCAGGCCTGTATCTGCGGCGATGGGAACGAGCGACGGATATGCAGGAAGCCCGGAGCGGTTCGACCGGCACAAATCCGCCATTCGGACCGGGGACAGGTTCCATTACGGAGGCGACAACCGGCAGGCCGACTATTCCCGTTCCTGAACCGTCGACAGCTGTTTCGCCCGCGATGTTGTGGCTGGTAGGGGTCTTGGCGGCCTTGGGTACGGCCGTGGCCGGAGTATGGGCGGTAGTCGGCAAATTCTCGTCGGCCGCCCTCAGTAACAATTGGAACACATTGGACCAACCAGAACACCGGCGATTGCTGATGCACGTGATCACGGGGGGTCTGCTCATACTGCTGGCAATTACCCTTTCGATTGTGACAAAATTCTTCCGGTCCCAATATAAGCTGGCTTCGATTCTGATCATCATCGTCATGGTGGTGGCGGCGCTTCAAGTGTACAGCGGTATATTGATACTTTACGATTCGCCCGAGGGGTCCATGATCCGATTCTCTGCCAAGTCCGAGGGTGCACAGATCCTTCGCCATGCCGAGCCACCGGCGCCGCCGGCTCGTTCGACCGCTCCGGCGCAACCGCCTGCGACTCTTCCGTCGGCGCCCGGGCAATGAGTTCGTGTGGAAATCGTCGTTGCTCGTCGATTTGATCCATCTTCAGGTCTCGCGTTTTGAGCGGCTTTACTGGATTGTCTTTCGGTTTTCCTTGCCAATGTCCGTTGCGACCTCTATGATATTCTCTTTGCTGTAGGACGAGAAATATGGGACCTGAGTTGCTACACAATATTGCGATCATCGCGACATTGGTTGTTCTGGAAGGGCTTTTGTCGGCGGACAATGCACTGGTGCTGGCCGTGCTGGTCAAGCATTTGCCGAAGCATCAACAGAAACGAGCCTTGCGGTATGGTATCGCGGGGGCCTTTGTCTTTCGTGGAATCGGGGTGGTACTGGCCGCGTATCTGATCAAGTACTGGCAGTTCAAGGCGGCGGGGGCTGCTTACCTGCTGTATCTGGCGATCAAGCATTTCCACCATCGAAGCACAAATGGGCACAAAGAGGGGGAAGCGAAGCAGGTGGGTCCCGGATTCTGGAAGACGATTGCGATTGTTGAACTGACGGATATTGCGTTCAGCGTCGATTCGATTGTGGCGGCGGTGGCGATGTCTCCGAAAATCTGGGTGGTCTATACCGGCGGTATTCTTGGCATCATCACGATGCGATTCGTCGCCGGGCTGTTCCTGCGGCTGCTGGAACTGTATCCCAAACTGGAAGATGCTGCTTATCTGTTGGTCGCGTGGATTGGGATCAAGCTGGGATTGGAAACTATATACCAGATGCGCACCGGCCATGTGGAACACGTCCTTCCCGCCTGGCTATTCTGGGGCGTGATGGGAGCGATTCTGGCGGTTGCCCTGCTGTGGCCGAAGAAAGGACCGGCGAAGAGTGAACTGGTGTCTCATGCGTCGGATCTCAGAGAGGTCGAGGATGAAGAACGCCGATTCACTTCACCTCACGAACGATCCGAAGCGGCTTCACAGGACTCTTGTGAGTCAAAACAGGGACAATAGATCCCTTGGTCTGTCCTACGGGACTGCAGTCCGCTTATATAAGAGAGAACCGAAGCGGGCCGTTTTTTGGTCGGACCCGCCTCAGCCACCGGCGGCAGATTGGTCCCCGTGTCCGTTACGGTTACGTTGACCGTATCTGGGGCACTGTCGATAACGCCGTCGTTGACGATCAACTGGAACGTCAGCACACCCGTAGTGTTTGGTGCGACGAACGTCGGCGTAACCGTTTTGTCTTCCACCAGGTTGACGGGTGTTCTCGCCGTCTGAGTCCAGATAAAGGACAGCGTCTGACCGTTCGGATCGCTGCTGACCGATCCGTTCCGCGTTACAGTGGCTTCGTCCTGGAACATTCTGATCCGGGCCGGCGTTGGCGCTCGGCGGTTGGCTGGGCGTTGGCGATGGTGTGACGGCGGCCGATACGGTGACCGCCACGGAATCGGAACTGGTCAGCCCGTCCGTATTCGTGACGACGAGAACAAACGTCAGCGTCGTCTCGTCGTTCGAATCGGGAGAATCCAAGCTTGTTTTCTCGCGGTCAGGCAGACATCCGCCGGTCACGAATCTCAACTTACAGATGGGCATTGGCTTCTGGGGTTTACCGCAGAGGCTTGAGACAGAGTCTCGTTTTTTCAGGTTTATTCAGGATACTGCCGTAAAAAGATGACGGGCATGACCTGATGAGGAACCAGACCATGCCCGTCCATAATTGCGAGTCTATTTCATCAGTTTTCGGAAGGCTTCAATCTGCTCTTTACCTTCAAGAACTTCGATTGTGCAGCGGTAGCTCTTCGTCTCGCCCGGCTTGAGGAACTTGAGCCAGCCGCGGTCGCGATCCTTGGCCCGTCCTTCGACGCCACAGTTGGCGGGCTCGATGCCCATGACGAATTGACCGTTGGGACCGAAGTGATGCCAATTGGTGAATCGCGGATAATCCTTCTTGGAGAAGCTGATTTTGACGGCGATCTGACGGTTGGCGTTGACGATGCCGCAGTGGACCATTCCCTCGGCGTCGGGCGTCGGATCGACGTAGGCACAGGCTTCACCGGCGCCTTTGTGCTCCTTGAGCGGCTCGGGAACGATCCAGAACTTTCGCTTGGTAAAATATTCCCCCGAGGCGCCGATCGGCATGATCTTACCGTGGAAAATCAATTCTGAACCTGGCTCCAACAGCGGGTAGCCGAGATTAATATGCAACAGCCACGCGTGCTCCATCTCCGTATTGCCGCGGTTGAGGAAATTATCCTCGATCACGATCTGCGAGCCTCCGAGCGGCGAGCTGATGGTGCGCCTGAGTTCGATATTCGGTTCGAAAATCTTGGCTTCGCGAATGATACCGGTGATCTTCATCTCATTGCGGTCAATCCACGGGTCGGGGTTGATCACCGATTCGATGGTAGCAGGGAGGTTCGAATGGCGTCCATGAAGCGAAAGCTCCTGGTCCTTGTCTTTTCCCGGAGCCCCGGCGAAAGTCGGTCCGCACGACGTGACCAGACCGCCGAAGAATGTCCACAACCAATCGAGACCCTTATTGATGGACAACTCCGGCCGCGTGATGCCCGACAACGACAGCCAGGAGAGCGACATTCCTTTGTAGAACGCTTCCGCAATATCCAGGCCGCGATCGACAACGACCTTGTAATGAAGCCCGGAACCGGTGTTCACCCACGCTACGCGATTGGTATATCCCGGTCCGTCCAGAGCAGACAAAAGCTCGATCCCGCCAAGTTGGGCGGGATTGACGACATAGGATCTGACATTAGATGCGGTTTTGGGCGACGCTGATGAAGCCGACTTTTTTGCCATGTTTATGCTCCTATGTTTTTGCTCAATTCAAAGGACGTGATTATAATTGAAGAGATATTGTAAGGGAGTAGTGGTGTGTCACACAACGAAATTTTATTGGGGCACAGTCCGGATGCGGACGATGCCTTCATGTTCTATGCCTTGGCACAGGGGAAAATCTCGACCGGACCCTATACGATCAAGCATATTCTGTCCGACATTCAGACGTTGAATGAACGGGCAATGCGCAGCGAGTTGGATCTGACGGCTGTGTCCATCCATGCGTACGCATACGTCAAATCCCATTATTTCCTGATGACGTCGGGAGCCAGTATGGGGCTGAATTACGGCCCGATCATCGTGTCCAGGGAGCCTATGACACTGGACGATCTGGACGACAAAACGGTCGCCGTTCCGGGAACCATGACGACGGCGTTCCTGGCCCTTCGACTGGCGGCAGGGGACGTCAACTACCAGGTGGTTCCCTTCGATAGGATACAACTCCTGGTCGGAACGGGATCTGTGGATGCCGGACTGATTATCCATGAAGGGCAGATGAACTATTCGGAACTGGGACTTCACAAAGTCGCGGATCTGGGCGAGTGGTGGTATAAAGAGACCCACTTGCCGCTTCCGTTGGGGGGAAACGCCATCAAGCGGGCGTTGGGGCCAAGAGTTATAGAAGACTTGTCCAAAATCCTTCGCGAAACCATCGAATATGGACTGGATCACTTTGATGACGCCCTGGACTATGCGATGCAGTTCGCAAGGAAGATGAGCCGGGAGCATGTGGAGGCCTTTGTTCGGATGTACGTAAACAAATGGACCGTGGACTGCGGTCCGGACGGCAGGGAGGCGATCCATGAACTTCTATCCCGGGCTGAAGCACAACGCCTTATCCCGCCGATATTACCGGTAGAATTTGCGTAGACCGGGAGAAATATAATCCATATGCAGCAATTGGACCTGAATTATGAACTTGTCTCGGGCGAAGCGAGGCAACATCAGATACTGCAAGTACTTCTGTTACTCATCATTTCCACGGCGACTTTCGTGTCGGGGATCGGAAAGCTGACGCTCATCGATCCGGATGAGTCGCGATACACCCTTATCAGCAGAAACATGATCGAGCGGGGCAACTATGGCGAGCCATGGCTCGGGAATGAAGTGTACACGAAGAAACCGCCGCTGTATTTTTGGCTTACGGCGGGATCACTGAAGCTATTTGGAGTGGGCAACCTGGATTTCTCTGCTCGAATTGTCCCGGTAGTGGGGGCGGTACTGACGATTCTGGCCACTTATCTGATCGCATCGGCGATGTTCAACCATATGATTGGGTTGATCAGTTCCGCATGCCTTCTGACCACGGTGGCGATGGTGGGGTTCGGCAAATTCGTGCGCATGGACATCTACCTGACGGCGTTCATTTCGCTGGCCCTGTGGGCGTTCATCAAGGGATACAAGACGGGTACAGCTTCACGATGGTACGTGCTGATGTATCCATTGATGGCATTGGCGATCCTGACAAAAGGTCCAATAGGATTGCTGCCGTTGGTGATGGTACTGATTCTCCTGTTCTGGCAGCGGAATTGGGCGGCGATCGGACATCTGAAACTGATCCTCGGGCTGGCGATCATTATCGCCATGGCTGGTCCGTGGTTTCTGTACATGTCCGTGACACACTCGGGCTACGCCGCCGACTTCTTCGTCAAACAGAATCTGGATCGCGTGACGACGGACATATTGGGGCATATGGAGACTCCCTTCGTCTATCTGGCTGCACTTCTGATTGGGCTTGCTCCTTGGACGGGGCTCTTCGTTCTGGCATTTGCCCGTTATCTGTGTCTGGGACTGAGTCGGGACAGCGGCAACTGGGAAACGCGGTTGCTGTTGGTTTGGCTGATCTTCGTTATGGCGTTTTTCTCCGTTGTGAACACCAAACTGAGCCATTATATCCTGCCCGCCTTTGTCCCGTCCGCGATTCTGCTTGGGCGGTTCATGTACGATTACTGGCAGAGCGATTTTCCCCGCCGGCGGCGTCAGTTATCGTTCGCGTGGGCATACCCGATGGGACTGGTTGCGGGGCTTATCGTCGTGCTGATGTTTGTCGTGTCGGCCTTGGGCGGCGGGTGGCTCAGATTCCATGAACAATGGACTGGCCCGAACCCGCTGTACGATGACTCCTGGTGGCGCCGATGGGGATGGATGATCAGCCTGGTGTATCGGCTGGCGCTGGCGGGAGTACTGGTGAAACTACTGTGGTATCTGTGGCGGAACTGGCAGTTGCCGCAGTTGGTGACGGCCATCGGTGTGGCGTGCGTGATTCTGACCGTGGATCTATCGTATACAGAACTGCCAAAAGTGGCGGACCTGCGTTCCTCTCGCCGCCTCGTGCCGGTTGTGGCCAAGAATTCGGAAGCAGGTGAGAAGATCGTCGCCGGACCGGAGGAGCGGTGGTCACTTCCCCTTTACCTTGGAAGATCTCATACAGTACTGCAGATCAAGCATCTGGCAGACCTCACGGAACTGGCCAGGAACCCGGGTGAAGTGGTCTATCTGAGCACGGATGACGACTCCTTCGTTCAGGCGAAAGGGATCATGCGGGACCGGGTGAAGGTCCTGGCGGAATATCGGGACACGCGACTCCTTCAAATTGCCCCCCAGCCGGCTCTTCCGCTGGCGGAGAATCTGAGGAATAGCGACGGTTCCAGATAGCTTACGGCGCATCCCAGGGGAGCCACACGGTATCAACAGGAAGATATCGTTGTCGCCAATCAGGGACTGTAACGGGAAACCCGCCGAACCACGCGGCGTGTCCGTCGGCGAACAGAATATTGGCCCCGCCTTTGTGGCGGGGATTAATCTGGGCGCCGCTCCCGAGCCACACCCACGGAACAACCACAGAGTTTTCATGTCCAAAGGACCCGTTTTCGCTGAGAAGGACCGTTCGGTGCGGATAGGTAAGGCGATCGAGTTGGTAGATGAATCCTCGCTGTCCTCCACCCGGCCCCCAGGCTGGATCACTGTTATTGACATATGCGTTCATGGCGTAATCATGGGCGATTTGCTCGTGAAGCGATTCGCTGGGGCAGCGAAAGAGGGGGATGTTTTGAATTGGTTGATCTTGGAAGTATAGTCTCAGAAGAACAAACCGCCACATGTATTCCGGATTGGGCCAGACATTGTAGCACTGAGGAATCCAGCCGTTATATTCGTTGGCGTAAGTCTGGTAAATCAGACCAAGTTGGTTCAGGTTATTCGCACACGACACGGTTCTGGCCGCCTCCCGGGCCTGATTGAGGGCAGGCAGCAGCATCGCGACCAGCACGGCGATGATGGCCACGACGACGAGAAGTTCAATGAGGGTAAAACCGGCTTTGTACTTTCGGCTTTGGGCTTTGGGACTAAAGAGAGGATGCTCGTTCGTTCGCTTTTTCGTAGTCATGACTGAATCCTTATACACATCTATTGTACTTTACTCGACGGAAATTTCATAGCTCATGCACCCGCCCGTCGGCTGATTGGTGTTGACGGTGAATTCCAGAGAACCGTTCGTCAGCTTGACGGGAATCTCATTCTTGCGTTCGCCGCTCATTGTGACGGCCCAGACATGTACTTTCTGGTTTTTGCCCAGGTTCAGCTTCACTGTGGCCTTATCGGCGCGGACGAGGTGCGGCAGGTTGCCCCATTCTTCGACGATAGTCCGGGTTTCGTCAAAAAACTTGGCGGCGGAGTTGGTGATATCGGTCAGATGAAGGACCAGCATCTTCCTGCTGTCGGCCAGAGATTTGTTGTCCAGGGCGCTGACCGCGATGACGGCAAAACCGCCGGGGTTATCTACCGAAACAACCTTGCCGGTAAGGGAAGTCTTGGCCGGAACGGCGAAAGCTTCCGTTTTTTCGGTGACGACCGTCATTTGTCCCTTGGATGGATAGAGGGCAATCTCGCCGGTATCGCTCCGGATAACGTCCGGCTCTTTCTGAGCCTGCCGGATCAGCGAATCGATTGCTTCGGTCGTATAACGCCGGTAAGGGACATTTTTCACCGATGACTTGGGAGAATACCCCAGGGTGCACAGGACAGACTTTGGGGTATCGTCTTTAGCATCCCAGTGGCCGATGCGGTGGAGAAGGCCCAGAGACTGATAGGCTTCTTCACGTTTTACATCGAGTGAGTTTGTCAGATGCTCCTCCGCGCTGGCCAGGATTGGAACGGCATGGTTCGCCGGTCGAACGTCGTTACGGAGGAAGAGCAGGATCATCAGCCGTTCCGAGAGCAAATTCAGCGGGTCTCGCCAAAGCTCCATCCACATGGCAGCCCCGGCTCCCTGCGTATTGCCGTCCGTGTGCGAGTAGGCGAATCGAAACAGGCCGTCCCAATCCTGCAGTGCAGCGTAGGCGCCCATGGTCAGCCCCGATTGGCCCCGATATTGGTTGGGAAACCCCTGGTTAAATTCAGTGACCATGAAGGGTTTTCCGAAGACGCGGGAATTGAACAGAACCCGAGCCAGGACACACCGGGTGGTAATATCGTTGTCCTGATCATTTTTGCACGGCAGGCTGCCGTAACGGTGAATGGGACCCAGGACGGATCGATAGACATGATTGTCTGCATAGTCCAGGTGTGGACGAACGATTCGGGTCAGGGCGTTATCCTGAAAATTAACATCCGTCAGCAGCGACTTGCAGCCAAGGGAACGGACGAAATCATGACATTTTTTATAGGCGGTGAGTTGGAGTTCGGCCAGAAATTCGTTGAAGCGGATATCCCGCGATTTCTTCCCGGAAATGGGATGGGTCTTGAGCCAGCGGTCAAATTCACGAAGGTATAGTTCCTTAATCTGCGGCCACTGATCCCACCAGAACGACAAATTGTCCTCATTATTCACACAAATCGCGAACAGGGTCGGATCGTCCTTCCACGCCATTTTGGTGTACGGGTTGACGTGGGTGAGCAGGCTCTTTGTATAGGCCTTCCAATTGTTCATGGCCGAGTCGAGGATCGGAACGAGGGTCTTCAATTCCTGATGGACCTGCCCCTTGACTTCCGGAATGATACCGGCCGAAATTGTTCGGTCGGAGTACAGGTCGATGGTGACATAAATTCCCCGTTCCTTGCAGCAATAAAAGAGATAATCGAGTTTGTCCAGTTCCACCGAGTTCAGGGTCACGGCGGTATCGGAAAAATTACCCACGCCGCAGTCGAAATGGTGGAACCGAACGGCATTATACCCCATCCGGGCCAGGTTGTCGGCCAGCCGTTCACAACTCGCCTTGTCCTGGAAACTGGCAGAGAAGCATAGATTGCCGCCCACAAAACGGACGGCTTTTTCGGGAGCATCGGCAAAGACAAAGTGCCCGTCCCGGACGATCAGGTGTCCGAACTTTCCCGCCGGTTTGTGGTTCAGGAAAGAAAAGTCCATAATACTGTTGGGGATAACCGAAAGATCATAAAGATATGGTTTCCACGTATCGCCGGCGACGGTGTAAACGGGGTTGGGAATGAAATTCCGAGGGACTTCCTCGCCACCGGAAATGGCCGCGATCATCCAGACGGCTTTCTGAGTGGTGGTCAGTGTCAGCCGGCGGATCGGCTTGGGCTCAACGGCAAATCGCGTCAGGAATAAGCCGATATACGCCGAGTTGTTGGAGGCACTCCAGACGAGGTCGCCTTTCTCCGTGGGCAGGGCATTCCACCAGTTACTGACGTCGCGGTCGAACTTGACCTCGATGGTCTGCCGGCTGCCGTCTGCATAGTCGACCAGGATATCTCCGACGGGGACGAATGTCTCCGGCGTCCAGGCAAGGGCATGCAGAAAATACAGCGAGTTGAACGTCTTGTCGGCAACCGGAATAACGGCTTTGGTCAAAAACCCGGAGCGCTGCGGGCCGGAGAAGACCAGGCAGGACTTTCCCTTATTCGCCGCCGGATCGAGAATGTCAAAGAGGACTCCGGCGAATCGCTTTTTCCCCAGCGGCAGCATGCGAAGGTCGTTATTCGGTCCCTGATCGGTCCATCCGCCTTTGCCGTCCGCGGCATTTTCGTCGGCAAAGGCCATATTGGCTTGGCCGGCGATGGAAATTGGTTCGGTCTGATAGGTCTTCAGGCTCATCTCAAAGTCGATGGAACTTTTTTGAATCTTTCCGCTGGCGGGCGAGAAGAAAAATCGAACCTGATAAAATTGGTGAATATCCCCGAATTTCCGAAGGTCCAGAATCGAGATGTTTTGGACATTTCGGAAGGAAAGCTCACCAATATCGGTGGGGATGGTCAGAATTTGAGGATGTGGATCGTCAAAGACCGCCATGTCACTGTAGCTCAACGGAAGGGTGATCTTCTTTTCGCCCCAACGCAGATTCTGCCCCTGAAACCGCTTGACGGGCAGATTGACGGAAAATGTAAGTAGATTCGTCGAAATACCGGAGGGACAGGAGACCTCAGCCTGATAACGCGTTGTCGTGGGAGAGAGGGCGGAAAGAGTCTCAACGAAATCGAAGCCGGCAAACGTACCTTTGATCGACCAGCGTTTGTCCGATACTTCGGCAATATCCCGCTTGAGAGCCACAGCATCCAGAACCTGCCGGGTCGCCACCCACTGCTCGCCGTAATGGTCGACGCCCATCTCGATTCCGCCGGGGAACTTCATCCACCCGGTGGGCATGATGGTGAGTCCTTCGATGAACTCCTCTCCCTGTGCCGCGGCGCCAAGAAACGCAATGGCCAGAGTGGTCAGGCAGAGTATGGAATGCCGAATTGTCATGATGTTCTCCGAAAACCAAGGGTCGTCTATCGTAATGACGTTTCAATCTTCTGAGACGCTTCCTGATTCCGTTTCGCGTTCTTCGCCCCGCAGGATTCCCGGACGATCAATTCGCAGGCGAGAAATTCCTGTCGTTCGCCGACGGCGTTGCCGTTGATTTTTTCGAACAGGATCTGGACATCGAGGGCGGCTTCCTCGGCCAGGGGGGTACGGATGGTGGTCAGGGGCGGATTGAGCGACGCGGCGAAATAGGAATCGTCAAACCCGACGACGGCCAGGTCGTTCGGGACGTTTAATCCCATACCTTGGACTTCTTCGATGACATTTTTGGCGACCGCGTCGTGGGTGCAGATCACTGCGGCAGGCGGATCGGGTAGGGCGAGGAAATCGCGGACTTCCTGCCGGCCCTGGAGGGGCATGTCGATATTTTGGATCGGTTTGTAGTAAGTTTCCGGGGTATCGAGTCCCTGGCGTCGCATTTCCTCAAGATACCCGTTGAAGCGTTCCTCGTTGGAGAAAACGTTGAGAAAGCCCCGGATATAGGCGATTTTCTTATGCCCGAGTCGCACTAAATGCTGGACGGCTTTTCGAGAGGCGTCGAATCCATTACTGGAGACGAAGCTGTATCGGCAGAGGGTGTTGGCGGAGATGGGTGAAGCGATCAGGACGAAGGCGATGTTGTGTTCTTCAAGCCGCTGCACAACGGACAAATTGTATTCTTCGTAACCGGGGAGTTGGATCGGGGAGAAGATGACACCGCAGATCCCGCCCTCAATGATTCGTTGGAGATGGGATTCGAGTTTTTCCTTTTTGTTATCGTGATTGCAGAGGATCAGGGCGTTTCCCTGTTCATGGACGCGCTGTTCGATCTCGCGAGCGATCAGACCAAAGGAATCCAAACCGCCGTACTGGCACTTGATCAGGGCGGCGACCATTTTCCCCTTGGGTGCTGGCCTTAAACGACTTACAAATGTTCCTGACCCCCGTCTGCGGGAGAGAATGCCTTCCTCGACGAGAAGGGCGATGCCTTCGCGGATCGTGGCCCGGGACATCCTGTATTTCTGGATCATTTCGGGTTCTGTGGGAAGCTGGTCGCCGACCGCCAACTCGCCCTTACTCAGGGCTGAAAGGATCAATGATCGGAGTTGAGATCTTTTATATTTCATGTGCGTTCTCTTATACGGGATACTGTATTGTATTAAACAGTATACCTTTTTCGGCAAAAAACGCAAGCAAAAGGATATTGTATTTT
Organism: uncultured Phycisphaerae bacterium; assembly: GCA_964563935.1. Lineage (GTDB taxonomy): Bacteria > Planctomycetota > Phycisphaerae > JAAYCJ01 > JAAYCJ01 > JBAZZQ01. The sequence goes on along the minus strand of CAZLZE010000130.1, from coordinate 1,750 downwards.
GATAAGTTGTGGGTACAATCCGTCGAAATGCATCGTGGCAATGCATATTCCTTTAGAAATCTGAGGTTATCGCATGACCCAATCTTTTCCTCTTGTTACCGCAGATGTTGTCGTTCGAATTGAGACGACCGGTGACGTGCTGGCTGTTTCGGGAAGGAACGGCGATGTGATTGCGCAAGGCAAGGATGCGTCATCGGTTATTCAGGGAGCCATTGACTGTTTGCCCGTTACGGGCGGGAAGATCTACCTTGCTGCCGGCTGCTACATGCTCAATTCCACGGTTCGTATTGAGGATAAGCACGGTGTGCATATTGAAGGGGCGGCGCGCGGGATCATCTTCAGCGGCGGCATGGAAGGCACCGTGTTGCGGTCGGACAAGGACATTGATTTATTGTGTGTATTCGGAAATCACACGAAGGTGTCGGGAATCACGATCAGTAATCTCCACTTGCTCGGATCGGGCAAGGGTAATGGGAAGGCAGGACTGCTTGTTCGGGGCGACAGCGACTTGCTCTCGCTCCATAATGTCGGAGCCAACCACTGCGGTGTGGGATTCCATTTTCAGGGCGGCGGAGGGCAGAAGCTTGGGGTGATCGACGCTCCGCAGGTGCAGTTCTGCGACCCGCAAGTGGATGGGATCGGCATCCTGATCGAACGCTGCCACTACGGCAAGTTCATCGGCGGGGAGATTTCCGACTGCGACCAGTACGGGATTGTGATCTCCGCGCCGGAACCGGGACCTGCCCGCGCGCAGGGCATCAAAATCAGCGGATTCACCGGTGTGCGCAACGGCCTGGCGGGAATCCTCATCGGAAAGAATACCGAAGATATCACGCTTACCGGCGGCACTGATATCGGTGGCACGCCCGCCGGATCGGGAGTTATCGTCTCCGACGAAGGTTCCGGCTATCGGCCTAACAACATCATCATTTCCGACGTGCATTCGTACAATAATCGCGACGCGGGGATTACGGTCGAAAATGCGGATCACATGGTGATCCACGGCTGTATTTGCTCCGCCCATGACCACTCCTATGTCGAGAATTGCGGCCAACGGTATGGAATCCACGTCAAACGCGGTTCCGAGCACGTGCTGATAAGCGGGAACTTGGCATATGGGAATAATGAAAAGGATATTCTTGACGAGACTGTCATCGCAGCCTAATCGGATCGCTTGATGACGATGACGGTGAGGTCGTCCATTTGGGGGGTATTTTCGCTGAATTGCTCGATCTCGGTGCGGAGCTGGATGATGAATTCGTCGGCGGGGAGGTAGGCTTTGGTGAGGGCGAATTTTTCGAGACGTTCGAGTCCGAATTGCTCTTCGCTGCGATTGGTCCATTCGAAGAATCCGTCGGTGGGCACGAGCAGCAGGTCGCCGGGATCGAAGCGGATCGGATCGGCCAGCTCGAACGGTATGCCGGCCAAAATACCAAGCGGACACGTGCTGGCGCCGAGAGTGTGGACGACGTTGGTTGTCGGCTTGACGTGTACCAGCGGTCCCTGGCCCGCGCTGCAGTACTGAAGTTCGTGCTTTTCGGGATAGAGAATACCGCAGAAGGCTGTGACGAACCGATCGGTCGGCAGATCGTCAGCCAGGATATTGTTGATGCGGGTCATGATCTCCGGCAGAGCAAGGTTGGTGTCATATAGGGATCGGAGGATGGCCCGGAGTTCGGCGACGATGAGCGCGGGAGCGATGCCGTGACCCGTGGCGTCGGCGAGCAAAAAGCCAGGATGCCCATTGTCG
>CAZLZE010000129.1:3367-13978 GCA_964563935.1 uncultured Phycisphaerae bacterium | reverse complement strand
TACGTACTGATCGGATTGGTGTCCTTCGCGATTGTGGGGGGCAAAGGGTACTTTCGCATGGCTGGCATGCGGGGGGCGATCCCCGGAGGCAGGGAACCGGCCAAAAATGACCGCCAGGAGGTCCTGAAATAGGCCTTGGAGGGGGATAATTTTGGCGGGGGATACCGATTGCTATTTGATAGATATTTTGTTATGCTTTCGCCAAACGCTTGAAATCCGGGCGGGGAGCGATTAACCTTGACCTTTTTCAATAAAGCCTAAAGTGAGCTGTTCGGACAGGAGTAAAACAAATGGCTGATGAACAAACGACGAAGCAGGACGAACAAGTGGACCAGGAAGTTCCGCAACTGACGGTGAATATTCTGTCGGTTGAAGACTCGGGTACGCTGAAGAAGAAAGTGAAAGTGGAGATACCTCGGGAAGAGATCGATAAGCGGTTGAACGAGAACTTCACGGAAATGACCCGCAGTGCGCAGATTCCGGGTTTCCGCGTGGGACGTGCGCCCCGGCGGCTGATTGAGAAGCGGTTTGGAAAGGACGTGCAGGAGCAGGTGCGGTTGACGCTGATCGGCGCCGCCATCGAGCGGGCCACGGATCAGGCCAAGCTCCAGATCCTCGGCGAACCGGACTTCAAGCTGGAAGACATCGTTCTGCCTGAAACCGGTCCGATGAGCTTCGATTTCGAAGTCGAAGTTCAGCCCCAGTTCGAACTGCCCGCTCTGGAAGGCATTGCCATCACGGAAAATGACGTCCAGATCACGGACAAGGATATCGACGAGCAGATTGAGAATTATCGCTGGCAAATGGCCAATCTCCAGGAAGTGCCCGCGGGCGGGTCGACGGAGAAGAACGACCACATCGAGGCCGATAGTACTTTTGAAGTGGGTGGCGAGCCGCCCGTTGTCAAACACGATAGCCCGCTGGACCTGCGTCCCCAGGCAATCGAAGGCGTTATGTTCAACGAGTTGGGCGACCAGCTGACTGGGCTGAAGATCGGCGATTCCAAGACGATTGAAACCACGGTTTCCGACACCCACACCAATGAAAACTGGCGTGGAAAGACGGCGAAATTCACCGTAACGGTCAAGAAGCTGTTCCGATGGGTTCTGCCGGAACTCACGGAAGACCTGGCCAAGCGCTTCGGATTTGAGAACATCGCCGGCTGGCGTGAGACGGTCAAGACCGAGCTGGAAGCCCGCAAGGGTCAGCAGGTCCGCCGTGACATGGAAGAACAGGTCCGCAAGTACCTGTTGGAAAGCGTGAAGATCGATGTTCCGGAAAAGGTGGCTGAGCGGCAGACGAACCGTGTTCTGGCCCGGCGAGTGCTGGACCTGCAGCAGATGGGAATTCCGCCCGTGCTGATCGAGCAGAAGCTCGACGATCTCCGGACCCGCGCCCGCACCCAGGCAGTCGACGATCTGAAGGTCTTCTTCATCTTTGACAAGATCGCCCGCCAGTACGAGATGGAAGTCGGCGAGGAAGAGATCAATGGCGTGATCGCCGGGATGGCGGCTCGAAGCGGAAGACGTCCCGAGCGGATGCGTGAAGAAATGATGCGGGAAGGCATGCTCGATAACGTTCGCGATATGATCCGTGAACGAAAAGTTATGGAAAAACTGATCGAGAAGGCTAAAATAACAAAAGGGCAGCCCGAGAAGGACGATAAGAAGTAGTAGAGATCGTTCTTGATGCCATTCCCAGAACGGAGACGGTAAATGACGAGAGTATATCCGGATTCACATGCACAGGGTCCGAATTACCAGCAGTGGCGGCAAATGACCATTAATGAGCTGCTGATGGAAAATCGGATTATCTTTGTGGACATGCCGCTGAGTTCCCAGATGTATATGCAGTATGGGGGCACGTTCGGTACGGACATCATAAAGAAGCTCCTGCGTTTGCAGTATCTCAAGAAGGACCAGGACATTCATATGTATATCAACTGTCCCGGTGGGGCGGTTGCCGAGATCCTGGCCATCTACGATACCATGCAATATCTGAGCTGTGAAATCGCGACATATTGTGTCGGAGTGGCATTTAGCGGGGCGGCCTTGCTTCTTGCGGCGGGTACCAAGGGCAAGCGCTATGCATTGCCGCACAGCAAGATCATGATGCATCAGCCGTGGGGCGGCGTCACCGGTCAGGCTGAGGATATCAGCATCCAGGCTGAGCAGATCCTGCGAGATAAGCGAATCATGAACGAGTTGATAGCCAAGCATACCGGTCAGTCGGTGGAAAAGATTGAGCAGGAAACCGAGCGTGACCGATATCTGTCGGCCCAGGAAGCGAAGGAATACGGTATTCTGGATGAGCTCCTGGAGCCCGAGCGGGCGGCGAAGATAGTCGGCGGTCAGCCTATCGGCGGACAGCCCATTGCTTGACGTTCCGTGGGCAGGTAGACTGTTAAATGGGGATCATTCGTAACCAGAACAGGAAGTGAAACGATGGAATATAACCAGCATCTCGTTCCAATCGTGATCGAGAAATCAGGCCGCGGCGAGCGGGCATACGACATTTACAGCCGGTTGCTTCGGGACCGGATCATCTTTCTCGGTGGACAAGTCGATGACAACTCCGCCAATCTCATCGTCGCCCAGATGCTGTTTCTCTCCAACGAAGACAACAAGAGCGACATCAGCTTCTACATCAATTCGCCCGGCGGTTCTATCTCGGCGGGTATGGCCATTTACGACACCATGCAGTTTATTCGCTGCCAGGTGGCGACTTATTGCATTGGAATGGCGGCCAGCATGGGCGCGTTCCTCTTTTCCGGTGGCGCGGCGGGAAAGCGTTACATTCTTTCCAACAGCCGTGTTCTTCTCCACCAACCCCTCATCTCCGGGGTCATGGAAGGGCCGGCCACGGATCTATCGATCCAGGCCAAGGAAATCATCCGTCTGCGGAAACGCATGTACGAAATTCTGAGCAAGCATACCGGGCAGCCGGTGGACAAGATCCAGCGTGATTCCGACCGGGACCTCTGGCTTGACGCTGAAGAGGCCTTGGCCTACGGAATCGCCGACCGGATTCTCCACAAAATCCCCGAGCAGGCGACACCGAAATCGATCAGTTCCGACGACTTGGATGAGAATCAGGACCAGAATTCCGGAGCATAAAAATGGGGTTTAAGCCGCTCTCGCACGTTTCGTCGGTAGTGGTTATCGCTCTGTCGACCGTCATTTTCACGGGATGTGCGCAGCAGAAGTCCAAACCCTGTCCGCTCGTTGAATGCCAAAACGAGGTCCTGAAACTTAAGGACGAAAACGCCGCGTTGAAGAAGCAGCTTTTCGAGGCCCAGTTGACCATCGACAGTCAGACGAAGCAGATGGTCCGACTTCGAGGTCTGACCACCACCCAATTTGCCGAGTTGACCCAGGTGAAATCCATTCGTCTCGATCGTCTGACCGGTCAATACGATGGTGGAATCGCGGTTTATATCCAGCCAATTGACGCAGATGGGCACATCATCAAGGCCGCCGGCCAAGCGACGGTAAAACTCTATGAATTACAGGGTGACGTCCGTTTGGTCGGTGAGGTTACTCTGAAGCCGGAAGAACTGGACAAAGCCTGGATCGGAAGGTTCTGGACCAACCATTACACGATCCGCGTTCCCTTCTCAAACCGTCCTCAGACGTCGAATGTGACTGTCCATGTCGAATTCACGGAACTGTTGACGGGTAAGGTCTTCGTGGCTGAGAAACTCGTTGAAGTGAAGCTTGCCCCGACCACCGGCCCCGTTACCAAGCCGGCAAAACGCTGACTCTGCCGGGGCGGGCTGGACGCACTTGTTCTTCTTCGCCAGCTATGAGTCTATAATGCCTCAGTTTTTCTGTTGTTTCCATTTCCTACTTTCTTTGTACAATGTACCCAGTTTCGTTGAGGGTGGGGTCCCTTGGGAGGACCGGCGGGGCATCGTCTCTTGAATAGGGACCCGTGTTCCAGGGAGTCATATATGAAACTCAAATCGCTTATTGATCGGGCATGCAAGTTCTCTGAGCCTTATCGTGTTACGGATGGAGGAGCATTTCGACTCAAGGATGTTGATCCGGGCGATACCGGGAATCTAAGCGCTGAAGACAAGCCCCGTACGAAGGAAGTCCTGGAAATGGGGATCGAGGCCCTTGCCCAATTGCAGGACATGCTCTACGCCCAGGATCGCTGGGCTGTGCTTCTCATCTTCCAAGCCATGGACGCCGCCGGTAAGGATGGCGTGATCAAGCACGTCATGTCCGGAATCAATCCTCAAGGGTGCCAGGTGGTGTCCTTCAAGTCGCCGTCGGCTGAGGAACTGGACCACGATTACATGTGGCGATGCACCAAACATCTGCCCGAACGCGGGCGCATCGGGATCTTCAATCGATCCTACTATGAAGAAGTTATTGTCGTGCGTGTGCATCCTGAGTTTCTTGTGGACCAGAAGATTCCGCAGCCGCTGGTGACCAAACGTATCTGGGACGACCGATTCGAGGATATTCGCAACTATGAGCGGTACCTGAGCCGAAACGGGGTGGTCATTCGTAAATTTTTCCTTCATGTGTCGCGCAAGGAGCAGAAGAAGCGGTTTCTCGAACGTCTGGAGACTCCGGAGAAGCACTGGAAGTTTTCCGCCGCCGATGCGAAGGAACGCCGACACTGGAAAGACTATATGGCAGCCTATGAGGATATGATCCGCAAAACGGCGACGGACGAGGCCCCGTGGTATGTGGTCCCGGCTGACAAGAAGTGGTTTACTCGGATCGTGGTGGCGGCCGCTGTTATCGACGCCCTGGGCTCACTTGATTTGCGGTATCCGCAACCGAGCGAGAAGCAGTTGAAAGAACTGGCTGTCGCCAAAAAAGAGCTGCTGGCGGAAGAATGACACGTGCTCGTTCTCCCGCCGTCGCAGGGCTATTGCCGGGGGCACTGTGGCTATTTCATGTCGATCTGCTCGATGTATCCGTATCCCGGCGGCTGGGCTACGGGCTTGCCGTTCATGACGCGGTCAACCTGCTTCACTGCATTTTCGTTGATCACGACAAACGTGTACGGTCCGTCCGCGGGAAGTTCAAACCACGCCTTGCCATCCTTATCCGGCAGCACGCCCATGAGCGTCGAATCGCCGTCGCGTTTCACCAGTACCGGGTAAGCGGCGTTTTCCGGCTTCACGGTTACGATGACCTCTGGGATCATTGTCGCTTTTACCGGCGGCATGGGTGTAAACGCCCGTTTGAATGCTCCGTGGACCGCATTGGGGGTGTACTCCTTTCGGGTCGGCTCCCAGAAATTGATGTTGTCTCCCTGTGACCCGGTATAGGTTTGTTTCATTTTCACGCCTTTGCCCGAAAACGCAGGCCACGTGATCGGGACCATCGTGCCCCGTGCGTGGGGCATGTACCACCGGTTGGCGTCGAAATAGGGCTTGTCCGCGAGGATTTCCTTTGCCCATGGACCCATGAGGCTCTCGTCGGCGGTGCAGAAGCTGTAGATAAAGAACGCGGGAAATGGCATGGTCCCCGCGACGCCATTGGCGATTTCCTCTTTGATCGCTCGTTCGAAGTGCTCGGCGGTGGCTTTTTCCGCCTGCCTGGCTTTGGCTTTGTCCGAAGAATGGTTCATCTCAAAGTATCCGCCCTCATAGAAGCACCATTCGCCGTGGATGAGCGGTTTGTCGCCTCGTTTTTTCCAGTCCTTAAAGGCGACGCCGCCGGAATAGTGGACGTCGGCCGTCGCGAATTCCTTTCGCCAGTTGTTTCCCTGCTCCGTCAGCACGACGTTGGGCATTTCCTCGTGCATGATCTTCTCCATGGCCAGGAAGTACTTCGAGGCGTCGTCCAGATGACGTCCGGCCACTTGGAATACCTCGTTCGAGAGGGAGAAGATACAAACGCTCGGATGCACGCGGGCTTTCCTGGCGAACACGCGGTGGTAGACCTCCGAATTCTTCCGGAAGACTGGATCATCGTAATTGGACTCGCCGTTCGTCAGAATAGGCGGAGCGGATGTGCTGCATTCGGGTTCGACGAGGAATCCGAGTTCGTCGCCCGCGTCCAGATCGGCGGGATACGTGTTTCCCGTGTCGATAATGTGGAATCGGACTACGTTGAAGTTCGCCTCGCGGGCGATTCGGTAGAAGCGAGTGATGCTGGCTCGCGTGCTTGCGGCGTTGTGTCCTTCTGAAGACCACAAGTGGTCCCCCTGGAGGATGATCTTCTTGCCGTTCAGGTAGAAGTAGATCTTGTCCCGGATTTCAAAGTGCCGGAAACCCGTGCGGAAGCTCATTTCATCCACTTCGCCGGTCTTGTCCGACAGTTTCATGTTCACAAACACCAGCCGGGGCTCCTGATACTCTCCGCCGATGCCCCAGAGGATGGGTTTTTCCCACTTGGCCTTGATCTGGAACATTCCCTGGGTGTCCGGTATGATTCTGAACTTGCCGAAGGAATGGGAATTTTTATCCGACTGAATAGCTGCCTCCAATTCATATTCGGAACCGCTCGCATTCACGATTTTGCCGGTCAGGATGAAATTGTTCTCGCTGTCGATCCGGGCATAGGGATCCAGGATGCACGTGCGAGGCGACACTTTGAGCGTGACATCCTGCGTGATGCAGGGCTGGCTCCAGCCGTTGGTGACGTAGTTGGTCGTGTTGTTGTAGGGGTTCGTGACGTAGCATTTGCCGCCGACGAAGAGGAGGATCTCATTCGCCGCTCCAGGAACCAGTTTGTCCGAGATATCCACCCCGAACGGTTCGATCCCGATGTGTCGCCCGGCGAATTTCCGGTTTACGTACACCTCGGTAAGCTCCCGCGACGACTCAAACCACAATTCCATCCGCTTGCCCGACCATTCGGCGGGTATGACCAGGGATTTCTTCAGCCATGTCGACGTTTGGCCATGGTAATCGACGGGAATCAGCAGCGGCGTCCAATCCTTGCCCGGTTGTTGCGGGTCCGCGGCGTAATTCGCGTCCCACATACCGTTCAGGACAATCTCGCTCCGCAGATGTTTCTTAAGCAGGTCGCCAGCCTGGGCGGGGAACTTTGCCGGCGAGGGTGTGATGGGGGCCATAGGCACGGCCTTGTCCGCCTTCGCCAGCAGCTCCGGTATTCGTTTCGTCAACTCGCCGGCGTAGACGATATAGCTGGCGACTTTCTCCAGCGTTCGCATCCGGGCTGCGTCTTTGTTCTTGATGATCGTGTCAATTTCGCTCTTCAGCCCCTCAACTTCCTGCACGTAAATCGAAGCCTCATCCGCATATCGCAGGGCTTCACGTCCGTAGAAAGCTGCCTTTTGCTTGTCGGTTATATTGATTTTGGAGAGGTCGGCCTTGATCTTGGCCAGTTCGGGTAGTTGTGCCTGGTACTTCTTGATCGCCTCCGCCAGTTCCGCTTCCACATCCACTTGCCGACACGTCGCAATCTGAAGCCCACGATAGACGTACCCGGGCAGACCGGGCTTGACGCCGGTGATCGCGACAAGGATGGGCATGGCTTCATCGTTGGCTGTCTTGAAGATGACGCGCTTGATGGTTTTACCCGGATGCGGATTTGCCCAGAAGTAGATGAAGGCTCCGACGTTTCCATCACCCCCGCCCCGCGTTTGAAGGACCGGACGCGCGTGAGGCATGTCGAACGCATACCACCAGTCGCCGATGTTTTTGTAGGTCTCGAGGGGTACGATTTCTTTGGTGCCGTCGGTATATTCGATTTCATATCGGCCGCATGTTCGGTCGGCGGCCATGAGCCAGGTAGCTGTGTGGATGAAGAATAGTCCACCGAATTCCGCGTTGATATCGATGGTCGCTTCCTGCGGATAGTACTGGCGTTTCGCGTTGGCCAGGGCGATGCACTTTTCGCCGATGACAAAGGGAATTCCCATCACATCCTGTTTTCCCCGGGGAGCGGTTCGCCAATCGTTCAGCGGTCCCTGGTCGGACCAGCCGCCTTTCTGGTTGTTCGGTTCGTCATCCTCGAACGGCGTTTGGGCGACTTTGGACAAATCGATCGGCACCATCACAGCTTCCGGTCGGAATGAATCATCGTTCGTGAATTCATAGTCGCGAGCATAGTCGATTGACGCCTCCGCCTCTGTAATCTCCCGGTCGAGAATCCGAAATTCATCATAGTTGTGCGGTGCGAATCCCTGCCATCCGCGATTGGATCCGATATAGAAGCAGGGCAGCAGCGAGGGCAGCAATTGCGCGTTGTTCGTCTGGCTGACCAATCGCCCATCGACGAACATCGACAGCCGCTTGTTCTTTGTGGACCAGCTCACCGCGATCCGATGCCAGCGGCTGTTGGCGGTCCATTTCTCCGCCAGATACGATACCGAGCTTACCCACTTCCCCTCGCTGTCCGTGACAACCCAGCCGACGTTGGGATTCCATCCGCCGTAGGTCAGAAACATGGCGTTCTTCCAGCTATGGTCCGCGCCGGGGCCCATGTTGATGGAAAAGAGATGCGGAATGACCCCCGGACCCGCGACAAAGGGCGCACGCTGGTAGAACCAGAAATCAACCGTTCCTTCCGCGGCATTCATGTTCCCCGCCGTCGCATACGCCAGGTTGCTGCCGTCGCCGATCTGGAGTCCGTTGATGGCGGGCATGCTGTTCTTGAAGGCGTACCCATCCCCGATCTTCGGCGGCGTCGGCCCGCCGGCGATCACAGGATCAGCCTTACCCGCGGCGATCTCTGCTTTCAGGCTCCCATTCCAATGGGCAAGGAAAAGGACCTTGGCATGAACCGATGGGCAGATCAACAGGAAACACATAATGCATAGCAGGGGGATTCGTTGCAGCATGAAGAGGCTCCTCTTTGTGAAACTTATCGATAGGCGATATTGTAGTTGTACGTCTTGGCCACATCTCCGAGGCGAACTGCATTCGTATGGATGTCGCCGAACAGCATATTGATCTTGTCTCCATGGCCTCCGATAACAGGCGGGCCGTCGGCATACAGCGGCGACCGGGACAGGTCTTGGGCTTGGATGTGGTAGTCCCAGCCGGACCACAACCCCAGACGTTCACAGTTGCAGGTCAGCGGCGAATCCTACCGCTCTCCTTCGAATTGATAGGTGAATGCGTAACTGTTCCCATGGAAGATATACTCGAATCCGACGTTGTCCCACGGCGGGTCATTCGGGCATTGGAAGAGTACGGAGTGATTGAAGAGGTTATACGCTCCGGGTCCCCAGCTATAGGCAGGATCCACATACGGCAGAAGACGATGGATAATCCACTGTTCGTCATTGTAGAAACTCCACTTGATGCCGCCGGAGGAGACGGGCAGATAGCTGTTGTGCTCACCCGTGTAATACGTGACGCCCATGCCAATCTGCTTGAGGTTGTTCAGACACTTCATTCCCTGGGCCATCTGTCGCGCTTGCGAGATGGCCGGCAACAGGATGGAAATCAGCACGGCAATAATCGCCACCACCACCAGCAATTCGATTAGTGTGAATCCTCTTCTTCTCATTGCAGTATTCATGACAACCTCGAATTTCTCGCTACCTCAAATTGAAAAAGCAGAACGAATATTTCGGAACGGCAATTGTCACCACCGTATTTCCATCCTTCTTCCGGCTTGACGCGTGATACGACGGCCTCAAGATACGTCGGGCTGTTCTCCAAAAACTGCTTGCCCAGGTAGCCGGAAACACCCGCAGCCTTGCCTCTCAGCCAGACGCAATCCCGTTCCTTGTCGACGTCAATTTCCATGGCCCCATTTCGATTGACGAAGCACGTGGAAAAACCAAGCACCTGGTACTTGGGCGGATTGCGAAGGCCGAAGGTGGGAGTGAACACGGGATCCTTGAGATTATTGAAATCCACCTTGGGTTCGCCTTTCGGTTCCTCCATCTGTAGAGGGAGTATCGGGGCGGATTGGGGCTTTTCCGTGATCTTGTTGAATCCGGCGTGAAGGATCAAATCACCCTTCGTTGAAGCGAATACGTGAGCATTCAGCATGAACACAGCGAGAACAAGGCTTTTGTGTATCCGCATTACGAACTCCTGACTCAAGTCTGTTATTGCTTTATCGGAAGTCGCTTCGACTCCCGGATGGCTGTCAACACAATCTGCGATTCCTTCCAGTCACCTTCGCTCTTGACGTAGGCTATGCCCGGCATCTCCTCTAGATAAGATTATTGACCCAGAATCCAGACATAAACACCCACCAGTACCTTGCTGGGATAAATCGCATCTTGAACCATTTCCTGCGGCCAGTATTTAGCGTGGCCGTCGGCGAACAATATGTCCGTTCCACCGTCCGGGTGGAGATTGCCATACCAGGAGTTCCAGTGACCGATCATTGCGCAGTTTCCCGAACCGATATCGTATCCTCCGCAATCGGTCAGCAGCATCACCTTTTCCGGGAGGCTCTCCCGTTGTTCCCATAGCCACTCCCCTGTATACATCGCCCCCATGTTCGGCAGATTATCCGGTCCGACCCACACTCTGCGAGTCTTGTTATAGGGTGCGATATCCGTCCACTGAATGCTGCTATTCTGAGCGTAACTGCGCGCGTTCGGCGACGGGTTCGTGTCATACGGGCAGCGAAATGGATTCGGCGACAGGGGCTTGGATGTGTCGAAATTGAACCCGGGGTATAGATATTTATATACATACATATCCCA
>CAZLZE010000129.1:0-3329 GCA_964563935.1 uncultured Phycisphaerae bacterium | reverse complement strand
GGATCGACATCCATTCGCCTGTGTCCTGGCTCACTCCGTCCGACGCCGCGGGCCATTTCCGGTAGTCGTTGACGTAATATTCCTCGCCCATAGACATTTGCTTCAGATTGCTCGTGCACACGACTTTCTTGGCTGCGTCTCGAGCGCTCTGTAGTGACGGCAGCAATATCGCGATCAGCACTGCGATGATCGCCACAACGACCAACAGCTCAATCAGCGTAAACCCGACCTTGGACTTTCGGCTTTGGGCTTTGGTAGGGTGGGCCGCGCCCACCATCCTCGATTTCCAAGCACTGATCGATGATTGATGATTGAAGAGCTTTGCCGGTTTGTATGTCGCCATGATCTTCTCCTTCTTCAATCCCAAATCCCAAATCTAAAATCTAGACTCCCTATTCTGCCGGTCCCGTCGACTCATTGATGAAGAAATCGGGAATCACCATTTCCTGCGTTGCCTTTCCCCCTCTATGTTTCAGATGGCTTGCCAGGCATTGTCCCGCCCGTCGCCCCATTTCAAACGCTGGCTGAAACAGGTATGTCAATGCCGGCGTTAGGAATTCCGGCAATCGTGAATCATCGAACGACACAATCGACACATCCTTTGGAATACCCAACCCCAGCTTGTTGCATGCCTTTACCCCGCCGAAGGCCAATTCCCCATTCGTATAGAAGATCGCTGTCGGACGGTTTGATTTCGTCAGCAGTTCCAGTGTCGCGCTCATTCCCGAGTTCGGATTCACATCTCCCCGTTTGATGGCGAATTCCGGGTCGACCTCGATCCCTGCGTCCGCCATCGCCAGCCGATAGCCCTCGTATCGTTCCATCTGGTCATCCGTAGTCAGGTCCGGTGTTACGATGGCGATCCGGCGGTGCCCCAGGTTCTGAAGGTAGCGAATCGCCTTGCGGCTGGCTTCGGTATTCTCCACGTCAAGCCAATTTACTCCGGGATGCGGGATCCGAGCGCTGATCAGGCACTGCGGGAACCCCGTATCGGCGATTTCCTTGATCGCGTCGTAGAACCGTGACCACGGACCGATATGGATCAGCCCGCTGATTCCCAGACGAAGGACAAGTTCCGCGTAGGTTTCGCCTGGCAGACGTTCGGCGAAGAAATTCATCGGCTGAATACTGAACCCATGCTGAACCGCGCTCTCTGCGACTCCGGTAACTGATGCTTGTAAGTATGTGTTATCCAGAAGGTTAGGGCGAAAGTCTGGAATTGCCACTCCGATTACCGTATGAACTTTCCCATGGCTCCGCGGGGCAATCCCCGTCTCATGAATCGCTCGCAAGACCATCTGCCGCGTACGTGATTTGACCCCCGGCGAGTTGTTCAGGACTCGTGATACTGTGGCTGTGGACATTCCCACCCGCTTGGCCACCGCCGCAAGCGACCGACCGTTCAACTCCTCTTGATTACCAGCCAATTCCTTCATTCCGGCACCCATCTATGTAAAATAATTGCAACGCTTTTCATAAATGTTACATTAACCGAAAACAGGCTGCCTGTCAAGCAACATCAGACGATTTGGTGTGTGGTTAGTGAATATGAGCATAAGTGTTAAGAAGAAAAAGGCTTTGTGGCCATGTTTCTATAGAGTGCTTGACATATTGCCAGTTGACCTGTATTGTGGTTACCCGCGTTATCAATACGTAGATGGCCGTATAGGACTTGCTGTCTACAGGCAGAGTTGAATAAAGGTAAACCCATGAGCGAAGAGAAACGACATGATTGGGGTTACGAGGACAAATTGCCTGCCGCGGATGGGATCGGTACGGTTCCCCTGCCGGTCAAGATCGACTGCATCGAGCACAGCGAAGTCTACCGCCCGGAACGTGCTCCCCGATGGACCTCCTGGGTCCGTCTGTGGTTCACCCGCGAGGGTTACCTTCGGGCCACGTTCCAGGAGATGATCGGTGGGTCGCCCGATCTCAAGCCGTCCTACAGCCATGAGGCCGCCTCGCCGCAACGCCTGGCAGAGGCGGGCATTCAACGGCACTTTCGCTGGTGCGAATCCCGCGATAATGGTCGGACATGGAAATCGATCAAGACCATCGATTATTCCGACCGTTACGCTCCTCAGCGGGACGATTATCTCCTCCTCGACGACGGAACTCTCCTCGGAATCGGTGGAATCCTCGAAGGATGGGATGAAGCCAAGCAGGACTACGACACCGTGCATCATTGCATGGCGTGGCGGTCGAATGATGATGGTGTGACGTGGTCCCAGCCGGTGTCGCTCAACGATCCGAAAAAAGTCGGCTGTATTTGGGGCCACCCCAAGCAACTCCGCGACGGTACGATTATGTTGCCCTCGTATGGGTGCTTCGACCGGAAGAACCCGAGCCCGCGGACCGATGCATTTATGTATTTCTCTTACGACCGCGGCCAGACATGGTCCGAGCCGCTGCTCCTGGCCAAGGGGATCGACACGCGAACGAATGACGAGCCGGATGCGGTGGAACTGGAAAACGGCGACATTCTCGTCGTCATTCGCCACGCGAATCTGACTCTCAAGGAAGACGCGGGTCTCTACATGAACTGCGGCCAAATCATCGTCAAGAAGACTCCCACCGGCTGGCAACCCGGCGAGCACAAGCTCACCAACATGGGTTTTCGCGGTTTTCCCGCTCTACTCCGCACTCGCGACAACATTCTGATTTGTACCGGGTCTATCCAGCAGTTCAATTTCAGTATTGATAACGGGCAAACCTGGACCCAAACGGGGAGCATTGCCGATCCGCGATACAAACGGCAGAACCACTATCCGGTTATGAAGGAACTTCCCGACGGCCGGGTTATTTCCGTCTATCACTACGGCAACCACTGGCCGTTCCCGCCGCCGGAGGATGAGTGGATCCACGCCACCACTTTCCGAATCCAAAAACGCTAATTGTCCCGCTTCCTTCGAATATGCCGCACGTCCCTGACGTGCGCGGTCTTCGCCTCTTGTTGTGGCACACGCACTCTTGCGCGTGATCTTCTACCTCAGAATGTGTCTGGAAAGCCGAGAACCCACACCGGCAGGTCATCGCGAGACCCCTTGGTAAAAGGGGGGCGTGGCGATCTGGTGTTCGCACGCCAGATTGCTTCGCGGAGTTTATCTCCGACTTGATCGGAGGCTCGCAAGGACATACCAGGATTAATGCAAAGACGTATTAGACTACTCTTCTTTTCTTCACATAATCCACAAACCATCGTAGTTCGGAAAAATTCTTTGTAGATAATTTTTACGATTAACATTAGTGCTAAAAAAAAGTTATATCGATATTCGGGCTTGACATTATCGGTATCTTCTGATATATAGCAAGCTCTGAAAGTGAAACGG
>CAZLZE010000128.1:0-14032 GCA_964563935.1 uncultured Phycisphaerae bacterium | reverse complement strand
CAGCTGGATAGAGCAACGGATTTCTAATCCGTAGGTCGCAGGTTCGAATCCTGCCAGGCGCGGTTGTCAATAAAGGACCTACGAAACACATCGGCTTACGGTGGACAGAACCATCGACGGAATACGGCCTGGAACCGCTCACCCGATGTAGAGTCCTTCGACACGAACATGCAGACCTTCCTTGCCTTTGTTGAGGAAATTCACCAGGCCGCTGTGACGCCACTGGAGCATGCAGCGGTGGGGCATGAACCAGTAGCGCATACCGATCTTCAGCTCCGACTTGGCTTCACGCACCAGTCCATCATAAGCTTCGGCCGAGTAGTAGCCCAGGTCCTTGTGGGCCTTGGCCCGCGGTCCGAGGGGACCGGTGACGCACCAGACGATAACGCCACTCTTGTGATCGACGTTCATCACCACGCCGCAGTGGGTGATCGGACACCCGCAAGACATGCCCAACGGTCGGCCGATAAGAATGTCGCCCTTCTGAACGTCCAGTTCGCGCGTTACCATCGGATTATGGGGTAAGATGGTCTCCCGCGGACCAGGTTCGTTGGCGAACGTGTCGAGAACGAAGTCGAACTCCCGGCCGAGCGAGTCTTTCCATTGTTCTCGCGGGAGTTTCGCCGCTGAGGCGCAGCCCCGGCAACCCGCCGCCGAATGATCCTTCGCTTCCATCGATTCGCCGACCAGGTGAACACACTTCTTGATATCCTCGGGCTGGCTTGTCAGGATTTCCGCGAATTCCGAACACGACCGCGATCCACACAGACCGCAATCCAGCTTCGGCAACTTTGCCAGCAATTGATCCCTTGTCTCCATGCTTATTCTCCTTGATAGAAAATGTCGCTCTCCAGCGTTCGCACCACGCCAAAGTGCTCCTTCCAACCGATTTCCTTTTTGCCCACACAGATCGTACACGTGCCCACCGGAGGATTGCCCCGCAGGTAGAGCGGAAATTCGACATCCTGTGAATTCAGGATTCTCTTGATCACCGGGTCGATCCCGATCCCATGCAAGGCATCGGACTCCGCCACAGTCACATGCCGGGCGATCTCCAGAACGCGAGCCCGGAATACTTCGCGCTCCGCCTGCGACACCAGATCGATCTTCGTCACAACGGCCACATCCGCCAGCGACAGCATCGGCCCGATCTTCCGAGGCAGATTCATTCCGCTCGTGGCCTCAAGGACCACGATTCCCAGCGAATTCTCAATGTACGGCGAACAGCGAAGGCATAATCCCGCCGTCTCGACGAGCAGGAAATCCGCCGACTGCTTCTGGGCCCACTCCACCGCGTCGCCCAACACCATCACGTTGCAGTGATCCGGGCATAGCTCTCCCGAATACACCTTGCGAGAGGGAATACCGAACTCCTTCTGAAACAGCGCGTCCTCTTCGGCAAACTGAACGTCGATCTTCAAAAAAGCGGGCTTGTGTCCCTTGGCCAAAAGCCGCTTGACGACTTGTTTGAGGACCGTCGTTTTTCCCGTCGTCGGCGGTCCGGCGCAAATGATAGCTTTCATCGTCGATTCTCCTTCGTTTGATTACTCGATGTACCCCAACGCCCGCAACCGCTCCTCCAGCAAGGCTTCGGACAGTTCATTCCCGTCGCGAATATGCGTGCGGAACTCCAACAGCAGATCGTCCATCTTGATGATCTCCTCGACCACCCGCTTTTCTTCCTCGCTGGTCTGAATGATCTTCTGCATCGCTCCGTTCTTCATCACGATCCGAAAATCGGAGAGCAGCGCGATCCGAGGGTCGTGCGTGACAAAAATGAAGATCTTTTCATATTGCCTCAGAAGTTCCAACGCCCGCGTCCGGTGGATGCCCGCGTTCTCGATCTCGTCGAGCAGAATAATCGGCGAATTTCCGATCACCACGGCGTCCGCGATCAACAGCGCCCGTGTCTGACCGCCCGACAGCTCCGTCATCGCGCTGGCCGGGTCGATGGCTTCGCCGGTCAGTTGATTGGCGAAGTTCAGGGTCTCATCCACCACCGAATCGGCGTGAAAATTGCCCCGAACCTGGGCATGTGTAGTCAAGAAAACCTGAACTGCCAGATCGGACAGGAAATTCGTGTGCTGCGTGATCTGAGCAATTGGCCGCCGAGCTGGATCCAGGATCAATTCCTCCGATGGAAGTTCGCCGTTGATCATCACCTTCCGACCTGAGGGGGTGTTCTCATTGGCAAACAGTTCCAGGTCATCGATCAACGTCGTCTTGCCCGAACCGGTCGGACCCACAATGCTGATCACCTGCCCCATGCAGAATTCCACCTGAGACACGGCCTCATACGCCCCGTCCTTCCCGCGTCCTCCGAAAACCGTAATACGTTCAATATTCATGTTGCACTCCATTTGTAGCCTAAAGACACTCTAATTGGAGTGCAAAAATAGCCATAGGGTCACCCCTTGTCAATCTTTTTTTGAAAAACTGACCGTATTTCTTTTAATAGTTACATAATATAAATATTATAGAAATAGAAGGCACATCTATCGAGGCGTATCTGAAACACCTGACCGCGGGTGGCCAGAATAATCTCACCGTGCCCTTTGTGCGAGTGGGCGGGATATCGCGCCGAAAAAGGAGGTCTTTGTTTATCCCCCAGCAAGACTGCCTTGGCATTGGTTACCTCAAAGTCTCTTCACCAAGTATGGCATGAAAACATGATGTTAAAAAGTTACACAAAAGCACATAATCTAACACTCACGGCTGGCATTTCAAGATCTGCTTCGCCATGGGAAGAACAAGCAAGGTCGAGGTGGAATAATATGGTGTATCGGATCATTCTCCAGAGCTTTCTACAAAAATGACATAATCTTCAATTTTTCGACGACTTCACAATCGGCCGTTGCCGTTATAATTGTTGACCGTTCGCCCGGTCGATGGTCGGGGAACATATTTCCTGTATTCAAGCGGTAAAATGAAAGGATGATGTTGTGAGTATCCAGCTTCGAACCGGTTGTGACTTTGCCTTATTGGTTCCCACCAGCATGGGCGTACGATTGACCCCTGCCAACGGGCAGCCCTTCCACTGCGGTGGAAACTACATGCTCCAGGCCACCAGCGCCGAAACGAATGTCGCGAGTGTTTCGTCCTACCTCGGTCTGCGTGTCAAGGTCCTGACCACTTTCGTGAAGGACTCCCCGATCGCACGGTTCATCAAGGACGATTTGGCCAGCCGGCACCTGGTTGTCGAAGGTCCCGAAGTTCCTCAGGGCGGACCTTGGGGCTATCGCCACCAGTTCAACCTTGCCGACACCGGTTTCGGCAGCCGAGGTCCGCGCGTCCATAACGACCGCGCCGGCGAAGTCGGGCGAACTCTCAACGTGAAGGACTTCGATCTCGAACGTATCTTCGGCAAGGAAGGCGGCCACCTGGGGCACCTGGCGGGCCTGATCGGCGCGCTGTCGCCCGAGACCAGCCGGTTTTGCCTGGAGATTGCCCGGGTCGCCAAGAAATATGGTACGCGTATTTCCTTCGATCTGAATCACCGCGCCTCATTCTGGAAGGGTCGGGAAAAGGAGCTGCATGATATTTTCACGGAAATCGCCGGCATCGCCGACATTCTCATCGGCAACGAAGAAGATTTCCAGCTCTGCCTGGGTCTGCAGGGTCCCGAAGCCGGCGGCAAGGATCTGGCGAAGAAGATCGACGGTTTTAAGGGCATGATCAACAGCGCCAAGAAGGCGTTTCCGAATGCAGGTGTGTTCGCCACTACGCTTCGCCAGGTCGTGAGCGCCAACCAGCACCTGTGGGGCGCCATCATGGCGGAGGGCAACGACTTCCACGTGATCGAGCCTCGTGAGATCGGCGTTTTGGATCGGATCGGCGGTGGCGATGGATTTGTCGGCGGGATGCTCTACGGTATTCTCAAGGGCTGGACGCCGGAAAAATGGGTTCAGTTCGGATGGGCGACCGGCGCCTTGGCCACCACCATGCTCACCGACTATGCCCAGCCTGCCGACGAAGAGCAGGTCTGGAGCATCTGGGAAGGCAACGCTCGGGTCAAACGCTAATCCTCAGGCAGAGGTTGCCATTCAGCAATTCAAAAAGCCGGTCATTTCTGACCGGCTTTTCTTTTTACTTGGCGCCCGCGGTCGATATGCCGCTGTGTCACAAGATATGTTTCCGGCGATCACACCATGAGTTTCAGGGTGCGAATCTGGAACGGCTTGAAGTCCAGTTTGATTTTGCCTTCCTTTATCGCCAGTCGGGCCTCTTCCTTTTCCATGAGGTTCGTCTCGATGACTTTTTTCACCGGCAGCGAAGTGCTCAGCGTTCGAGCCCCCCGGCTGCCATGGGCTTCATAGAGTCTTACGATCACGGCGTCTGAGTCTTCCGCCTTTTTGATGGTCTCGATAATGACGTTCTCGCCGGTGATCTCAAAGAAGGAGTTGCGTGAACCCAATTTGCCGGTATTGGCAGTTGTTGTCATCGCGGTAACCGGAACATTGAGTTGGTAGGCCTGCCGAATGACACCGTTGGTGAAACTGCCTGTATGCGGCAGCAGGGAGTAGGTCAGTTTGTGGGTCATATTCACATCGGCCGTCGGGTCCGGAGTCTTCGGTGCCCGCAGGACGGTCATCCGGATGACGTTGTCGCGAACGTCATGTCCGTACTTGCAGTCGTTCAGCATGGCCACACCGTAATCGTTTTCGGACAGGTCCACCCACTTATGGCCGGGGACCTCGAACTGGGCAAAGTCCTTCGGGGTGTTCCAGTGTGTTGGCCGTTCCACGCTTCCGAACTGGATGTCATACCTGGCTCGTTCACTGCGAACATTGACGGGAAACGCGACTTTGAGCAGGACCTCTTTCTCATCGCCCCACTCGACCGTGGTCTCGAAATCCAATCGTTGGGACCCGGCGGTCAGGATGATGTCCTGGCTGATGGTGGACCGGCTGATTCGGCGTTTGATTCTCAGTACCGAACGAACCGGACCGGTTTCAACGACATCCATGGACAGAAGTTCACCGTTTCGTTCCAGCGGCTTATCATTGAAGAATATATCCACGTCCCAGGCATCGTAGGAGACGGGCTTATCCTCGAAGAGGATGAATTCGTTGGCGCACTGCCCTTCGGAAACGACTTCGCGCCGATTCTGCTTGTCCCAGATGCTGGTGATACAGCCATCGGTGTTGAACTTGACCCTCAGAGCTTCGTTCTCCAGAGTTTTGTTGGTGGCTTGAACGTTCGGTTTGCTGACTTGTCCCGGTTGGAGATGGAATACGCAGTGTCCAATGGAAGGAACGGTCGCCTGGAAGCGGATCTTGCCATCTGTTCCGAGTTGAGCGGGGGTCTTAGACCCGTCCGGGGCGACGGCCACCAGGGATTGTCCTTTTCGTGCACCCGGGAGCTTGACGGCCAAAGTATCCTGCCGATTCCATGACAGGGGATTGAAAGCGAGAACGGGGAGACCATCTCCGCGTGTATCTATCTGCCGGGCCAATCGCGACAGGGCCTGATCCTTCAGCGCTCCGGTGTTTTCGAGAACGGTGGTGTAATCCTTTTTGGAATCGACATAGACCTTGCTGATGGAACTGCCCGGAATGATATCATGGAATTGGTTCAGCAGCACCGTCTTCCAGGAAGCGTTCAACTCCTTGCCGGGGTATTTGCCTCCGGTGGCCAGATTCACGGTCGCAAGCATTTCCGTTTCCCGCAACAGCAACTCACACTGGCGGTTGAACCGTTTGTTGGCGGCCTGACTGGTCAGCGTTCCGCGATGATACTCCAGGTACAATTCACCGACCCAGGTCGGCAGATCGACGGACTCGGCCTCCAGGCGCTTGAAAAACTTCGTATGCGACATCGGTTGAAGTTTGGGAACACCTTCAAGGTTTCTGTATCGCCGCATCCGCTCGAGCATGTCCTTGGTCGGTCCGCCTCCGCCGTCGCCGAATCCAAACAGCGTGGCTTGGAGGGGTGAGCGGTCCTTCTGCTTGTATCGACCGGCTCCGGTGATGATCTCACTTCCGCGAAGCTTGGCGTTATAGTCATTGGTGGGCAGGAAGTGCGAGAGCACGCGGGTACCGTCAATTCCCTCCCAGTAGAATGTGTGATGGGGAAAGACGGTGAACTGGCTCCAGGAAATTTTCTGCGTCAGAAAATAGTCGATTCCGCTGCGTTTGAGCACTTGCGGCACGGCTCCGGAATACCCGAAGACGTCGGGCAACCACAGGCAACTGCAATCGAAGTTGAATTCCTGCTTGAAGAAACGGGTGCCGAAGAGGATCTGGCGAACCAGACTCTCACCGCCGGTAAGATTGCAGTCCATCTCGACCCAGGTGCAGCCGGCGGGGTCCCACTGGCCCTTTTTCGCTTTCTCTTTGATTCGCTTATACAGTGACGGGTAGTGGTCCCGGGTGAACTCATACAGGTGAGGTTGGGATTGACTGAAGACGAATTCCGGATAGCGATCCATCAGCTCCAACACGTTCGAGAACGTCCGGCCGCATTTGCGGATCGTCTCGGTCAACGGCCAGAGCCAGGCGACATCGATATGAGCATGGCCCATGCAGGCAAAGGTCTGGGCGGAGGCCTCGGCTGGGCAGGCGTAGAGGGGTTTGATCGCTTTGGTCACTCGTTTGGCGGACGCGGACAAACCTTCCAGCGAGGTGTCCCGATAGTCAAACAAGTCGACGGCCTTGTTTAGACAGAAGCGAATCTTCGCTCGGCGGGTCGAGTCCTCCGGTAACGCCGGTTCGGGCGTACCCGTCCAATGAGCTCCGGGCGTGATCATTTCCTGCAGGCATCGAAGGTCGTACCACACCTTCCACACTTCCGGCAGAACAATCGCCAATTGCGGCGGATCCATGGTACGTGCCTGAAAATTACCGAAGGCGTCGCTGGCGCCGGCTTCCACGTATAGTTCGATCTTTTCATTTCCTCTGGCGCGATCGGTCAGTACATAGTCCTGACGATTAGCGTCCAAGCCCTGTACGGGCAGACCATCGCGGAATATGATGCACTCGCCTCGCGGGTTAAACAACAAACTAACCGGATATCCCTTGAAGTGGGCAGGAATGACAAATCGCAGGCGAAACCAAGCCGTCGACCAGGGCTTGCCCCAGGAAAAAGTACCTTTGACGGCTTTATAAGGCAATTTCCTGGCTTCGTCGAGGGTCAGATGCGCCATGGTCTCGGCCACAGCCACATCCGGAATATCGACCTTCTGCGTCCAGACATGCCGACCGATTTCTTCGATCCGCTTGTTGATTTTCTGCACATGGATTTGTTCCAGCTTTCGCATGCCTTCAGTTGTCACCTGGTTGCTTCCTTTCAAAAATATCTTTCGCTCAGGCTGCGGTAAGTGTCCTTGTTTACCGCTCCATCAGAAAACGATCGGATCATGGGCCGTATCCTATCCGATTTTGAGGGCAATACCAGTCAATTTCACGGGAAGCTCAAGAGAAGTCCCAAGGGTTTTTATCGCGTTGATTCGCGCCGGATGCAGAGACACAGACGGTCCGAAAACACAATAACGACAGTCCACCACGGCTGAAGAGTGGAGATTTTTCCAGGGGTCTACAGGATCGAGTTGCCGTCGTCAGCCGTGACTGTTTTCGAAAAGCTCGGTATCCGCGTATTGGTCACAGCGTATCTGTATGGCCTACCGCAAATCGCCATGACCAGCAGGATTACAATATTAATACCATATAAATATGTTGTTTGTGTTACAGTATAATGCGAGGTATGAAGACCTGTAAGAATTTTTATTGAGTTTATGCTGTTGACTATATCACCATTTTATGATACGTTATGTTACACAACGAATTGAGAACAGTAGATGACAGTGGATGCATCCAACAAGGTAAACCTATCCCGGATCGCCAGCAAGTCCGGCGTGAGCAAGATGACGGTGAGCCGGGTGCTGCGTAATGAGAGCAACGTCTCACCGGAGACTCGCCGGGCGGTTTTGCAGGTTGCTGAGCAGATGGGATTCGTCCCGTCCCGCCCCCGTCGGTCGCGGTCGGACCTGGGCCATTATTATATCCTTTTTCAGCAGAATTATTCGGTCAACGACGCGTATTTCAGCGGGATTATTCTGAGCATCCAAAACGCGCTGTTCGAGCACGGCTGCGGGTGCTCGTTCGGTATTGTTACCGAGGAATACCGCGATTTTATCAAGCTCAACACGATCATGAAGTCACGCGACGTTTGCGGGGCGTTTGTTATCGGCGATATTCCCGCCCGCAACGCCAATACGCTGCTGGCGAGCTTTTCGGACATTATTTTTATTGACTATCCGGGCGGTCCGACGCTGGACTATCCCTATAATTCGATCACGACGGACAATATCTACGGTGGGCATCAGGCGGTTCGCCACCTGCTGAACCTGCATCGCCGGCGTATTCTGCTGCTGGTCGGTCGGGAGGGACATTATTTTACAAACGACTTGCTACGCGCGTATCAGGAAACGCTGGCGGAATATGGCATGGAGTTCGATCCGAGACTTGTCCGGTACGGCGATTTTCACACCGAAAGCGGATATCGCCAGGTGGCCCAGGCGTTGGCGGACGGTCTGTCATTCGATGCGATTTTCTCCAACGACGAAATGGCCTGCGGAGCGATGCGAGCTCTTTACGAGGCGGGACGATCGGTTCCGAACGACGTATCGATCGTGGGATTCGACGGACTTCCGGTCGGGTTGATGGTGACGCCTCGTTTGACGACGGTCGCGGTGGATCGTGAGAAAATGGGCGAATTGGCTGTTCATCGCCTGCTGTCGTTCGAGGAGAAATCGGCTGCCCCTTACGAAAAAGTCTCGCTGTTTCCCAAACTCATCATTCGCGAATCGACGACTGAAAAGACAACCACGGATTAGAACCGTATCGATACACTTCCAATATCATATGATCTTTTTGAAATTTGACTCAGACATTAAAGAGGCGCTCGCCATTTTTCGGGCAGCGCCGTTGGAGAAGGAAATTTATGTCGCAATCGAGTGACCACCGCGAGACGGAAAATCGGTATCGCCGACTTCTTGAGTTGAAAGGTAAGTCGGTTTTGACGTTCGATCAGGGAGCTGGGCAGGTGGCTTTATGTCCGGACATGGGTGGACGGGTGTTTGCCGAGCTGGCGGGGCGATCGATGCACCGGATCGACCTGGACACTGTCGCCCACCCTCATAAGGCCTTCAACAATTTCGGTGGGGGGAACTTCTGGCCCGCGCCGGAGGGCGGTCAATTCGCGTTCAACTATCGGGGGGATGCGTGGTACGTTCAGCCGGTGATCAACAACCAGGCGTTTCGCGTTTCGGCCCGCGATCAGGTCACCGCGACGATCGTCAAGGAGATCAGTCTGATCAATCGCCGGGAGACGGTGCTCGATGTCGTGATGCAGCGGGAGCTGAGCGTACGGTCGGATATTCCGGCGATCCTTCCGCGTGGACTGGCTTGCCAGTCGTTGTCGTACCGAACGGTTGATTCGTTCGATGTGCGTAACGCGATTTCGGCGGAGGAGGCCCTGATCGCCGCGTGGACGCTGGAGCAATTCGACGCCACCCCCGAGACGGTCAGTTTTGCCGTTGTCGAGCATCCGCGATCTGCCATCAATTTTGACTTTTACGATCATCCGCGTCAGCGGATTCGTTTTCACGCGCGGGGTTTCGTCTACCAGACGGACGGCTGTTGCCGGGGACAGATCGGCATCAACAAGTCAGCCGGTACGACCTGTGTGGGCTTCTATGATCTTTCTCGCTGCCTGCTTTGCCTTCGGGAGAACCGGAGCAGTCCGCAGGAAGGCGTATTTTTCAACATTGCGGACAACGATCAGCCCAACGGACCTTACTCGGCGGCGGATAATTACAGTATTTTCAACTCCGACTCCGACATGGGGGCGTTCGAGCTCGAGACGATCGGCTCGGCCCGCGTGGAGAACGGACGGCTGACCGGCTCGCGACTGGTATCGGTCACGACGTTTGTCCTTTTTGAACGTTCATGCGATCTGGAAGCGGTGGTGGCCGGTCTTTTGGGAGAGTGCGAATGAGTGGTGTGTCTCAACAAGTGTATAGAGGAAGAGTATGACACCGCGAGAGCGAGTTCAGGCCGCCTTGAGCCATCAGAAACCCGATCGGGTTCCCCGATACGAGATTTTTCTTCCGGGTTATGTGGAAAAGTGGCAAAAAACGCGGCGAGCGGACGATCCAGCGTGGATTTACGATTATTATGCCGATATCGATATCGGTCGCGTTCTGGCCATGCAGGAGGGTCCATTTACCAGTAAAGCGAACGCGCAGGAGACTGGGGAGGACACTTATTTCGTTCGGGACAGTTGGGGGCGATTACAGAAGTGGAGTCGAAGCGGGACCTTTTTTGAGGTACTGGAGACGGCCGTTGCCGAAAAGGAGGATCTGGACCGTCTTTGCTTCGAGGATCCGTGGGACGAATGTCGCCTGAAGGGCTATCGGGAGGCAGAGGCCGAGATTCACGATCGGTTCGCCCCGGTGAGCGGGATCATGGGATTGTTCATGTCGTCGTACTATTTACGGGGCGAGTTCGAGCTGCTGATCGACTTGAAGGAGGATGAGGAATTCTGCCGGACTCTGGCCGGACGGGTGGCCGATTTTCTGACCGAGGCGGGGGAAAAAGTTCTGGAATGTACGAATACCTGGGACACCGCGATTTGGGTCTACGACGAGCTGGGGAATAATAAATCGTCGGTCATTTCTCCGGATACGTTTGAACGGGTATATTTGCGGCCGTATCGAAAAATGATTTCGTATTGGAAGTCGCGAGGGGCGAAAAATATCATCCTTCATTGCGACGGCAACTGCCTGGCGTTGGTCGACCTGCTTCTGGAGGCTGGTTTTACCGGGATTCAGGGCGTCAACCCCTCGGCCGGGATGACGGTACCGATGATGAAGGCGAAGTACGGTCGGCGTCTGGCGTTGATCGGGGGAATGTGCAATATCCATGTTCTTACCAAGGGGAGTAAAAAGGAGATCGAATCCCAGGCCCGGTCCATTTTGGAGGTGGCCGGTGAGGGTGGCGTGATCATCGGAACGCACTCGATCGATTCGGATATTCCGGTGGAAAATTACGACGTTTATTATCATTCAATTCAAGGAGTCTAAAAGCGATGGGTTATTTGAGCAAAGACGAGCGCGACGGTCGACTGGCGAAGGTTAGGCAGATCATGGCCGGAAAGAACCTGGATGCGGTGTTGGTGTATTACGACGAGTTTAACATCGGCAACGGCTGGTATCTGACCGGCTGGTGTCCGCAGTTCGAGAGCGGAATGGTGCTGGTGCCCCGGACGGGCGAGCCGATGATCCTGGGCGGCCCGGAGAGCGAACCGTTTGCGAAGCTCGACAGCGCGGTGACCGAGACGCGGAATTTTCCGGTGTTCATGGTGCCGGATGAGGAATATCCCAACGCGACGATCACGGATTTTCCGGCATTGTTCGCGGAGTTGAAGTCCATCCTCGGATCGGTCAAACGAGTGGGGCTGGTCGGCGCGGGACGGATGCCGGCGGACTGCCATCGTCAGATTGTGGCGGGTTTCACCGGTGTGGAGCTGTCGGATATCACGCAGGAGTTTGTGGAACTGCGATACGACAAATCGGCTTGGGAACGCCAGCAGATCAAAGCGGCGTTCGCGCTGGCGGACGGCTGCTATGAGGCGATGAAGGCGAAGATCGGACCGGGCGTGAGTGAAATCGAAGTAGCGGCGGCGGGGGAGTTTGCCGCCCGGAGCCGGGGAGCGACCGGGTTTGGATTCAGCGCGATTGTCGGCAGCGGAAAGCGGTCGAACGCGGTCGTTCCGACGGCCAGCTCGAAAGCGCTGGCGGCTGGGGAACTGGTGATGATCGGGATCGCCCCGAAGGTTCAAGGCTATGCCGGCGTCGTCGGCGATGTCCTGGCGGTTTCAGGCAGCTATACGTCAAGCCAAAAGGAATGCGTCAACCACCTTAAGGAGGCATTTCGGCTGACCAAGGCGATGCTGCTGCCGGGAAAGATTGGTCGGGAGATCGATGCTCCGGCTCGTGCTTACTTTGCAAAACAGAACTTGTCCAAATATCTGGTCTGCCCGTTCGTTCACACGATCGGATTGCACGAGGCAGAGGCGCCGTTTTTTGGTCCGAACAGTAACGACGTGCTGAGGCCCGGCATGACCGTGTGCGTGGACGTGAGTTTTTTCGGTCATCCGGAATGGAACGGCGTTCGGATCGAGACCGGTTATGAAATTACCGAGAAAGGACCGATGGCGCTGAGTCCGAAAATGGATAAGCTGTTAACGGAATAACGGCGCGTATGAATACCGAAGGAAAGATTGAATTGCCGGTCGGCGCTCATCCGCCGGCGCTCGCGTTTTCGCATTTTCCGACGCGTCAACAGGCGGTGGTGTGGCGTAACTGGGAGTTGGTCCCAGCAGATCGCCTGGCCAGACTTCTCCGCACCACCACCGCGTCCGTTTTAGAGTTGGCTGCGGGCATGGGGTTGCGAATTCCGCCGATCGTCGGACGACATTGGCTCGACCGCGGGTACGTGACACTGATTCGCAACAATTGGCACTTGCTGCCGTATGAGCAGCTGTTGGAACTTCTCGGCTGGTCGGTCGAGAAGATGGATTATGCCCTGCGGGAAGACGATTTTCTGTTCATCAAGCTTGGGAACCTGAAACCCCGATGCGAACCGGTCTTTTACGAACCGCTGACAGACCAGCAGAAGCGTCAGACCGATCAGTTGCGTCAATTGATGGAGAAACATTTTCCAGACAGTGACGAAACGGGTCGGGAGGAACCCCAATATGCTTTCGTCGACGATTTTCGCCAGACGAAAGCGACGATTCGGGTCCCGCAGGCGAAAAGTCGGTTCGACCTGCGGTTTATTTATCCGTATTTTGCTCTTTATGGCGATCCTCTGATCGATCCGAAGCTTGATCCATTTCCGGAAGGGTTGCTGGAACGGCTGGCCGAGATGGGGATCAACGGTGTCTGGATGCAAGGCGTGCTGTATACGCTGATCGAGTGGCAACCCGCACCGGCGATGTCGGCGGGACATGAGAAGCGGATCGAAACCCTGCGTATGCTGACCGAACGTGCGGCCAAGTATGGGATCGGGCTCTATCTATACCTCAACGAGCCGCGTGCCATGCCGCTGGCGTTTTTTGACAAGTATCCTGAGTGGAAGGGTGTGGAATACAACGATCTGGGCGTTGCGACGGTGTGCACCTCGCATCGGCCGGTACTGGACCTGCTGCGGACGAATACCCGAGAACTCTTCCGCCAAGTGCCCGGTCTGGCGGGCGTGTTTACGATCACGATGTCGGAAAATCCGACGAACTGCTACAGCCAGATGCGCGGCGGGGAATGTCCGCGATGCTCGAAACGCTCGCCGACCGAGGTGGTGGCCGAGGTCACCGCGACGATCGCCGAAGGCGTCCGCCAGGCCAAGCCGGACGCACAAGTGATCGCCTGGAATTGGGGCTGGCATCCTTTTCTGGGGATGGACGGCGCCAAGCAGATCGTCGATCGGCTGCCGGAGTCGGTTGCGGTGATGTGCACGAGTGAAGAGGCCATGGTTACGAACGTGGGCGGTGTTCCGGGTTCGATCGTGGATTACTCCATCTCGCAAGTCGGCCCGGGCGATTACGCGAAGGAACTGTGGCGATACGCGATTGAACACGGACATAAGGCGGTGGCGAAGGTTCAGGTGAATAACACCTGGGAGTGTTCAGCAGTTCCGTACATCCCGGCGGTGGATCTGGTGGAACAGCATCTGAATCAATTATCGACTTGCGGAGTTACCGGGCTGATGACCAGTTGGACCCTGGGCGGGTATCCGGGCGGAAACTTGGAACTGTTGACCCAATCATCAAAGGACCTGGCTATTCATCGCTATGGTCAAACAGCGGCCCCGATGATTGAAAAAGCCTGGATGCACTTTAGCCGGGGCTTTACCGAGTTTCCGTTCCATTGCCAGGTGGCGTATTTCGGCCCGCACAATCCCGGCCCGATGAACCTGCTGTGGCCCGAGCCGACCGGATACCTTGCGAGCATGGTCGGGTTTCCCTACGATAA
>CAZLZE010000127.1:0-14111 GCA_964563935.1 uncultured Phycisphaerae bacterium | reverse complement strand
CGCGGACCGGTCGGGTCCGCGGGGCGTTAGTGACAGACGCAATCGTCATACTAACAGAAGTTGTGCTTCCACGTTAGCTGCTCGATCCGGTCGGAAGGCTGCTTTCCACGTTCGAGAAGATCGACTGGACCTTCGTGCCCAGGCTCTCGATCGCGGCCAACGCCACGATGATAATCAGGGCGAGCATGACGGCGTATTCCGTCGCGGTCGGGCCATCTTCAGAAACCAGAAAACTGTGGATCCGTTCTTTCAGTGCCTTCATTTCGAAACTCCTTTCCAAAAAAACCTCGCAATAGAACAAACTCAAAAACTTCTTTCCATTCCTTACTACCCAGGCCCCTGGATATACCTCAGGAACCGGGGCATCAGCGGTAACGCACCACTGACAATATTTCACGGCCAACTTCATCCGTGCAGCCGGCTTGTGCAGCACGCCAATCCTCTCCATCTTCGAAGCTCGCGATCGGAACGGCAGGTGGCAAGTTAAGGCAAAGGCAACTTACCTGTTCGCTCCGCATTGCTCACCTCTCAGTTTCAAAGATTATCATGCGGCATCATTAGCAACAGTGGACTCATCGGAATTAATAGGGGGGGGCTTAATTTGCAGATTTCAAAATGTCGGCTGATTTGTGCGGCCGCCAGTATTGGCAATCCACTTTTCCTGATCAACCGTCGATGTTCTTCGCGGCATCGTCTTTCCTAGTTTAGCTTAAAATACAAAATAGGAAGAGTCAAATCAGGCTTGGGAGCTTTTGATGCGGCGTGGCCCTTTTTACCGGACGCTAACCTTTGGAATCGAAGGGGAGGCCTTCTCTCAGGCGATGTTGCGTTCCAGAAGCATTTTGTTCGAACTATGAATCTTCCAGGAAGGGCGGGATTCAAGTCCGATAGACGATGCGTACGGTAAACCCCAATAGGGATGCTCCGATAAGCAAAAAAGGATGTCAATATTGGCGGCCGGCGATCGTGAGTCGATCCGGTCCCGGATTATCTGTCCGGAGTTCCCGCGTCCGCGGTCCTGAATGCGGAGTGGAGCTTTTCGCCCAGCAGGGTAACGGCCCCGATGGCGGCGATCATCAGCACGGCGAGCACCACGGCGTATTCCGTCGTGGTCGGACCCTCTTCGCTGATCAGGAACTGCACAATTCGCTTTTTCAATCCGGTCATTATGCCACTCCTTGGCGGATGCCTGATGTCTTGGATCTGATACTGTCATCGGATGCCTTTGCGAGGCGATTTAGTGCAAAGCCGATATATTCGCTATTTTCAGTGCTGAAAATACGGGTGGGGACGGAGCGGCGAGGCGTGGCCCTCGCCAGCCGATATTCCTTGAGCCCGGTAATTCAACTCTTGGAGGAAATTCGCCGAAATCCCATAGAGACGAACACTTTTTTGGAAAGCTCGACCTGCGATGGGTTTGCCGAATACTCAAAATACCGCGGACAATCAGAACGACTTGCCCAAGGGACCGGTGAGGATACAGATTTTGTGTCCCCTGCCGTTTCTACCGGATAATCTTCGTCCTCTTCTGGGGCGAAAAGACGTTCAGTGCAGCTGGGTTCTTTCCGTGGATGCGGTGGAAAAACACCGTCTGCTGGATGAGTTCGATATGGTCATCCTTTTTCCGGGGAAGAATCTCAACGTTGAGCATAAGCGAAACCTGGGAAAAGTTCTCCAGGCCGCTCAGCAGAAGAACCTTCCGATTATGCTCCTGACTGAGGATCAGACGCTGGCCAACCTCGTGCCCATGGAAGGCGACCGCGTGCTTCCCCGTACGCAAACCGTGAATCCGGAGGTCGGAAGCGATGAACTGTGGGGCCGGATCTGCGCCATGCTTCAATTTTCGCCCCTGTTCCACCGCATTGAGCACTACATGGGGCAGTTGGAAAAGTGGGCCTTTGCCTTGAACAATCGGTTCGAGGAACTGCATCAGGAACTGCGCCTGGCGTGGCGAGTGCAGCAGGACTTTCTTCCCAAGCAATTACCCAAGAGTATGAAGCTTCGTTTTGCCGCCCTTTATCGCCCCGCGAGCTGGGTAAGCGGCGATATTTACGATGTTTTCCAACTCGACGAGAAGCACATCGGGTTTTACATTGCCGATGTTGTCGGTCATGGTGTGGCCGCCGGATTGATGACGCTTTTCGTCAAACGGGCTCTGGTGACCAAGGAAATCACCGGTCAATCGTACCGCCTGCTCTCGCCGGATCAGGCATTGTCGCGGCTTAACGTCGAACTGAGCAATCTCGAGCTGCCCGAACACCAATTCGTCACGGCGCTGTACGGCATGGTCAATGTGCAGACGTGCGAGTTGACTTTCGCTCGGGCCGGTCATCCGCATCCGATGTTGATCACGCCGGATGGTCAACCGATGAAGGTGGATCTGGATGGTTCGCTTCTTGGCGTCTTTCCGGAGGCCGTGTTTCCCAAGAAGCAAACGACTCTCGCTCCCGGAAGCAAGCTCGTCCTGTTCACCGATGGATTGGAGCAGGCCTTCGGCGACGAAACGGGAGAGGAGAAGATGCGGGAGCAGATCCTGAAGCTGGCGC
The DNA here is from genome assembly GCA_964563935.1 of uncultured Phycisphaerae bacterium. Classification (GTDB taxonomy): domain Bacteria; phylum Planctomycetota; class Phycisphaerae; order JAAYCJ01; family JAAYCJ01; genus JBAZZQ01. The sequence continues at coordinate 11,565 of CAZLZE010000127.1, read as the reverse complement.
ATCTGCCCGCCGAGGAAATGATCGATGCCCTGTCGGGCGTGCTCGACTGTCAGGAAAATTCCCTCCATCCCGCTGACGACATCACCGCCGTCGTCATTGAGACGCTTCGATAGCGAGGTCCGTCCGACTTTCCCGATTCTGGGAAGGATTTCCGCTGGTATTTATTCCCTTTTTCTTCTCGCTGAGTCCCGATACAATTAATTATAAGGATTAACGAGAGGACCTATCATGAGCGACCAGAATGAGAAGAATATCGTTACGGTCTACAAACCCATGTCCGAATGGCAGGGGGACATCATCGTCCAGGAGCTCAAGGACAACGGAATCGATGCCTATCTCGCCAATCGATCCACTGCCAACGTCTGGGGCGGCGATATTCCATTATCCAGACTGGAAATCCTTGTCCCCGAAGGCCAGGAAGCCAAGGCCAAGGAACTGATCGACCGATTCCTGGCCGATCATGGAATTACCCCGCTTCAGGACGATGTCCTTCCCGAAGGCGAGGAACTCAAGGAGGGCGAAGAGCCGCAAGGCTAGATGTTGTCGGGAATACCGGCGCATCGGTTTGCTTTTCTCGATCAAAGCCAGTAAGGTAACAATTCTGAGCGAGGATTGCCATGTGGGAAAATGTGTTCATCTTCGATATTGGAAACGTACTGATCGACTTTGATCTGGAAACGCTGCAGCGGAATGTCGTCAACGCATCGAAGGTCGAACTGTCCACCGTGCAGCGGGAGTGGAATAACGCCGCCCTTGTCGCCGTGGAGACCGGCAAGGTCGACACACGGGGATATTTTCGCGAGTCTTCGCGGCAGATCGGTCTGTCCTGGGATTATGAGCAGTGGGTCCGGCAGTGGGCGAACATTCATTTACACGATCAACCCCAAGGGGTATGAGTTGTTTTTGACGTTGCGTGAGAGCGGCCGGCGCGCGGGCTGTCAGTATGAACGCGATGCAATTCCTGCCGGAGCACTACGATCGCATTTCGCAGCACATTCAGTCCTGCGTCTGAGAACCTGCCTCGATCAATTGGGCGTTACAGAGTCACCGGTGATGTGCCCTGGAACGGGATTTCGCCCAGCAAGGCCCGGACCACCGCTCGCTGAGTCATAGGGACCGGCGAATAGGCGTTGATGAATATGTTCGCCCGTTCGAAATACTCGTTGAAGTGGTAAGGCGAGCCGAACGATACGACAACGCACTTGTTGACGCCTGCGGTCAGCGTCCACCAGATGGCCCACGCGTGCTCCCCGGTGAAGTTCAACGGCCCCATCGGCTTGTGAGGCATGGTGTGGATCGCGTAGAGGATCAGGTCGTATTCATCGCCGATGGTTTCCTGGGGGACGTCCTCGCCGCAGTTTCGCTTCATCTGGACCTGCATTCCCCGGACCTCGAACTCTTCCTTGAGCACATTGAAATCCTTAAAGGTCTCATCGTGACCCGTGATGCCCACGATCAGGACCTTCTTGATCCTATCCTTTTTGAGAGGAAGCTGGTGGTGGCGGTCACGCAGGAGGGTCAGGCTCTTTTCCGCGGTGTCCTTTTCCACCTTCGCGACGCACCGGCGTTCCTCATCGTTCATCGGGCGGAACGGTGTGAAGTCGTCTCGGAACAAACCGAGTTTCTCCTTCATCGCCCAGATCCTCGTCAGGGCATCTTCGAGTCGTGCCATGGGCACTTCTCCGGATTCGAGCGCCTTCTCCAGGGCATCACAATATCCTTCCGTCGGCCAGAGCATCAGGTCTGTCCCTGCCTTGAAACTGTCGACCTCCTGCTGTGTCCGATCCTTCTCTTCATGCCCCCGAATGAATCCGCCCATGATCAGGGCATCCGAGACGATCGCGCCTTTGAATCCCATTTCTTCCTTCAGCAGGCGGGTCGAAAGCTCGGCACTGAGGGTGGCAGGCAGATATCGTCCGTCGGCGGTCCTCGTTTGATAGGCAGGCAGGGCGATATGACCGGTCATGATGCAATAGACGCCGGCATTGATCAGGGCCTGGAAGATTCCGCCATGATTTCTCCACCATTGCTCCATGGTCAAGCCATTTTGAGTGGTGGTCAGGTGCTGATCGCGGTAATCCGTTCCGTCGCCGGGAAAGTGTTTGGCTGTAGCGGCCAAACCGTGGTCCTGCATACCCCGCACGATGGCCTCCAGAAGCCCCTTGGCTCGGGCGGGATCGTCTGATACGGAGCGGATGTTGGTTACGGGATTAAATCGGTTCTGATTCAGGTCGGCCACCGGCGACAACGTCCAATTGACTCCGATGCTCCGGGCCTCCAGCGCCGTCGCCTTGCCATACTCGTACGCCAATTCCTCCGAGGCGGTTGCGCCCAATGCCATCATATGCGGAAACGGCGTGAGTCCTTTGATCATGGTTCCACAGCCGTTCTCCATGTCCGAACAGATGATCGGCGGGACTCGCAGGGATTCGGTGTACTTTCGAATCTTCTCGGCCACGAGCTGCGCCCTGTCCGCTTCATCACTGGCGTCTTTGATCACCTCAGCGCCGACAAATGTTCCGCCTATCGGATATTTCGTCAGGTCTTCCAGGTTGTGCTTTCGGAATTCCCAGCCGGCATAGCTCACCACCGTCTGACCGATCTTTTCGCGAAGCGTCAAATCCTTCCAGGAGTACTGTTTCATCGTTTATCACCTTTGAAATTGCATGGTTGTCTGGTTGGGCGCATCAAAAAAACGCAAGGCGTGAATTCACGCGATAAGATGCGGGCGGACCACCTCGGCCATTCGGCAATAGGCTTCGAATGTGATGTGCAACCCGTCTTCCAGGGCACACTCGGCAGCCAACTGACCGCTCGCGTCCCGTAGCGCTGTATGATAGTCCAGGAACAACAGTCCCTTGTCGCCCGCCGCCGTTTCTTTCAAAATACTGTTGATTCGCACGATCTTGTCCTGAAACTGGATCCGGCTATCGCCGTTGGGGGTGGCACGCAGAGGGAGAATGCTGCACAGGCCCAGCGTGATTCCTCGTTCGCGGATCATGCCCGCGAGGGCTCGAATATGGGCGATGATGCGGTCTTCCGGTTCCTGTATTCCATTGATCCCGATCATCATGAAGACTCGCTTGGGAGAGTAGGCAAAAACGTCATCCTCAAGCCGATAACGCAGACCATAGACGCTGTCGCCCCCGATTCCACGGTTGAGAACCGAGTGATTGGGGAAAAACTCGTGCAGCGGCCAGCAGGCAGTGATGGAATCGCCGTAGAAAATGTTCTTGACCGTTCCCACCGATGGCCGCAGTGTGCGGAACTGCTTCACTTCGGCGTATCGAGGATAAGTCGAGAAAAACTTCAAAATAGCGTCTGTGTGTTCTTGTTCAAACATAACTGTTGCTCCATGTTGCCGCTGGTTTCATTCCGTAGAATGTGTTCCGATGCCCCCTATGCCCTCTTTTCTTCGCATTATTCATGCATGACGTTTTCAGATAATCCGTATCGTCCCCAGATATCTTCCCTAATCGGAACTCCTATATGTTCCTCAGCAGAGTTGCCCATGTACGTCTGTGAAGAATTGGTGAATTCGTCCTGTCCAATTCTTTTCCTACTTCGGACAGGAATTGCCCCCGTCCTTTCTCCCCGAGCAGGACAAAAATCCCTCTGGAAAACTCAAAGAAATCAGACACATAAACGTTCTGTCCGCTTGCGAATTCACCGATGATCCTTCTTTCGGTCTGTTCCTTCTCGGCCCGATCAATTCCATCCTTCGCTATGAAGAGAATCTCCGAAATCTTCCGATATCTTGCGACATCCAGTTTCGCATCCAACTGAGTGAGGGTTAGGGATCGGTCTTTCACCTCCACCAGAAGAACCACCCTATCGTTCAAGGAGCACTCGATATCGCCGGCCATTCCAGAGGATGCATCTGTCGCGTTGACTTTTACTCGCTGCACCTGATCGAAGAGCTTGAATGTGTCCGCGATGACTCTGAACAATGCGGTACAAACCGCTTCCATCCTGTCCCCGCCGGACTTCTCCGAAAGAAACCTTGATATCAGATCAAAAGTCTGGTTCAGGCTGATCCGATTAGGTGTGGGGTACAGGACGCATACCTGGCTCAAGAGGTGATGGATTTCCGTCAAGACCAAGTCGAACACCTGTTCTATAATCTGCGGATTCTTGGCTGTCTCGACGAAATCCAAGACGGCGATCAGTTTGTCCCAATCTTCTTTGGCTTTCTGTTGGGTCCTGTATTCAGCTATTACCGCGGGACATCGTAACGGATTGTTGACATATGGCTCGGGGGAACCCCCCAGCACATTGTAGTTTGCCTTGTCGAAAGGAACGATGACATCATGGGCGATAGTCCGTGCGTCAAAAGCGCCCGGCTTGCCGTAGGCGGTCATCAGCGAATGAGAATCCAACGACGAATTGACGCACTTGGCCAGTATCTGGGTCGGGAGAACATAGTGATACGACTTTGTGGCACTCGTCAGGCAGGCCTTAATAAAGCGTCGAATGTTCTCGCTGACATCCTCAGGCGGCTTTGCTGCAGTGTTGCCTTCGATCTGTCCGCAGATATGTTTCCACCTTCTCTCAAGGTGATCCCGACATTGTTCCGCCAACGATTGTTGATTATTCATGGTGTTTTCAGTAGTTTGTCCAAAGGACTTCCTGCCGATCCTTCTTTATCGACATGGCCTTCTTGGGTTTCTCCCGATGAGTCTTCCATCCTTTGTAGAGTTCGTTCATTAGTGGACAATCATAACCTGAAACCGCGACCTTTCCTTTGACGTTGGAAAGCAGGCTGGCCAATTCCCGGTGGTCATGATCTGTCATTTCATATGAATAGGCTTTGATGTCTCCCCGGGATTCATGTGGATATGGGGGATCACAATAGAACAAGGTGTTTTCGCTGTCATAGCGATTGATGACGTTCACGGCCTTGTCGTGCTCAATCTGCACACGAAGCAAACGGAGGGCGATGTACTCAAGGCCCTCAACGCTACCCAACCAGCGGGATACGGCTCCGGACATCCCTGCTCGACTAGTGTTGAGGCAGTTCGCCCATCTTCCCACCGAGGCCGTCTGGGCTAGGCCGGTTCTTACCTGTCGAGCACGAATGAAGAACCGTCGAGCCCGTTCGAGATCCGAAAGGTGTTTCCCATTGCCGTTTGTTTGAATGGCCTCCAGAAACTCCTCTCGGGCGAATGGAGTCATTCCGATCGCATAGAGCAGTTCATCTTTTTTGTTGCGGAGAACCCGGAAGAAGTTTACCACTTCGCCATCCAAGTCATTGTAGGTTTCAACCGGGGATGCGTCTCGATTCAGGAGAACTGCAGCGGAACCTCCAAAAGGCTCGCAGTAATGCTGGCAGTTCGGCAATAAGGGAAGTAGCCAATCTAGATGGCTGTATTTTCCACCATACCACCCAAACGCAATTGCCTTTCGTATCCGCCTCTTGTTCTCTGCTAGGGAGTTCACCTTGATCATGATCTATATCATAGCAAGAGGGACAAGACGCATCAACACATCTTTCGCCGAAGGAGAACAGGCGACGAGTCGTTGGTCTCGCAGATGCAATTCAGCATGCCATCTCACCCCTACACCGCTTCGAGCACTGCCTTGGCCGCTTCCTCGATCTGCCCGGGCGTCAGTTCCGGATACACCGGAATCGCCAGGATTCGCTTGGCCACGGACTCGGAAACCGCGAAATCGCCCGCTTTGTATCCGAGGTACGCAAAGCAATCCTGCAGGTGCAACGGCAGGGGATAATAAATCCCGCAGCCGACCTGCTTGGCCTTCAAATGCTCGCACACCCGGTCGCGATTGTCGACCAAAATGCAGTACTGGTTGTAAATGGACACATTGTACGGAGCGATCTTGGGGGTCTTCACTGCGGAATTGGCAAAGAGCCGATCATACATGGCTGCGTTCTTCTGCCGGGCCTGGTGCCACGCATCCAGATATCTCAATTTGATCCGCAGTACCGCGCCCTGAATCGCGTCAAGCCGGAAGTTTCCGCCCACAAAATGATGGTAATACCGTGGGGCCTCACCGTGTACGCGAAGCAGCTTCATCCGTTCCGCCAGTTTCTCGTTGTTCGACAGAATCATCCCGCCATCGCCGAACCCGCCGAGATTCTTTGTCGGATAGAACGACAGGCACCCGATATCGCCCAGGCTGCACGCGGGCCGACCCTTGTATTTGGCGCCAATGGCTTGGGCTGCGTCTTCGATGACAATCAGCTTGTGCCGTTTGGCGATTTCCATGATCGGGTCCATGTCCGCGCATTGTCCGAAGAGATGTACCGGAATGATCGCCCGTGTCTTTGGCGTGATGGCCTTTTCGATCCTGGCTGGGTCGATGTTGAACGTTTCGGGATCGATATCGACGAACACCGGCTTGGCGTTAAGCCGTGAAATGACTCCCGCAGTCGCGAAAAAGGTGAACGGGCTGGTGATGACCTCGTCTCCCGGTTTTATATCAAGGGCCATGAGCGCACAGAGCAGTGCGTCGGTGCCGCTGCTGACTCCGATCGCGAACCGGCACGCACTATAGGCGGCCACTTCCTTCTCCAAGGCCTCCACTTCCGGTCCCAGGCACAGCACCTGGCTGTCGCAGACCCGGTCGATCGCTTCGCGAATTTCCTGCCGCATCGGGGCGTACTGGGCCTTCAAATCCAACAACGGTACCGCCATCCTGTATCTCCTTAATCCATTCAAACGGGCGGGACACGTCCCATGCCCATCATTCCTATCGTATGCTTCCAAAAACCGTTAGAACACAGATTTTAACCCCCTCGCCCACAGATACAACCACAAAACCCTATCTCAGAGAACGGAACCCATTGGGAAAACCCTATATTTAACACCAAAAACTACTATATAGGAATTATTATTAAAAAGCGGTGTATAATATCAGCAGAAAGTAAGATAAATCAGCTTGGATTAAACGTTCGGTTAACATATGTCATATTTCGGGAGTTATTGATTGGAGGATTCAGGTTAAGAGGAAAGGGGTGTCAAAATGATAGCAGAGGGTAGAACGAAAACAGATGAAGGTCTGATGCCGGCATGGGAAGGTTGTGGGGGGCTGGCAGAGGCCCAATGGGTTCTGGATCAGTTGGCGCCGGAAGATCGTCGAGCCGTTGAGAAGATGCTGCGTGAGCCAATGGACTTCGTCGATCATCCGGCGTTCCATGACCCAGCCTCCAGATCGCAGCTTGAAGAGAGTTGTGAGACCTCTGAAACCGACCTCGCTGCCTGCAACGCCACGCTCTACGCCGTTGGTATTTTCGGTAATACCGACAGGGTCTTGACAGCTTTCAAGCCACTGACTGCCAGGCAGGAGAAGCTGCTCTTTCTTAAACTGAATTACATACGGTACCAGATTGCCGACACCATTGCAGCGGCGGAACGGGAGACGCTGACTCCCGCGATCGTTTCGCTACTGATCAAGTGGTGCAAGGCCGAGTTTGCCGTACGGAGCCAGATCGCGCAGGCGAATATTCCGCTGGTCCTGGCGATGGCCAAGCGGATGAGGCACTGTACGGTCGAGTTCTCCGAACTTGTCGGCGAGGGATGCATGGCCCTTCTGCGAAGTATTGACAAATTCGATTGTTCCCGCGGATTTCGGTTCAGCACGTATGCGTGTCGGTCGATCCTCAAGAGCTTCACCCGGTTGGCCATGAGCACGGCCCGATACCATCGACGATTCCCGGTCGAATTCGACCCGACTCTGGAACGAAGCGACTTCACCGAGGTCTGCCGGGAAAATACCCGGATCTCTTGCATGGACCATCTTCGCGATATTCTTGAGGGCGAATCGACAGGTCGATTTATACTCAGTGAGAACGAAAAGCAGGTTCTTCGTGCCCGCTTTGGGATTCATGAGGGCGATGTTGGAACGGAACCCATGACCCTGGAGGAAGTCGGCCGGGATATGAGGATCAGTAAGGAACGCGTCCGCCAGATTCAGGAAAAGGCGATCAAGAAACTCCGGGCGGTTTTGGAGGATCACGTTCTTAAGAGCTGATGACGGAAGTAGGCAGGAAACACTTGTAAGCACTTGGGACACACTCAACGTCTGGCATGGGAAGGATGACGAATGCGGTCAGGAGATTAGGTGGAAGTGGTAAATGGATCCTGAGGGTACCGCCTGGGTCGGGTTGATGGGTACGTAGGGTCGGCCCTCTGGATCCTTTATCCCGCGAAACTGTGCCTACCGGTTTCGCGGGACTTTTTTTATACGGCGGGCCATACTGAATCAGACCCGACCGCTCAGCACAGGGCGGCAAAACTGGCCAAAGCCAGCATCGCCAGCTTGTACTTGCGGCTGAAGAACCGATCCAGTTCAGTTTTGATCAGATACACATTGAACATGTCTAAAAGCCTCTCAGGCCACAAAGCTTCTTCGAGAACCAATCTATTTTGAGAAATGGCAAGGGACGTGCCATACAATCAAAGTGAAAGAGGTTTTGCGTAACGCATTGAATAAAAAAGGCTTGTGGTGGGCTGAATCAGAAGTGCTTGGCGGACATGGGAAAGAAATCAGACCGGGATGTTTCATTGCGGATATCAATGTTGCATTTGTGAAACGGGTCCGCAACCCGTAATCCGATTGGTCGTATCATATTGTGAAACGCTTACAGTCCAGATCGACAGTATTAGGAAGAACCAAAAAGGGTCTGGTTCGTATAATATACAGGCAGATGGAATTCCGGGAAAGACCTCAGCACGCCCTCCAAGATATTGATATTCAATATGGTAGTGATTCTCTGGCGCAGCGAGGATGAATTTGGCGGAGAATAAGGCAGAGCAGAGCCGTGGATAATTGGAATAATTGGCAATAACGAATGGTTTCAAAAAGAAGAGGGAAAGAGATCAAGAGAGCGGATGGGAAAAAGGGAATAGAAGGCAAAAAGGACTAAATCATGATTGCTGTGATTAAAGCGAAACATATAGGGATCAAGACGCTGGATGGCCGAAAACTTCTGATCGGGGCGCGTCGGGCTCTGGAGCGGCTGTCACCGGACGACCGTGAGACGATCGAGCGACTCCTGAGCGAGCCCATTGAGTTCGTGGATAACCCGATGTTTCACGACGCCAAGTCGATCGCGGAAATTGAGCGGGGCTTCGAAGGTGCGGACGAAGAGTTGAGCATGTCGGCGGCCCGATTGTTGCCGATCGACATTTTCGAAGAAGCCGACAAAGCGATGACGGCCTTTAAGCCTTTGACGATGGCTCAGGAGACCAAGCTGTTCCTGAAGCTCAATTATTCCCGCTACCGAATCTACCGGACGGTTAAAAGTAGAGCGGGCAAGCCTCTGATCGGGGCCATGGTTCCGGAGCTGCTGCGCTGGCGGAGCGAGGAATTCAAGGCCCGAAGTCAGATCACGCAGGCGAACATCCCGCTGGTCCTGGCGATGGCCAAGCGGACGAAGCTGGGCGGCGTGGACTTCACGGAACTGATCAGCGAGGGGAACATGGCGCTTCTGCGAAGCGTGGACAAGTTCGACTGTGCCCGCGGGTTCAAGTTCAGCACGTATGCGTGCCGGGCGATCCTGAAGAGCTTCGCGCGGGTGGCCTTGAAAACCAATCGGTATCGCGGGCGGTTCCCGGTGGAGTTCGACCCGGACCTCGAGAAGAGCGATTATCTCGAACAGCGCCGCGAGGACACACGCGTCTATTGCATGGATCGTTTGCGGGACATTCTCGAAAACAATGAGAACCGCGAGACGGATTTGAGCGATATTGAGAAGCAGGTCCTCCGGGCCCGGTTCGCGATCCGTGAGGTTGAGAGCGAGGAAAAGCCCTTGACCCTTGAAGAGGTGGGCCGGGTGATCGGAGTGACGAAGGAACGCGTGCGTCAGATCCAGAACAAGGCCCTGCAGAAGCTGCGTGTGGCTTTGGAGGATCATGTACTGAGCAGTTGACACCGCCGATTTTGGGCGAGACTTGTTAATTGTACGGCGGCGAAAGTTTTTTCCTTCACCAGCGTCAGGGATGATCGATGGTCGCTCGAACTGGCGTCCTGTGAGAGGGGAAAGAAGCGGAAGAGGACGCGGTCAGGGTGTGATTTGGGAATACCCTGAATTCGATTCTTTTCCATGTACGAGCTCTCGAAGTCATGCTTCGGGAGCTCGTTTTGTTTTGCCTGCTGAATGGAAGGCATCTCATGGGGCCCAATCTGGAGAATGACCGGTTGGTTTTCGATCGTTCGCCCATAGTACAGGGCACTGACCGCGTCGCCGCCACCACTGTCGCCTATAAATACTTCACGCTGACAATTTGGTAACGTTTAAGTGATGGTATAGACCATTCTTTATGCGGGATCAAGGGCAGAGGAGGGCAGGATTTGAAGTTGATAGCGAAGCAATCTGGCGTTATGACGCCAGATCGCCACGGTTCTTGCGGGACCTTGCGATGACCCGTAGAGGCGGTGGTTCGCGTTCTCAGACCGAGCCTGGCGTCGGAAGATTCCGGGAAAAATCCTGCGTTATGTGCGGCCTGCATCTTGACTTTGCCTGAAGAGGAATGTACTATCAACATGATAAAGCGGTTAGCGCAAAGAAGAATATTATAGACGATGACGGTTACTATTTACGATATTGCACGAAAGGCCGGTGTGGCCACAGCCACGGTCTCTGTAGTCCTGAACAGGAAGCAGTCGGGAATCCGGGTCTCCCAGGATACTCGCCGGCGGATTCTCAGGATCGCGGAGGAGCTGAACTATCGCCCGAGTTTTTCCGCCCGGTCGCTGGCCCGCGGCAGGACCTTTTCGCTTGGATTCGTGACCGTCGGCATGTACAACCCGCATTTCGCGGAATTGACGCACATGGCCCTGCAGAAGGCGGTGGATTTCGGATACCATCTTGTTGTTTCGCTGGTCGACCGTGAGAACGAGGCGGATCCTGAGCTGGAGCAGCTATTGGGGAAGAATGTCGACGGTCTGATCGTCTGGTCGCACACCCCGGGTGAAAAGCAGTATCAACACATCCTGAAGGAGAACATCCCCACTGTTCTGTGTCAGAGTGTCTATCAGGATCTACCGTTTGTCCGTACCGACTGGACCAAAGGGATGGAGGAGACTCTGGCATATCTGAAGCAGCAGAGGAAATGTCGTGTGGGTTTCATTAATCTGGCTGGAATGTCCTCCAAGAAAAACGCGTTCCTGACGGCGTATCCGAAATATGATATTGAACCCGTCTTCTATGAAACGACGCATCTGATTGAGGATAGCCATCGGTTGGGCAAGGAAATCGCACATGACCCGCGCCGGCCGGAGGTCTTGATTACGTTTGCCGACTACAACGCAACCGGGCTTATTCGCGGCTTGGTGGAAGGGGGGCTGCGTGTCCCTGAGGATATTGGGGTGGTGGGAAGCGGAGACACCCACATGGGCCAATACTACAATCCGCCGCTGACGACGATCTCTCAACAGCGGGAGGAGATGCTGGCTAAGGCGTTTGACCTTCTGATGGAGATGATCGAAAGCAGGCGGTTAATTAACGACCAATTTTTCACTTCAACTCACCTTGTTGTACGAAAGAGCGTCTGATGAAAGATTTCCAATTAAAAGGTAGCTGGTGGCATTCACCCTCTATCC
>CAZLZE010000126.1:0-14232 GCA_964563935.1 uncultured Phycisphaerae bacterium | reverse complement strand
GTGACCGGCTATCAATATGTGGGCACGTTCCGCAGCCTCAGGGGGAATTTGCGAAAAATCATGGGCCATCGCCACGATCCGTTCGCCAAGCTGAATCTCCACCGGTCCGTTTTGAATCTGCGGCAGAACATTCTTCAATCCGACCTTCTCCCCGTCGTTGTTTCCGTAAATAATGTGTACAGGGACGGTCATCGCGGCAATCAACTTCGCCGTGAAGGGCGCCACGATATCCCCGGCATGAAGAACAACGTCAACCTTTCGTTCCGCAAAATACGCGATCGCCCGCTTGAGCTGCGTCAGATTGTCGTGCGTGTCGGAAATAATCCCTGCCAGCATAATGTGTCGTCTCCATTCCTGCGATATCGTGTCTGGTCAGCCGCGTTCTCTGTACCGCTGAAAATCATACCGCCTTCCGCCCGCCATAACAACAACGGGCCACTCGAAAACAACCGCTGACAGCTTTCTCACCCCGTCATCAATGATTCCGAGGAATCTCTGCCGGGGGCATCGCTGGGCGATTGTGCCATGATAATCAGCAACGCCAGGGGCAACAGCCGTCCCGCGTACATTCCCACAATGATCAAGATGCGTCCCGCCAGACTCAGATACGGAGTCACCCCCGTCGATAATCCCGCTGTACCGCAGGCGCTCGTGGTTTCGAACACCAGGTCCAGGTAGTTGATCTGCGGATGCGCGAGTACCAGTCCGGTCGTGACCAGCCACACCAGTGTCGCATAGACCAGCAGAACAACTCCCGCCCTGCGGATCGTTTCCGGAGCAATTGGATGGCCGAAGATCTGAACGTGCTGCCGACGCCTCAATGCCGCCACAACCGCGGCCGCGAGCACGAGAAACGTCACCGTCTTAATGCCTCCGGTCGCCGAGGCCGGCGATCCGCCGATGAACATCAACGCGATCAGAACCAGCCGTGTACCCGGATGCAGCTTGCCTGAACTCATGTCCACCGAACTGAAACCCGCCGTCCGTGCGGTTGCGGATAGAAAACAGGCGTCCAGAATCCGCTGTCCGGGATTGTGATTTCGCATTACCGTCGCGTCCGCCTTGACCACCGTGTCTTCGTACTGCGTGTCGCGACCCCAGCGGTGATTGGTCCACGGGGTCTCGATCACAAAAATACAAAGCGCCCCGACGATGAGGAGACTCACCGTACTCCCCAGGACGAGTTTACTCTGAAGCGTCAAAAGCGTGCCCTGCAAGCGACCTGTCAATGCATGCCAGAGGTTGGCAAGGACGGGAAAACCCAGTCCACCGACAACAACCAACGGAAGGATGATCCCATATGTCTGCCAGCGGTCGGCATAGCGGATCAGACTGTCTGTTTGGAGCGTGAATCCCGCGTTGCACAACGCGCTTGTCGCGTGGAAATAACTCATGAAGATGCGATCGGCGAGAGTCGCGGTATCGTCCCATAGGGGGAACAAGAACGCCGCCCCGATTGCCTCAATGACGAGCATCGTGAAAAAGACGACCTTCACGGTCCTTCCCATTTGTGCGGCCGTGTCTTGAATTGAGGTCTGGTGTCCGAGAAGCTTCGCCACCAGCGTACCCAGGGTGATGATCGCCAGACCGCCCGCCTGGATGAGAAGCAGAATGATCATTTGTCCGAACGGCGTATAGTACGTGGTAATATCGCGGACCGTGAGCCCGACCAGACATACCGCGCTGGTGGCAGTGAATAAGTGATCCGTCAGGTTATTTCCGAAGTCCGGAAACCGTTCCGCATAATTTGATGATGGCAGCGACAGCAGAAATGCCCCGGCGACGATCGCAACCGCGTACCCCCACAGGATTGCCCGCACCGGATTCTCCACCGTGATCGTCATTCGCCGGCCAAACCTGGCTGCCTCTATCAGCAACTGCGCCACGAGATAAATGGTCAGTCCTGTCCGCAGGGCATCCGCCTGCCCGATCGTCAAAAATGCAGCTTTGGTCAAAACGAGCACCAACGACACTCCTGCCGCCAATGATGCCGCTGCTTCGACCAAGTGATCGCGGAAAAATCGCCCGCGGTAGGGGGCCAGGACAAATCGGGACCAGAAGACGACAACAAACCCGAAAATCGCGGCGTAGCAGGTGGCTTGCAGGGCGTCTACAGGAAACGGTGCGCCGTTCACCGGAAGACCCGTGTCACGGTCCAGACGGATGAATCCGTGCTCCAGAATCAGCGCCATCGCTCCAAACACCGTGGCCAGCAGGGCGATTGCCCGCACCCACAGTTCCCCGTGCGTCGAAACGTTTGCGCTGCGCGAGAAATCGTCTCTCTGGACCGCTTCCGTCGTCACCTGCCTCTATCGTCCTATTTCTTGTATACCTTTTCCGGGTCGAACATCCGCTGCGCGGTGATCTCCCAATCGCCCGCCGCGCTCAATCGCCGGGCAAAACAGTTGTGGAATCCCTCGTGGCAGGCCGCACCGATCTGCTTCACCTTAATCAAGAGCGTGTCCCGGTCGCAGTCGGTGTACATCGCCTTCACTTCCTGAACATGCCCCGATCTCTCGCCGTTGATCCAGTATTTATGCCTCTATCGTGACCTGAAGTGTTTCTTGCCCGTGTCAATCGTCGCCCGAAGTGACTGATCGTTCATGTATGCCACCATCAACACTTCACCCGTTTCCACGTCCTGGATTATCGCCGGAATCAACCCATTCTGATCATACTTCAATTCTGAAAGTCCTTGCACGTTCCTGGCTCCTTGTCAATTCGACTCTAGACCGATCAATTACTCCAATTTCAGGCAATCCTTTATGTTACGATGCCCATCCGCCAAAGGCAAGCGGCAACCCGCAGCCATCATTACTTTCTACGACGATTCACGGAGATTATCTGTTCGCATCGACCGTCGAAAAACTGTACATTATTGCTGATCCATCTATAATACATGATTTTGCAATGGAGAACAAACGGATGTCCAGTAACCCGGTAACCTTGGCCGTCATCGGCGCAGGGTCGCGTGGCCTCACTGTCTTTGCCGAGTACGCCCGGACGCATCCCGGCGAAGCGAAAGTCGTTGCCGTGGCCGAACCAAGGGAGTTTCAACGAAACCAAGCCGCCCAATTGCACAATATCCCGCCGGCCGGTATCTTTGCCAGGTGGGAAGATCTCCTCGCCCGACCGCGGATCGCCGACGCTATCGTCATCGCCACGACCGATCGTCTGCACACCGCCCCTGCTATCCAGGCTGCCGATAAGGGTTACCACATTCTTCTCGAAAAACCCATGGCTCCAACTCCCGCCGAGTGCATTCATATCGTTGAAGCGGCAAAACGCAACGGGATCATCTTCGCCGTCTGCCACGTCCTCCGCTACGCCCCGTTCTATGAAAAAATTAAGGAAATTATCGACTCCGGCGCCTTGGGCGATATCTGCTCCATCCAACACATGGAAGGGGTTGCCTGGTGGCATCAGGCGCACTCTTTCGTCCGCGGAAACTTCGGCAACGAGGCCAGGTCCTCCTTTATGCTCCTCGCCAAGTCCTGCCACGATGTCGATGTACTCCGCTGGTGGATCGGAAAACGCTGTCTCAGCGTCAGTTCCTTTGGAAGTCTCAAGCACTTCCGCAAGGAATGCAAACCTGCCCAAGCCGCATACCGCTGCATGGACTGTCCTCTCGCGGATTCAAAATGCCCGTACTCAGCCAAGAAATTCTACTTCACAAAGCTCCGCGATGGGCAACACGGCTGGCCGTTGAATATGGTCATCACCGAGTTCACCGAACCCGCCCTCGAAAAAGCTCTCCGCGAAGGTCCGTATGGGATCTGCGTCTATCAAAACGACAACGATGTCGTCGATCATCAAGTCGTCATTATGGAATTTGAGGATCAGGTCACCGTGGACTTCACCATGGCTGCCTTCACGCCCCATGGCCGAAGGACCCGAATCATGGGGTCCATGGGATATCTGGAGGGCGAGGAGCAGACGATCCGTGTCCTCGACTTCAACACCGAACAATGGACCGAATACGACGTCAACAAACTCGCGACCGATATAACGGGCGGGCACGGTGGGGGGGATCAGCGCCTCATGCAGGCCTTCGTCAAGGCTATCCAAACCGGCGACCACACCTTCATAAAGACCGGGCCCGATGTCACGCTCGATTCGCACTTGATCGTCTTTGCCGCCGAGAAGGCTCGTCGGGAAAATCGCGTTGTTCGTATGGATGAAATGTATGTCAACGGTTAGTGAGACCGCCACGAAATTACTCTTCATCGGCCTAGCCGGAGCCGCTGGCGCTCTCGCCCGCTACGCCCTGGCCGGTTTCGTTCAACGATTTGGAAACGGTTCGTTTCCATTCGGCACCGTTGTCGTTAATCTGCTGGGTTGCTTTCTCTTCGGTCTGGTCTGGGCGTTGGCGGAAGATCGACTCATCATCAGCAGTCAGATGAGGATCATCCTGCTTGTTGGGTTTATGGGCGCCTTTACCACATTCTCCACCTTCGCCTTTGAAACGACGCAAATGCTCCGCGACGCTCAGTGGTTTTCCGCCGTCGTGAACCTGACCGTCCAAAACGTCATTGGCATCCTTGCTCTGATCGTGGGTCTTCGTATCGGACGCCTATTTTAATTTCGGGAGGACTAAACATGCAGCTGCCATCTGAAGCCGAACTGCTCCGAATCTTCATCGGTGAAAACGACAAGCACCACGGTCGACCTCTTTACGAAGCCATTGTCACCGAAGCCCGCAAACGCGGTATGGCTGGCGCTACCGTTGTCAAAGGCGTCCTCGGGTTCGGCGCATCTTCCCGAATTCACACCGCCAAGATCCTCCGTCTCTCCGAAGACCTGCCCCTCGTCATTGAGATCGTCGACAAACCCGAACGCATCGCCGAATTCCTTCCCATCCTCGATCAGATGATCGCCGAAGGGCTTGTCACCCTCGAAAAAGTCCGCGTCATCGCCTACCGGCATACCGAAAAGAGTTCGTAGTCTCTTGCGCCCTCGGCAGGTGTGTCACAGGGTGGGGTTCCGCAGCATGATGTGTTTTCTCCTGCTAGATCTCCGGCGTCGGCCGACGGGACTGCCGTCCACGTTCGTGGCGCCCAACAAATCCGGCGGGTCCATTGATATCCGGATCGCGAGGTGGAAGTAGTCATTGCCCCGAATCTGAAAGCGCGGGCCGATCAAAACCTGATGAGAATCGCGCTTCAGAACCTCCTTGAAAATGCCTGGAAGTTTACGGGAAAAACCCCCAATGCGAAGATTGAGTTTGGGTCGTGTCTTGTCGATAACGAATGCGCGTTCTTTGTCCGGGATAACGGGGCTGGTTTCGACATGACCCACGCCGACAAACTCTTTTCTCCCTTCCATCGGTTCCATACGGCGAGTGAGTTTGAAGGAACTGGGATCGGTCTGGCTACCGTTATGCGAATTATCCAGCGGCACGGCGGACGCATCTGGGCGCAGAGTGAGGTAGACAAAGGCGCCACGTTCTTCTTTACCCTGCCGTAAAGTGCGCGCAGGTGGGCCGCGACCACCACCTTCTCCTCATTCCCCCTCTTTTGTTCCCGTATCTGCCTCTCCCGATACTCTCTTCTGAACAATCTCCTGTCGATGCTGCACGTGCCGGTGCAAATTCACCAGATACCGCGTGGTCAGCATCTCCGCAATTATCGCGATGCTGAACAGAACCATGACAATGACGAGCATAAAACCCCGTTCTTGATGCCGCTTCATCTTGCGTCCTCCGCCTTCGATACTTCCCGTCTCGCCTCGCCGGCTGCGAAATCCATCGCGATCTGTACATTGCGAGCGACCTGGCTCCGATCCGGCGGTCCACCCAGCGACCATCGCAATCCGACCAGCACAACCCCAGGCCTGCCTTGCTCACGAACAAACGCCAGCGATGTGTAAGGAATACTCCACACACCCGTCACCTGCGATTTCACCACGTGCGATCTTATCCGCTCAATCCGATCGCCGTCGATCCGATACTCCACGGTCCGTCTCCCCGAGCCGATGACCAGACGCGTAGGCTCGACGCTCAGCACCTGCCGGGATTCGCCCTGAAGGTCCTCTCGAATCATGTCGCTGACCCGGGTCACGAGAAAGATCTGATCGTACACCTTCGTTCGCAAACCCGTGCTGTGGATTACGTGGCGTGTAATGGGTGCCGCAACAACAAGAAATACGCCCAGAATGCTTATGACCAGGAGCAGCTCGAAAAGTGTAAATGATCGACCTGTAAATCTGCGTGTTCGCATCATCGGTTCGCCTCCAATCCAACAGCCGACGTCGGTAACGGGCCGCTCAGGGTGAATCGCACGGGATTTTCCTCCCTGGAGCTGACCGTAACAACGGCCACGGGTTTCGCTCCGGATCGTGCCGGTTCAACCCGATACGTCATCTCAAGGCCTGGGTAGCGGCTTCGAAACGCCTCCGGATCGAGCACCTTCAGACCGGCCTTAAGGCGTTCGAACTGCGACTCCGCTGCCACCGTCGCCGTATACTGCCGCTCCAGACGCCGCGACGCGCCAGCTGCGCGAGTCTCAAAGTGAATGATGAGCCCGGCCACCATGCCCAGCAGTGCAAGGGCCAATATCGCCTCCGTGAGCAGGTATCCGCCGCGACCAGCGGAGTAAAAAAGACGCCGCTTCCCGGTTACTGTATTTCCATTCCCTACCATGGCGTAGTCACCTCAATTAACCTTACGACAGGAAGAAAGAACGCGAAAACGACGAACCCGACGATCGTCCCCAAAGCCACGATGACCGCGGGCCAGAGCATCGTATTCATCGCCAAATACCAGTGCGACGCCACCAGGCTGTAGTAGCGCTCGATCAATTCCAGCGACGCCTGCAGCGTCTCGCGATCCTGTCCGGAACGCAGTGCCCACAGGAAGCGGGGGGGCAAGCCGAGCTTTTGGCCCGCCTGCTCGATCGACTCTCCGCCAAGATGCAGATCGTACAGCTTTCGGAATCGCTCCCGCAGTACGATGTTCAAGTCCAGGTCCGCCACCGCCTTGATGGCCTCGGGCATCGTCATCCCCGAACAAAGCGTCACGCGAAGCACCGCCGCCGCGTGGGCCATACTCGCATACTGATGTTTCGCCCGCCACCCGGGAATCGACCAGGCCAAATAGTCCACCAGGCGATGGTAGAACCGCGGAACGGGGTATCGTCTGGGCGATACTTGCAGAATCACAAGCAAGGCCACCGCCGGGGCCAGCGCCCAGGGGAGCAGGATGCTGTGGTGAAGGTCATTCGCCAAGCCGATCAATATCTGTGTCGCAAGAGGGAGTGTCGTGCCAAAGTCCTTGAAGATCTGTTCAAATTTCGGCACAACGACGACCATCAGAAACGAACCGACGCAAAACAGCAGGAAAAGCATGGTAATCGGATAAAGCCACCAGCTTGGCCCGCGTTGTTGCCGCAGACGCTGTTCCCGGGCCAGATGTGCTTGCATGTACTCCAGCGCATCCGGCAGTTGTCCGCACCGCTCGCCGATCTGCAGCATGCTCAGCACCAACGCCGATCGCGCCCGATAGCGGGCGTAGGCCTCCGAGAGCTTGAGCCCGTGAAACAGGAACGACGCGATTCCCTGAAGAACCACGCTCGTCCGGCCCGGCGTCTGATGCGCCGCCAGGTAAAACCCCTCCGCCATCGGCATATTCATCCGCGTGATCGCGCACGCGTAATCCACAAACGCCTTGTTCGCCTTGCGACGTACCAGCAACTGCGGCCGAACCTTGATCCACCCTCGACGAATCGCCGAATCCACGCTTGGGGGTAAAACCATCGACTGCACCAGCATCCCCAACGCGCCGGCTGCTGCGATCAAGATAATAATGAGGAAGAACACCACTAATTTCGCAGGCCATGCCGTGTTCCCGAGGGCTAGGACTATTCCAGTGACCACGACCACCACGCCGAAGGCGATGATGACCGCATCGACGAGTCTAAGTCGCACGTCCCAGAGCCGCAGTACCCATCGGATCAATACCGCCAGTCCGAAAATGGTGAGTATCGCGAGGACTACAAGAACCGTTGTGGCAAACATATCACTCATAAGTCAGTCCTCTACTAACTGCCGCTGACGCTGCTGATCAACTTCACCAGGGGCAGAAAGAGTGCAATCACGTAGAACCCCATGCATCCCGCCGTCATTAAGACCGCGATAGGCAGAAGAACGGTGCGCAACGACGACAGACTCTGCTGCGCACGCTGGTCGTAGAGGCGTGACAGCTCTTCCAGGCAATCGTCAAGTTGGTTTCGCTGTATCGCCATTTCGATCGTATGGCCGAGGAATCGCGGCAGTACGCGGCCCATCTGCAGCGCCAGGTGAACCGACTCGCCCTTCGCAAGGGCCTCGCGCATCCGCCGGCCATCCGAAATAATGATCGGACTGCCCGTCGCCTCGCCGGCCATGACCACCGACTCCTCCAGCGGAATTCCAATCCGAACCATCAGCGACAAACCCTGCGAGAATCGCGCCACCAGGCAATTCTTCACCATCGTCCGAAGTACAGGAACGCGAAGGAGGATTCCCTCCTTGATACGCCTCGCCGTCGGACCCCGAGCCCCTCGAATCAGGATTACCGTACCGAGTATGACGGCCAGCATCGTCGGAAATATCCACGCCAGATTGTCGCTCAGTTTCAGTACCAAAATGGTCGGAACCGGCAGATTCGTTCCAAAATCCTGAAAAATCGCCTTCATCTGCGGACCGATCACCTGCGTAGTAAACCACATGATGCACAGGCCGAGCACGGCGATGACGAGCGGGTAGTTCAGCGTCTCCCAGATCAGGCGACGCGTCGCTCCCAGATACTCCAGATGACGGTTAAGCCCCGCCAGAACGACTGCCAATCGTCCTGTCTTCATTCCCACCGCGATAATCTGCGCGTACAGGACCGGAAACGCCTTCTGACGCTTCCGGATCGCCTCTTCCAGCGATATTCCCGAGGCCAGGTCCTCTGCGATCTCGGTCACCAACCGTTTCAACCCCGGTTTCGCAACATCGTCCGCCAGAACCCGGAAACCTTCCTCCAGCGGAACGCCTGCCTTCACCATGGCGATAATCTGCTCATTGAGCATCGTAAAATCAGCGTGGCTGATCGGCTTGACCGTCGATTTGGGCTCGCGATCCAGCGCCCGCAACCGGCTGACGCGAACCTGCATCTCTTCCAGCAACTGATTGGCGTGATCATGGCTCGCCGCCACAAGACGCCCCTCGATCGCGGTGTCCTGCGGTCCGATCCCGCAATACTCAAACTCAGACATGTTCACCATCCTTTCGTATTTCACCAGCCCACTTGCCGCGAAGCGCCTCCGCCGGCTCGCCCAGTACCATGCTCACCTCTGCCGTCGTCGTCACGCCATTCCGAACGAGCGTTCCCGCCTGATCCGTCAGGCTGGTCATTCCATCTCGCGTCAATGCCTGCTCCAACTCGCCGATATCCGCTTGTTTGCGCACCGCGGATCGAAACCCGCCAGCCATGAGCCCCAACTCAGCGATAAGCGTTCGTCCGTGGTATCCCGTACCGGCGCATTTCTCGCACCCCACAGCCTTATATGGCTCGCACCTATCGCCCGTCTCACGCCGACACTCCACGCATAGCCGTCGAACAAGACGCTGCGCCAAAATCGCCTCGATCGCGCTGGTCAATTGGTAAGCCGGAATGCCCATATCCGCTAACCGCACAATCGCCCCCGCCACCGTTCCGCTGTGGATCGTGCTGATCAGCAAATGTCCCGCCAACGCCGCCTCTATGCAGATCTCCGCCGTCTCCGCGTCCCGAATCTCACCCAGCGCCAGCACCTGCGGATCCTGCCTCAGCAGCGACCGCAATGCCCGCTGGTATGTACTCCCCGTGCGGCGTGATCTGAATCTGCGTCACCATGTCCACTCGCTGCTCAACCGGGTCTTCCAGCGAAATCACACTCACTCCCGGCTGTTCTTTGATGATCGTCTGCAGAAATGTGTAAATCGTCGTCGTCTTGCCGCTCCCAGCCGGCCCCGTCAGCAAAATCAACCCCGACCGTCGACGGGTCAATCCCGATAGCACCTTCAAACAATCCGGCGAATATCCCAGCGACTCGAAATTCCCAAAGTCATCCCGTCCCCGAATAATCCGAATCACTGCCCGTGTCCCCGCCACCGTCGGAAATGTCGCCAGACGCAGCCCCAGATCCGCCCTCGCCCAACCCGGAGCATCCTTCTGGCCCTCAGGGGCCTTGATCCGTCCCTCCTGCGGAATGTCCGTTCGATACGTCAACAATCCGCCCAAAACCATTAACCGGCATAAGACATTATCTGATAATGGCTTGGCGATGCTCCCGATCGTGTGCAAAAGTCCGTCCAGCCGGACTCGAACAGACACACCATCGCTGAAAGGCTCAAAATGAAGGTCGCTCGCCCCGCGCCCGATGGCCTCTATCAGGTAGCGATCTACCATCGCCACCGGGTCGGTACTGGTCTCTATGTTCGGGTTTATTGGATTACTCGGCATGATTACCTCTTGATCGAACCTTCTCTCATTCCACCACTTCCGACGATTATGTCCCTCTGGCGTTAACCGAAAAAATCTCAGAATTTTATATCTACAAATTCCTCACACGTCCGTCGTATAATACGACAGTAGCAGAGGAGTCCATGGACTACGCCAATATATTGTCCGGACCGATCGACTTCAGCCAGGCGGCCCGAGCCCGTCCTGATCAAGCCTGTCTATTGTCTGTCATGGAAGCACACGGGCCCGGACTCGTGCAGATGTTGTGGCGGGTCCTCGGAAATCAGGCTGATGTCGCCGATGCCTATCAGGAAACGTTCTGTCGACTGAGTATGCTTCTTAGCGAAGGCAAATCGTGGAACAAGAAAGGTTTTGTGTATCGCATGGCCGCCAATATCGCCATCGATATGCTCCGACGCCGGCATCGTGACGCCGCCTTCCAAGCCGATGTCGTCCAGCCGGCGGATCGCGAACTCGATCCCGCGTTCGCCTTTGTCCGACAGGACGAATTGGTCCGACTGCAGGCCGCCATCGCCGATCTGCCTGAACATTTGCGACAGGTGCTGCTGATGAGGGAATTCGGAGACGTCGATTATCCGGCCATCGCCTCGGCCCTGCAAATCACGCCCGGCACCGCTCGGCAATACCGCCATCGGGCCGTGCTTATGCTGGCCGAAAAACTGAAGGATCTGAGAGGAAAATGACCATGTGCGCGAGAACCAACTCTGACGACCTGAAATGCCGACGCTACCGCTCGGAGATCGAGCGGATCGCGGACAACCCGGCCATGCGGGTCAGCGCGTCGTTGGCCCGCCACGTCGAGACTTGCCCCGAATGTAAACGCCTCCTGGACGGCGTTGCGGGTGTGCAACACCTTATCGAAAAAATGAAATGGCGCTCTATGCCCGCGGGAACGCTCGCCCTCTGCAATCGCCAAGCCATGAAGAAACTCGAACGCCAGGTGCGGGAGACCCCCAAAGCCAAAGAATTGTCCGTCGCCCAGCCCGATCTGCCTCGTTGGCAGCAAATGACCATCCGCGCCACCCGGGGTGGAATCGGTGTCGCGGCCGGGCTCGCCGTCGTCCTCTTCAACTGGGCCGCCTCCGGTGAACTCTATCGCGCCCAAGGCCACATCCAACGCCTCGCCGACAACTACCAGCAGCGTCAGATCGAACGCTGGAACGATCCCGGCGCCAACGCCTGACCTCCCCGCCCCATGTCGCTCCCGTAGGCTGGGCCTTGGCCCACCATCTTCTCTCCACCGCACGTAGCACTTCTCTTCTTCTCCTAAGCTGAAAGCTGATAGCGGACGGCGGACAGACCCTCGGCACTTCTCCCCTTACTGGCTACTGGATGCTGGTTACTTGCTACTCGCCTAAATCCGCAATTCCTTCTCCTGCTGACGCGCCAGATATTCCATCTTCTCGATCTGCGATCGCAGGGCGTTCGCCTGCGGACTGTTCGGATAATGTTCCAGAACGTAGCGGGCGAGTTCTCGCGCCTGGATAAAGTTTCGACGGTGAATCAAGTCCTTGATCTGCTCTTCAATGTCCTGACGCTTTTCAATCTCCGCGTTCTGCTCCAGCGTCGCCAGTTGAGTCACGAGAGTCTCCGCCTCAACGCTGTCCGGATACTTCTCCGTCAACTGACGCGCAACCTGCAGTGCGTCGTTCCAACGCTTCTTGCCGATCGATCGCTGAATGTCGGCGTACATGTGTTTGATCTGTTCCTCGCGGAATTTGCTCCGTTCACCGCGCACGTGGAGTTGCAGTTCCCTGGCTGCCGCCATATCCGGGTGTTTTTCCAAAAGCAGATCCGCCTGGCGAATGGCTTTGTCCCATGCGCTGATGGCGATCAGGTCCGCGATTCGCTTGCGTGTTTGAACCAGCTCCTCGTTGAACGCCTGTTTCCGCAGCTCCTCCACCTGCTTCGCGTATTGATCCACCTCCGTGTTTTGCGGATACTTCTGTCGCATCCCCTCGAGAAGGGCCTTCGCCTGCGCCCATTCGCGATCCTGCACCAGACGGTCGATATCGGTAAACAGACGCCGTCGCTCCTGGTGGGCGAGAAACTCCTGCTTGCGCCGCCGCCCAGGCTCGTCCAGAAGCGTATTCTCGTTGACGTCCTGAAGAAGCTTGATCGCTTGCTCCATCTGCATCCCCAGACGCTCCACATCCTGACTAACCAGCTCACTTGGTCCCGCGGCTGGTCGCGCACTCTGTGCCAGGGAGGTCAGGATCGACTCCTGCGCTCGGCCGATCTGGTCAAACCGCCGGTCCAGACGCAGCAGCGACACAAGGAGAACCGATAGCGCCATCAAAACGAGCGATAGGAGAACACTCTCCATACTCCCCACGCCCCGCACCGCATACCACACGCTGCGAAACAGAAAAACCATCGCCACGAACAGCAGACCCAGCGAAAGAGCCAACGTGAGAATGGAGATGAGACGTTCCCGACGGGCATGGCCTCGTGCACCCGATGCACTCTGTGAATCGTGACTCCCAAGTAGTCCTAACATGTTCTTTTCACCACGAATTCGGCGATTGACGACAACGCCTCCCTGGCAGGACTCGCCCTCAATACCCGCAGTTGCGCCCGAGCCTGATCCATATACTCTTGCGTGAGCTTCCACGCATAGTCCAGACTACCGGAACGCTCCAGCAGATCGCGAAAACGCGATCGTGCGCCGGGACCCTGCGTCAAAAGCGCGATAAGTTCCTCTCGCGACTCCAAACCGGCCGTCCGGCAGAAGTGAATGACCGGAAGCGTCGGCTTGGCCTGCCGCAGGTCCGTACCCAGCGTCTTGCCCACGGTCCCCTCGTCGCCAAGAATATCCAGCAGATCGTCCGTGATCTGAAAACAGCGTCCCAGAAGCCGACCGTATTCCTCCAATCCCGCCTGCTCATCCGACTCGGCGCCGGATAATGACGCCCCCAGTCGGCAGCAAAGCTGGTACAGCCTCGCCGTCTTCATCTCAATGATCTGAAGGTAACGATCTTCCGTTATCGTCCAGTCGTTGTGCGTCAGGCACTGAAGCAGCTCGCCTTGGCAGATGATCTTCGCGTGAGACGACAACTCCGAAGATTCCGCGGGTGATGCCGTCCGGTTGCTCAGGTCGAACGCCTTGCTCAGCAGATAATCTCCCAGCAAAACGCTCGCCTCATTTCCCCACAGGCGGTTCGCCGTCGAAGACTGCCGGCGGACTTCCGCGTTGTCCAGAACATCGTCGTGAATCAGCGTTGCAAGGTGCAGCAGTTCGATCACCACCGCGAAGTTGAAGTGTTTCCACATCAGTTCCCCGCAGGCCTTGCCCGAAAGCAGAAGGATCGCCGGGCGAAGCATCTTTCCCTGGTACCGGGCGACATGCCGGCACAGGACGCCGGTCAATTCGTCCGAGTCAGACAATTCCGCCGACAGCTTCTCGCGGACGACCGACATCTCACGGTCAATTACGCGATAGAGTTCCGTCGTATGACTGCCTGACGTCTCTGGTTGAGTCTCTGTCTCGTGCATAACCACCTGTACGCTCATTGTAATTCACTTTTCTGCCTTATTGTAGCGATCCAAAGTATAGGGGTCCATCAAAAACCGCATCTCCTTGCCCGCCGGGAGGTAAAACATAGTGGCAATGCGACGCATGGTAATCCGATGTGATGTTCTGGCCGATAATATGAGCGGATGAGTCAGAAGTTCGCCGGATATTCTTCATACTGACTCATCCCCAGTTTTCCTCCACCAATTCCTCGGTTAGGGCGGCTCGGAGT
>CAZLZE010000125.1:0-14287 GCA_964563935.1 uncultured Phycisphaerae bacterium | reverse complement strand
CTGGAACCTCCAAAGGACCGCCGTCGCCTGAGGCCAGAAAATGTGGGCAGACACAGCTGGACACTTTTGCGGGGATTTTTCTTCCCTCCTCACTGGTCACGCTAGTTGTTTTTTGTTAGAATGGCGGAACTTTGGACCGGTAACAATGTCTAATATATCGGAACAACCAGTAAATACGGAGCTGGGCCTGACCTTTGATGAGACTGCGTTGATCAGGCAAATTCAGGCCGGGCGAACCGCGATCTTCGCGGATTTGATCGGACGGTTCCAGGACCGCCTCTACAACTTGGCGTTCCGCCTGACGTCCAGTCCCGAGGACGCCTCCGATCTGACCCAGGAGACTTTCACCCGCGCCATTAAAGGTATCCACCAGTTCAAGGGTAACTCCCGGTTTTATACCTGGCTGGTCCGAATTATGATCAATATTTCCAACGACTGGAAAACCAAGTCACGAAGCGATCGCAACCTTCAGCAGGAGATGCAGGCGATACTTCAGCGTTCGCAGGCATCGGACATCATCGGCTTGCAGGATCCGCAGTCGCAGGCCCAGAGCCACGAGATGGTGGAACTGCTCTGGCGGGCCATCGACCTTCTGGAAGGTCCGCAGAAGCAAATCCTCCTGCTCCGCGACCTGGAGCAGCTCAGCTACGACGAGATTGCTCACATTCTGAAGCTGACCGAAGGGACGGTAAAGAGCAGGCTCTTCAGGGCGAGAGAATCGCTGCGTGAACTCCTGGCCCCGGTACTAAATCCGAAATCAGGTTCTGAGACATGAAAGAACAAACGCCGGACAAGTCTTGTAAGCAATACGCCGAGCAGGTTTCCGCCTGGCTTGACGGTCAGCTCTCGGAGGACCAGTCGGCCCTCGTGGAGGCGCATCTGAAGGATTGTCCGATCTGCGCGAAACAGGCGGAAGAATACCGGATTCTCCAGAATCTGATCGGCGCCCAGCGGCACAAATCGCCTGTCGATCTGACCTCCACAGTCATGGCGGGTCTGGAACGGGAACAGCTCCTGACGGGTCTGGAAGAACTGAGCAAACCGCCCACATCGCGATGGGTGAAGCGGCTTCGGACGCTCGCGGCGGCGGCCATGATCGGATTGGTGATCTACGCGGGCTCCATGGTTGCCCAATTCGCGGGGTCCACCTCCAAGCCGCCGCGGTCCACAGAATCCTTCAGGCAATCGCTGGCCGAGCCGTCAACAGGCAAGACGAGGCACAAGACAACCCGCAGGAACATCACCCGGTCGCCGCAAAGCTCTCGGCAGATTGCCATCAACCGGGACAACCAGGCGGATATTTCGCAACAGCACACCGTCAGATCCGAACAACTGTACATCGGTACCGAGGGGCCGGTGGAACTGAAAGGCAGCCACACCACAGAGGCCCAACCGCGGGTCTGCGTGACAGCGAGTGCGACATCAGGACCCGCAGAACCGATGATGAGCAAGGAAGGAGACATCGGAACGCCTTTGATGCTTCCGCCGACGCTCAAACCATCCAGGCCCTTGGCGATTCGTCCGTCGGAGCCCTTGGCGGGAATTCCCAGCGTAGCCGGCGGCAAAACAGTTGCCAGCTCCGCCACTCACGCCACATCCGCGATAACTGACGCCGCAGATACGCATCAAAGCCGATATCTCGATCAGCAGGTGCCGTTATATTACCGGCTTTCAGTCTCGGATCTGCCCTCCTGGATGCTGGTAAAAGAACAGGTCGTGGAGATTCTTAACCGAAGCGACATTCCCTTCGCCGCGGAGCCGGATCAGGCCTATCGGTCGCTGGCGACGGTTCACGATTTTTACTACCAAGCCAGGAAGGGACTGGATCTTCTGCCCGGGTCTTCGACCGCGAGAATCCTCGTCTGCGTCGCTCCGGAGAAATTCCCCCTCCTTCAAAGTCGAATCCAGGACACGATGATGGAATCCGTCGGTCAGGACATGCATCCTGAACTGCGGAAACTCATCAAGACTCAAACGGTAGATCCGACACTCGGCGAATTGGCTCGCAGCACGCATCGCAACCTTCGCTTGTACTTCCGCGGCCAGGAGATGGGAATATCGTCTCATGCGGACCAGATGGAAAAATCATCAGCCACGCAGCCGATGACGACAACATCCGTCACCACCCAGACAGCGGAGAAAAAGGATTGGGATAACATCACCCTGCCCTTCCTGATCGAGATCGAACTGAACCCGCGTCAGCCGGTCTCCACTGCCACGACATCAGCCCCCTCGACCCAGCCCTGATGTGCTTCAACAAATGAGAAGATATGGTGCTCTCACCGCAGGGACAATGCGCTTCGATTGAGATGACAATCCGAAAAGAGAAAAGGGCGGGATGAACCCGCCCTGTGAATTGCGTTCGTGTGTGAAATCGCGAGGCTAGTTGGTTCCGTCCTTTGGCTGAAGGCGATTGACCTTCTCCGCCAGTTCCCGGTACCCGGAGACCATATCGCGACAGATCAATTCCATTTTTCTCCGCAGGCCCCGCCGCTCGGAAATCACGCGTTTGGACAGTTCGCGCACCCGCATGAGGCGTTTGAGTCTCAACTGATTGTGTCGGTGTCGTACGACGGCCACGGCGATCGTCCGCGTCATCTTCTCCAGGTCGAACGGTTTAACGAACATGTCCGAGGCGCCCAGTCGCATGGCCTCGATGGCCCGGCCGAGGGTCGGGTGTCCCGTCATCACGATAACCGGACGCTGCCGCTGCGACCCGAGGGCCGAGATCAATTCCAGTCCGTCCATATCGGGAAGCATGTAATCGATGATGATTACTTCCGCGGGCTTTTGTTGATCCAGTTCGATTGCCTGCTCCGCGGAACTGGCCATTTGCACGTCCGCGTTCAGGCTGTAACTCAGGTGGTCCTGAAGGAGCTCGGAGATCTGAGGATCGTCTTCCACCACCAGAATCCGGGGGCTGTCACCTGTTGAATTTTCGACGAGAGGCGCCATTTCATTGAGCATAATCCATTACCCTTTCGCATCCATGCCAAGTTGTTTGGCCGGTATCCGAACAAACGCCGTGGTCCCCATGTTCGGAGCACTTTCGAGCCACAGGTTTCCGTTGTTCGACTGCAGATACCGGTACGCCCGGGAAAGTCCCAATCCGCGTCCGCGTCCCGCCTTGCGGGAGGAGAAGAACGGGTCCAACGCCCGATTCAACACCGACGGTTCCATTCCCGGTCCATTGTCACTGATTCGTATTTGAACGTACTGGCCGTCATCTTCGACGACCATCTGAATTTTGATTCGAAGATCGTTGGGATTCGTCGCCTCCACCGAGTTGACGAGGATTTCCTTGATGGCCGAGGCAAGCTGCTGGCGATCGCAATACGCCTTGTCCGCGCCCTGCCCCACGTCGACGCTGATCTGTTCCCCCTTGAGATGATGCGTCTGGACGAAGTTCTCGACACTGGTGTGCAGTAGATCGACCAGATCGACCATTTTTCGCTGCGGTTTGACCGGCTTGGCGAAATCCATCAGTTCGGAGATGATTTCCGACGCCCGCGCCGCCTGGGCAATAATCACTTCCATCGCCTTATGCCGGTCCGGGTCGGGCTCCTGATCCAGAAGCAACTGGGCCCGGCCACTGATAATCGCCAGCGGGTTGTTCAGTTCGTGGGCCGCGCCGGCCGCCAGTTCGCCGATCGCCGCCACGCATCGCACTTCAAGAAGTTTTTGCTCCAGCTCCTGCATCTGTCGGGTCAGGATGAGCAATTCTTCCGCCATCCGGTCCTTGCTCTCCAAGGCCAGCGACTGTCCCAACGCCAATCCGCACGCCGTGCAGAGCGATTCAATCTCCTGGCGCTCCCGCCACAGGCGGTCGCTCAAGAGCGTGTCGGCCGAAATGAGAATGCCCCCGATCGGGACCTCACGGCAGTTCAGCCGGATCAGTCTCACCGGATGGGGACTGAGTTTCTTGGCGTAATTTGTGGTAATCTCGTTCAAGTAGGCCGGCGGTTCCACCAGGAATCCGTCATCGTCCGCCTTGACAGGTACGATACTGTCGGATTTCGGCAGATCAAACAGCCGGGCCTGGGAACCCGTCGGGTCCGCCGTCGCCACTTCCAGAAAACGATTCTCCTTGTCCTGCCGGTACACGACGACGGCCGTGACATCCAGGGCCGTTCGCACCGCACAGGCCATATGCTCGATCATCTCCACGACAGGCATGGACGGATTGAGTTTCTGGTGAAGCAGGTTAATCGCCTCGAAATAGCGGGATCGCGACTTGAGTTTTCGATTGCTGATGGTCAGCGACTGGTTCAACTGACCCAGTTCCGCGTTGGCGGCCTGCAGCGCCTGCTGATAGAGCTGTTCGCTGCTTAGTTCGTCCAGGCCTATCAAGGACGCCCGCTCCCCCATGCGCTTTCGCAGGTCGAGCAGGATTTTCTGATATCCGTCGGGCTTGATTCCCAGTCGCTGCATCAGCGGCTCGGACCGATCTCCGAACACGTAGTTTCCGGAGAATCCGATTCGCTGTTCGCGAGCGACAAGGTCGGCCAGGTAGATAACATCAACCAGTTCACGATGTTTGACCGTCTCCGGCAGGCTGGTGGATTTGTGGTGATGCATCCAGATGGCGGTGACGATCGGTTCCGGGAGCTTCCAATGTTCACCCAGGCGTTTTCCGATCGCGGCATGATCCATGCCCAGGATCCGACGTTCCACGTCGGCGATGCTCGTCCGGTTGTTCACCGCAATTTCGACGACGCGGGCGAAACTCTTGGGCAGGCACACATCCAGAGCCACTTTGCCCAGATCGTGCAGCAACCCGCAAACGAAAGCTTCATCCGCATCGACCGGCGTGCGCCCAGCCGCCTGTTCAACGATCAACTGGGCGGCACACGCCACAGCCAGGGAGTGCTTCCAGAATTCTTGACGATTGAAGGGTTCACTTCCGCTCTTCTCGGTGGCGGTTTTCGGTTCATTCTTCCCGAACGTCTCAAAGACCTGTATCGACAGGACGGCGTTGCGAATGGCCTCGAAACCGAGCATGACGACGGCTTTGTCAACCGTGCTCACCGTCCCACTGAGCCCGAGATGGGCCTTGCGGGTTAGTCCGAGAATCTTGGCCGTCAACGACTGATCCGACTGGATCAATGTCACGACTTCCTTCATGGACGCGTCCTTGGCGGTAGCTACCTGGAGCAACTTCGTGGCTACCACCGGCAACGTCGGAAGCGACTCCAACTGGCGAACAATCAGTTCGACCCGTTTGGAACGCGCCTGTTCGGAAGTAATCTCGCCTGTCATCATGTCTTGTGTCATAGTGCTGTCCACATTTCGCTATGAAATGGACGCCGCCCGCGGCAGTCCCACCCTAGACGCCCAGCAACTCCGCGATCCGAGCGATCAATTTCTCCACATCGAATGGTTTCTTGATAAAATCGTCCGCCCCCGCCTTCATCAACTGTTCCACTTCGTCCGGATTGACCACACCGGACACGAAGATCACCTTCATCTGCGAGAAGGCGGAATTTTCCCGAATGGTCTTGCAGACCACATTTCCGTTGATGTCCGGAAGCAGATAGTCCAATAAGATAAGGTCCGGGTTGAACGACTGGGTCAAAATGCCAGCCTCATATCCCGTACTGGTCGTTCGAACTTCAAATCGACCATCACGTTCCAGCACGTCCTGTAACATTTCCACAATGGCCGGGTCGTCATCGACCACCAACACCCGCCGCTTGCCCGAATCGAGCAAGTCCAGCGGAATGTCGTTCTCCTTCATAAACTCGACCAGGGCCTCGCGGGGTATCCGCCGGAACTTGGAGCCCGGCACCCGGAAACCCTGTAACTTCCCGGAATCAAAGCATCTTATGATCGTCTGCTGGGATACTTTGCAGATCTCCGCGACCTCTCCAGTCGTGAACACCTGCTTGTTCGCATACTCTGGTTTGTCCGCCATCGCGATATCCTTTATAGTTAGTAATGGGATCGGATCTTTCCGCATCCACGCTTACTCAAGGTAAGTTAATCCAACACAATCGAACTACATTAACCATCTTACCTATCTTATCCAAAATGTCTAGTCTCTTAATCGTCGATTTGCCAACGGCACTTAAGAAGATGCGGATGGAGCAATAACACTTGAAGCCTCTACCGCAGCACGTTCCGAACTTTTTTCATGTCTTTGAGTTCTAACGATTTGACGATTCACCATTTGTCTAACGTTTTCGGACCTTTCTTGACGAAAAAAGATAAGATAGATAATAAGGAATGTCGTTGAGCAACAATATGGCCGTAAAATCGAGATCAGCTCGGAGTTACCGGACCAAGATAGCGAAGAAATCGAACGCATGCCGGACGAAATTAGCGTAACTGATATAGTGATCACATGGTTCCTGTTCTGGGTGCTGACCCTGACGGGCATCGCCCTCTTTGCCGGCAGTGTGCTCGTGCCGCTTTGGCAGGAACAGCGGCAGTTGGCGATGGAATACCAGGCGGTCGGGCAGCAGGTCCAGGAAGTCCAGCGGGAAGTCGATCACGTTAAGGACCAGCTTAACGCTTTGTGGGTCGATCCGGACTACACCGAACGCATCGCTCGAAATGAATTGAACTTGCGCAAGACGGGGGAAGAGACCATCGCGGTTAAGCCTTTGCCGATCATTCCGGAAATACCGGATCCTTCCGACGAAGTCGCAGCCGACCTGCAACCGCCCAAAGACTTCAGCCAGGAGTGGTGGTTCAAGCCCTTCCTCGATCCTCAACGACGGCTGTGGTTTATGTACCTCTCAGGGGCCCTTGTGGCATCAGGCCTGATCATCGCCATCGCGAGCAAAGAGCGACGGTTGAAAGCGCTGGGATTCTGATAGGCTTTGGGCTTTAGACTTTGGGCTTTGGGGAGGAAAAGAGAGGAGCAGACTTTGGGAGGAGCAAATGTCTCGGGATTACAGGAAGTTGCGCACATTTCAGTATGCGGATGAGCTGGCTTTGGCGGTCTATAAGAAGACGCGGAGTTTTCCACGTGAAGAAATGTTCGGCATAACCTCCCAGATGCGGAGGGCCGGGCTGTCGATACCCACCAATATTGTTGAAGGATCGTTCCGATCGAGTGAAGCCGAGTACCTGAATTTTCTCAATATCGCTCTGGGGTCGGTTGGGGAATTGGGCTACTTGATCGGTTTTGCGGAACGGCTTGGATATCTTGACCAGCCGAATGCCCAATTCCTGTCAGAGAAGCACCTTGCGTGCGTAAAGTCGCTCCAGGCCCTGATCAGTTCGCTGCGACGACGATAGATGTAGGCTTTGGACTTTGGGCATTGGACTTCTGGGGAAGAGAGAAGAAACCAAGGCACACTCCTCTCTTGTCTTTCCCCCCAAAGTCCGTTTTCTTCTTCATTCCCAAAGCCTAAAGTCTAAAGTCTAAAGCCCATTTTTCCTCGTCTTCCTTGACATTTCCCGTATAATCTGTTGGGTCAGAAGACACCTTGGCGACAAGGAAGAGGCTTGGAGTATGTCCGGAACACGTAGACATCATGGTTATCGGTCGCAGCTGGCGGATGGGCGGATGTGCCCTTCCGGCCGGGCGCGAACGGCGTTCTCCATGGCAGAACTCATGGTTGCCATAGGGATCCTGGGTATTGGGATTGTGATTATCGCGGGTGCGTTTCCGGTAGCCATCGACCAGAGCCGCGAGGCCATGGAACTGTCGACCAGCCAGATGGTGTTCAATGAGGCAGTAAACCAACTCAAGACGCGGTTTACGTGGACGGAGTTGGAGGCGATTATGGACCCGAATAATCCGCAGCACAGATTGTCGCAGAATGGGTCCAGGCATTTCGTCTGGCTGATTGATGCCGGCACCATCAGCGACACCAACGTTGCCATCAATCGGACCAACAAAGAGTATGATACTGATGGCGACCCAAGCACCAATCCAATATTGACGTATTCTTCGGATTCGACGTATGCCTGGTTGGCCACGGTACAAGGGACAGGTATACCTCGATGTTATAAGTTCAACATTTTCGTGGTCCGCGAGCCAACTGGAGTCTTGACTGCAGACGAACACTCGAAAGTGGGCTTCCGGATTCTGAGACAAGGTAGCAACCAACTCGCACCAAGCCCGGCATCAGGGCAAGTGACCAGCAGACTGGACTTCTATGACGGGTTGGCGCCTCCCCGAGGAACAACCTTTGTCGCCAACAATGCCAAATTGTTCAAGATATTGGATCAGGGAGAACCGAACTACATGAAGCGCGTGACTGTACAGTGCGACAAGCCTGTTTCCGACGGGCTCCGTGATCGCCCTCCCACAACGAAGGACTTGAGCGACCCTGCTCTCTATAACGTGAACACGGTTGCCTATCCATATGGAAGTCAGGGCATCACCCGGAAGGTTCCGACTCTGGCGGTGTATCAGACGGTGATTTCGTATTAAGGTGGAAGGATGACGACGAAGAGCGAGGACAGGACGACAGTGCCGCGAGCCATGAGGGAGATGGTCCGGAGGCGGTCTGGTCGCTTCGCCGTGCCTGCCTTCACAATGCTGGAGTTGATGATCGCGACGGTGGTTCTGCTGCTGATTCTGGGGATCACGGGGGCGATCTACAAATCGGCCAACGATGCCATGCAGCTCAACAACGCCTCGCTGTACGTAAACGAGGACTTCAGCACGCTGATTCGCAACATCAAACCCGCGATGGAAGGTATCTCCCCTGACGGATATCTCGTCATTTACGGGCGGGAATACAGCACGGACCTGATTGAGAAGACGCCCACCGGAAAAATCGCCTATACGACCAGCGGCACCAATCCGATGCCGTCTGTCCGCAGCGATGTTCTGAGTTTTTTCACAACAGGAAAATTCCGATCGGCTATCGATACCAACGTC
This sequence comes from uncultured Phycisphaerae bacterium, assembly GCA_964563935.1. GTDB lineage: Bacteria > Planctomycetota > Phycisphaerae > JAAYCJ01 > JAAYCJ01 > JBAZZQ01. The sequence continues at coordinate 5,445 of CAZLZE010000125.1, read as the reverse complement.
AGTTCAAATGGCGCGTGGTGCTACATTGGGCACGCGGGTCAGATTGTAAGCAATCCTCCCAACCTGTATGGAAGGACCCCCAGCGACCCCAATCTTTTGATTGTAAATCGATGGGTTCTTTCGAAATATGTACTCCTGCTGACGCCGGGGCTAAATACCACCGGCAACTTTTACAAGGACTATCGCGATACGAGCATAGGACGATTCAGCACGTTTACGACCCAGGCACTAAGTGCGTACACTCAAGCCTCCGATATCTGTTCCTGGTTCCATCGGAACTGGATTGACGATACGAGCCAGACTCCCCGTAACTGGCATGTTCCGCCGTATGTCAGTTTCGATCCGAACGATCCGAACAATCCGGGCGACCCAAACAATCCGGACGACCCCAGAACGGTCACTTTCCCTTATATGTTGCCGAATTGTGGGAGCTTTCGGGTACAATTTGCCATGCCGGCATCGTTTGCGGCCACCACGGGGTCGAACGACCAGCCGGAGATGGATAATAATGGGCAGATCATCTGGCGGGATGCACTGGACCCCACAGGAGACAGTAGTGTGTCCTTGGGCAGCCAGGGAATAAATGTAAGTCCTGTAACAAACGGCAGTCTGGTGGTTTTTCGCCCGAACGACCCCTGGCCGTTGCTTATTCGGATTGTCATTCGCCTGTATGACGAAAATCTGTCCGTCACTTCTGAGGAACCCGCGGAATTCGATCCCCAGCGAAGGGTCCACGGGGGAACGACCGTCGATTACGTATTCCGGCTGTCCCCGAAACAGTGATCTTCCCAGCGTCCGTATAATGGGATATGTACGGAATGGAGGTAGGCATCATGTCGGTAAGAATACAACGTGTTAATATGCGTCGAGCCACGGCCCTTGTTTTAGTGATCGTGCTGCTGGCACTATTGGCCATCATGGGCTCGACCTTTGTACTGACCACGCGGGTTTCGCTGCAGGCAGTGAAGAACCAGGTCGGCGGGGCGACAGGCGGCAAGACGACGCAGACGGAGATGAAGACGGGGACGGACGGAATTATCGCCGTTATTCAGAACACGCTGGCGGAGGATCTTTGGGGAAGGCCGGAGAATTCGACAGCAAATGCCACGACAGCCACGGCCAACAATGTGCCATTTGATCCGAATGATTCGAACGCCATGAACAATCTGCGGCTTTTGGATCTGCCATACAATCGCAATGGAATCACCGTCGATCCGAGAGATCCGAATGATCCCAACAATCCAAACAAAGTATCCACAAATTTCGCTGGGAAGGTGGCATTCTACTCCCACGGGTGGGGTTCGTATTTTTTGAACGAGCCATGGGACGCCCCTACTGGCGCTAGAAGTGCTGAGTTCCACTACTATGATCCGACGCCAAACGTTGGGTGGGTAACGGTCACTGTTCCGGTGGATGGCGATCCGTGGCTAGCAAGTACAGATACCGATCCTAACAACAGTTGGCCTAGAGGGTCGGATGTTTTCCGTGTACGCTATACCGATCCCAACACACAATTTGAATATTGGCCAAGGGAGTTCAGCAATATTCCCCATGATCAGATACCGACCGATCCCAACGCGCTGCATGCGATGAGAGGCACACTGGAAAAGTACGCCGACGCGGACGGTGATGGGTATCTCGATTCGGTGTGGCTGGCCCAGAAAGGATTCTTCAACGAGTGTACCGGAAAAGACGCGAACGATCCGAATACATTCAAAATTACCTTTGCCGACACCAATGTTGATGATCCAGAACCCAAGAACCCAAATTTGGCCTATTACAACGCTCTCGTGTGGGATCTTCCGATAAAGACCAACAGTCCGGACACTGCCTATCGAATGGCGGTACGGATTATCGATACGAGTGGGTTGGTGAATGTCAATACAGCGTGGGGATGGTTTGGAACCGCGGAGCAAATGTCTCTGGTAACCGGAGAGTACCTGGGACAAGTTGGGCTTTATGGCAAATTCGGCCGACAGAAGGATTTGCCGGGCAGATCGTCCGTAGTTCTTGATCTGAACGGTAATTCCCTGATTGACCTGGAAGATTGGCAGATGACCATGGATCGATTCCAGAATGCCTATGCTTACCGGATCGAAGACCCCGACTGGGCAGGAGTACCAGACCCGAATAATTTCTATCCGATAGATTTATCCGACGAACTCCAACTGAGAAGTTGCACTCCGGCTTCAACCAGTACATTGGGACAGTACATCGATGTGGGCGCTTTGCGGACCAATCTGACCGCGTATGGGTTTTCCAGGAACATTCGGCGCGAATTCGCCGACCCGAATACGACGGACCCAAACAGTGATCTCCGCTTCCCGGCTGCCTTCAATTTGAGGGATACCCTTAGAGATCTGGTCGGGGTGATTAAGGCAAACGAAAATGGTGGAACGTACAACCCTTCAAGCTTTAACCGAAACCGGCTGAAGTTGTTCGTCCGCGGCATACGCGATGCGTTTGCGCGAGACACAACCGCAGGCAACTACGCCGACAACATTAACAACACAGACTATCATACATGGCAATACATTGCCAATCTGGTCGATTACCTGGATATTGATCGGGATCCGAACCAAGAGATCGTTGAGGTCCCCACCGTGATCGATACCGCTCAGCCTGATCCAAATGATCCCAATAATATCTGTAATATCTTGGGGCTGCGTCCTGCCACCAACACGTTTGATGGAAGCAGCAGAGTGTACGGACTTGAGCAGCATCCGGTGATCACGGAGATTGCCGTCACCTGTGATAAGATCGTATACGATCCTAACAGCGATCCGAACCAAGCGACTTACACGTACTCCATTCACGTAGAGGTGGGTAATCCCTGGCCCACGGAGTTGAATCCACCCAGTCATGTCCATGTTGTCGCATCCGGGGGTGATATCCCATTTGATGGTAATATTGACATCAACGACCCGAACACGCTGGTCGTGGATGCCGATTTCGGGACCCTTCCATACGCTTCATCGAGCCAAGTCAGCGTTAAGCGTGCCTATCCTCTCGACCCCAACACAATTCTCCCTCTCACCCTGAGTGCGGTCAGCTATCGTAGGATTGATCCGAACTCCCCGGTGGAAGTTCCGGAAGATACTCTCAGTGGCACAATTGCGGGCCATGACATTCCCATAGTAGAGTCTGCGTCAACATCGTTACTGAAAGTGACAGATGCAAGCAGTCCCCAGCAACGCTGGAAGGCGCTCTGCAACCGGGCTGTCTCACGTAGTGACCCCAATGATCCCAATGCACCTCCCTATCCCAGCAGCCTCGGAAAAGTGAATACTGTGGATGGGACGGCGAACGGTGACCGTGTTGACATCTCCTTCACATGTGCTGCCTATGCCACTTCGTCCACTGCCACCCTTTGCCCGGAAAGCTACCGGGACCCAAACAACACTTTTCAGTGTGATTCCGTGAAGATTGGGACGCAAACGTTCGCTTTTGCAAGATTGAGAAGTCCTCTTGATCTAGGATCTGCACCATATGTTGGGTATTCGGCCAACGCCGGAATCCAAAAGGGAATTGGGGACTGTCTCATGTCCAACGACAATCTTGTACACTTTGATTTTACGGACTGGGGAATCTACGCAGACACACCGACGAAATCGGGAGTCTTCCGCGATCGAATCGTCGAGAACTTCAGGCTCATTGACCGGGGGGATGATGGGATCAAGCAACTTTCGAAGACAGCCACCGCAGATACGGTTGACGAATTGCGTCTGCCGGGATTGATCAACGTCAATACGGCTCCGAGTCTGGCGTTGCAGGCATTGCATCCGCTGATCACAAACGCAGCCGCGAACAATATCAGGCTTCAGGTGAACAAGCCTTACAAGACGGTTGGAGAGGTACTTGAGCGGAATAGCACAACTGCCGCACTCGGTTCCGATCCTAATAACACGTCCGACGATTTCTTCGTCAAGGGTTTACGTGGTGATCAGGACGTGGTGGAGAAGGCGTCGAAGTGGTCTCGGATCGCCAATTTGATCACGACGCGGTCCGACACGTTTGCCGCATATATTCTGATCGAGGAATTGGACCGGAAAGGGAACGTCGTGAGCCGGCATCGCGAAGTGGCCATATTTGATCGATCGATGTGCAATCAGCCGCCGCTGGTGTGGAATACGAATGACTCTAAATGGATACCCAATCCGAAATACGTAGCACCGAAGGTGGTGGCGAGGCAGGTGGTGGAATAGAGTAGCAAGTAGCAAGAAGCAAGAAGGAGAGAAGAGAGAGTAGAGGGCTGGGCGGAAAGCGGCATAATACGCCTTGAATTGGGTAACTGACGACACACGCCTTCTCTGCCTGGGAGGAACACCTATGGAGCGACAACGTTCTCGAAGCTTCGTCGACGTGGATGTCTGGAAACGGGCGCATCAATGGGTACTCGGGATATACAAACTGTCGGAAACCTTCCCAAAGCATGAACTCTTCGGATTGACGAGCCAACTCCGGCGTGCGGCCGTCTCCATACCGGCCAACTTCGCCGAAGGATATGGAAAACGTACCAAACCCGACAAACTTCGGTTCTACAATATCGCCCAGGGGTCCATTGAGGAATGTAAGTATTATATGATTCTGGTACGGGACCTGGAATACGCCAAGACGGAGGATCATTTGGCGGAACTCAATGAAGTGGCCAACCTCCTTGGCGGCTACATCCGAGCCATCGAATCCTCTTCTGGTTCTGGTTGATTCTCCTCCTGTTGCTGACTTCTTGCTCCTTGCTACTGGATCCAATTCTCTCTTTACAATCCCCTGGTATTTCGTTAAAATTATTGGGTTACGGTAGTTTACGAGAGACTGCCACTTAAGGAGCATGCCGACGTGCTAGCCCGACGCATAATACCATGCCTTGATGTGAACAAAGGCCGCGTTGTCAAAGGGATCAATTTTTTGAACCTTCGCGACGCGGGAGACCCGGTCGAAGTGGCTCACCGCTACGAAGAAGAAGGCGCGGACGAGCTTGTATTTTTGGACATTACCGCCAGCCACGAGGGTCGGAAGATCATCTTTGACGTTGTCCAGGCGACGGCGGAACAGGTGTTCATGCCGCTGACGGTGGGCGGGGGGATCGGATCGCTGGAAGACATCCGCAAGCTGCTGGCAGCGGGCGCGGACAAGGTGTCGATCAACTCGGCGGCGGTGAAGAATCCGGATTTGATCACGGAGGCATCACGGCGGTTCGGCCGGCAGTGCATCGTGGTAAACATCGACCCGAAGCGGGTGCTGAAGAACGGGAAAGAATACTGGGAGGTGCACATCAACGGTGGGCGAATTCCGACGGGTCTGGAAGCGGTGGCGTGGGCGAAAGAGGCGGCGGAGCGTGGCGCGGGGGAGATCGGTTTGCCGAGCATGGACGCGGCCGGTACGCAGAATGGATATGATCTTCCGATGACGCGGGCGGTGCGGCAGGAGGTGGATTGGCCGGTGGTG